>CAZSEN010000075.1:0-2507 GCA_964605995.1 uncultured Candidatus Saccharibacteria bacterium | reverse complement strand
AAATGATCGCACAAAATTATCATCTCATCGGAACAAGCAGTTTTGATCCGCTCCGTATGGCGTCTCAAGTAGTCGTCGGTGTCGGATTTTTGGGTGCCGGCCTCATTATTTTTCAAGATTCGAAAATCGTCGGACTCACCACGGCATCGAGCTTGTGGGTTGCTGCCGGCATTGGTGTTGCTGCTGGATACGGTTTGTACAGCCTCGCAATCATTTCAACTGTCCTTACGCTCATTATTTTTACGGTCTTTTGGTCTGTGGAGCAGAAAGTCAGGAAAATGTTCGCTGGCCGGTATAATAACGAAGAAGATAATTTCAGCTAATCGTCTCACGATACATGACATTCATGCAATCAGAAGAAATCAGAAATCGGTTCTTGAAATTTTTTGAAAATCGAGGACATGCAATCATTCCATCGGCATCTCTCGTCCCAAAAGACGATCCATCAGTGCTTTTTACGACCGCCGGCATGCATCCGCTTGTGCCATATCTGCTCGGACAGCCGCATCCTAAAGGAAAGCGAATCGCTGATGTGCAGAAATGCGTTCGCACGCAGGACATCGACGAAGTCGGCGACAATACGCACGACACATTTTTTGAAATGCTCGGCAACTGGTCACTCGGGGATTATTTCAAAAATGAAACCATTACATGGAGCTATCAATTTCTTACATCAAAAGAAGAAGGATTAGGCTTGGATCCTGCGCGCCTGTATGTGACGGTGTTCGAGGGCGATGAAAACGCACCGAAAGATTTTGATTCGCTTGAAATCTGGAAGAGCTTGGGAATTCCCGAACACAGGATTTATTTCATGCCGGCAAAATCGAACTGGTGGAGCCCGGGAGACAACGGTCCATGCGGACCGGATACGGAAATGTTTTATGATGTGACCGAAAACGGCTTGGGCGACATGACAAAGGAAGAATACATGGCGGCTGATGACAAGCAGCAGGTTGTAGAAATCTGGAATGATGTTTTCATGGAATTCGAGAAAAAAGACGGGAAAGTTGTCGGCAAGTTAAGCCAGAAAAATGTGGATACGGGCGCCGGGCTCGAGCGCCTCGCGATGGTCATGCAAAAAACTAATAATGTCTTCAACACGGATCTTTTCAGGCCGATTATGGATGCAATCAATCAATCGACTGATTCGTCTGATGAGCGGGTGAAAAGAATCGTCGCCGACCATATCCGCACCGCAAGCTTCATGATTGCCGATGGCGTCATTCCGACAAATTCTGACAGAGGATATGTGCTTCGCAGGCTTCTCCGCCGCGCAATCCGATATGCGGACATATTGAAACTTCCTAAAAATCTGCTTTCTTTAAAACTTATTTCAGTCATTGTAGATAAATATAAAGATGTATACCCGGAGCTTGATCAGAAAATCATCAGCGCTGCTGTGGAAGCTGAAGAATCGAAATTCCGCGAGACGCTCGAGAAAGGAATGAAAGAATTTGAAAAGGGAACTGATGCGTTCACGCTATTTACCACATATGGTTTTCCTGTTGAACTCACTGTCGAGCTTGCCAAAGAAAAAGGCGAAATCATCAAGATTGATGATTTCTACGGAAAAATGAAAGAGCATCAGGAAAAATCCCGCACTTCATCCGCTGGAATGTTCAAAGGCGGACTTGCGAATCATAACGAGAAAACCGTGCGTTTGCATACCGCCCACCACTTGCTTTTGGCTGCGCTCCAGCATGTCCTTGGCGAGAGCATCAAACAGCGGGGAAGCAACATCACTGAAGAGCGTTTGCGCATCGACTTCGCATTCGAACGCAAAATGACCGATGAAGAGAAAAAGAAAGTCGAGGATTTGGTAAATGAAAAAATCGGCGAAGGATTGAACGTCATCCGCAGAGAAATGCCGAAAGAGGAAGCAATGCAGCTCGGCGCAGAAATGGAATTCGGCGCGAAATACGGCGATACTGTTTCCGTGTATTTCATCGAAGAAAAAAATGGAACGCCGTTCTCCAAAGAATTCTGCGGCGGGCCCCATGTCTCGAATACGAGCGAACTCGGACATTTTAAAATCCTCAAAGAAGAAGCTGTTTCTGCTGGTGTACGAAGAATCAAAGCGGTGCTTGAGCAGTTTTGACAAAAAAGGAGGCTCTGTTAATCTTGAGTCAGAAAAGCTCATTAAAAACAGAAATATATGAAGTACCGTCAGATTGCCAATCTTCTGATGCTTGTAGAAGAGCCGAACAGAAGCTCTTGCTATCAACTTTTCAAAGACAACAAAACCCGATTTTACAAATCTCCCGGAGCGCTGACAAAACATCAGGCATGGGAAAGCGGATATGTCGATCATCTTGAGGAAGCGATGAATTATGCCATTGCTTTATATAAAATGATGAATGATTTCCGGAAGTTGGACTTCAGCCTTTCAGATGTCTTGCTTGTATTGTTCCTCCATGATCTTGAAAAGCCGTTTCGATATGTTGATCCAAAAATAACATTCGATTCTAATGAAAAGAAAAACAAATTTATCGGAAATATGGTGGCTA
>CAZSEN010000074.1:0-2673 GCA_964605995.1 uncultured Candidatus Saccharibacteria bacterium | reverse complement strand
CCCTGCAGAACGAAGTGAAATTCAACGGAAAAAATGCCGGCATGGTAGCAATCGATCCGAAAACCGGCCAGATTCTGGTAATGGTCGGATCGAGAGATTATTTCGACAAAGAAATCGATGGAAATTATAATATTACGCTGGCGCATAGACAGCCGGGTTCCGCATTCAAGCCGTTCGCCTACGTGACAGCTTTCAAAAAAGGATACACTCCGAACACTGTCCTTTTCGACGTACAGACTGAATTCCAAACAACCTGCGACGCATACGGCAAGGCGCTGCCCGGACACAATCAAGATGACTGCTATATGCCCGGCAACTACGACGATAGATTCAGAGGTCCGATGACGCTTCGAGAAGCGCTCGCTCAATCAATAAACATTCCTGCCGTCAAAGTCCTCTATTTGGCAGGAATCGCTGATTCTCTCAAAACCGCAAAAGACATGGGCATAAAAACCTTGACCGACGCCGGCAGATACGGACTCACGCTCGTACTCGGAGGCGGTGAAGTGACGCTTCTCGATATGACTTCCGCATACGGCGTTTTTGCAAATGAAGGCGTGCGTCATCCAGCAGTAAGTATTTTGAAAGTTGAAGATAATGCCGGAAATATTTTGGAAGAATATAGAAATCAAGAAGAAACTGTCCTGCCTAAAAATGAAACGCTGATGATTTCCGATATTCTCTCCGACAATGTTGCCCGAACGCCGCTTGAAGGCGCCAATTCCCCGCTTTATTTTCCCGGACGCGATGTCGCCGTAAAAACCGGTACCACAAACGACTATCGAGACGCGTGGATTTTGGGATACACTCCCTCAATTGCTGTCGGATCATGGGCGGGAAACAATGACAATTCGCCGATGGAGAAAAAAATTTCCGGCTTGATTGTCGCGCCGATGTGGAATGAATTCATGAATGAAATATTGAAAACATTGCCTGATGAGAAATTCGAGAAGCCTGATATTCAAAATGATCCGAAAAAAGGCGCTCCAGTCATCCGCGGACTTTGGCAAGGCGGAGAAAGTTTTTTAGTGGATACAATTTCAGGAAAATTGGCGACAGAGTACACGCCAAAAGAAACGACTCAAGAAAAAGTAATCACGAACTTCCATTCGATTTTGTATTGGATTGATAAAAGCGATCCGTTGGGCGCACGACCGGCTGATCCATCAGAAGACTCCCAATTCGAACATTGGGAAATCGCCGAGCAAAATTGGTGGCAGAATAATTCATGGCGATACCCTGTCGTCATATCAAAGCCGACTCTGTATGACGATATTCACACGCAGGCAAACAAGCCGAATGTAAATATTCTTTCTCCTAATTCTGAAACTGTCTATGATCCCCATCAGCAAATCGCCATGACCATCAGCAGTCTCGGGCGTTTTCCATTGCAAAAAATAGATATCTTCATCAATAATGATTACGTCGGAACGGTAAAAAGTCCTAACTTCACATTCTCTTTCATTCCTTCAGATTTGAGCAATTTACAGGAACAAAATGAGCTCAAACTGATCGCGTATGATACGGTCTGGAACAGCAATCAGATAACAAAAACATTTAAAGTCAGCGGGCAATAAATCCCCACACTTAATTAAGAGTGGGGATAAATTTCTTCCGCTATAAAAAATGAGAGCAAACTTTCATTTTGACCGAATCAAAAAAAACTCCGACTACGGAAGCAACCCCCTCCGCAGGTGTAGTTCCAAACTCAAATCCTCAATTTTAATGATTAAAAGTTAAATACTCAAAGAGTTCTTTTTTATGATCAATCAACTTTTTAAAATAAGTGGGGAATGCTGTTGGATTTAGAATCTTAAATTCTGAATTTGTGTATTCTTGTAAACTTGAGTAGGGGTAAGTAAAAACATACTTTAATAAAACGGAATTATTTCTACTTTTAGATTCTTTCCAGTTTTTATCCACTAGTTTTGCCGGGTTTAGATGTATATAAGAGTAAAGATATTTTAAATAACGATCAGTATTTGAATGGATTGATTTAAATACTCCCTCGTATAATTTTCCAGTTCTTTTATATTTTTTATTAAAATACATCGAATATGCAGTTAGCAATTTAAGCATATATTTAGAAATTCCACCTTCTGTTTTTTTTTTTTTTTGAATATGAAAATGATTAGGCATTAAGCAATATACTCCAATATCAACTAATGTTTCTCTGCGGTCATATTTTTCACCTACATTTCTTAATTCAATGCTTTTTGTTGTATTGCAGACAAACATTAAAAACAAAAAATGATGATAATCTTCTATGTCTTGAAAGATAATCCTTTTTTCAGTACCTCTATTATATAAGTGATAAAATTCGTTGGGTGCAAAAGTTTGTTTTCTCGTGGACATACTAAAAGTATAGCATAGACAGCTACGGAGGGGTTGCCTCCGTAGCTGTAAAAAATCCCTTCGACAAAGTGTCGAAGGGATTAAGAATCAAAAAGTCAAAAACAAAGGAATCAAGCAACCAGTTGCGGGACAACCATCCGATGGCGATGGGCGATGTTTGGCAATGAAATTCAAAATCTGACTTTGGGTGAGGCAGAGTTTGTCGAGATCATTTGAAAGAGAGCCGAACATCTGTGCAAATGTGGCATTTTGTGCCATTTCACGCACTTCAATAACAGTTTCTTTCGTGTTGATTCCCTTTTCATCCACACCGGAACT
>CAZSEN010000073.1:0-2682 GCA_964605995.1 uncultured Candidatus Saccharibacteria bacterium | reverse complement strand
GCAATCGTATACACATCTTCCAGCGATTCAAGCTTTTCTTTCGCTGTCTTTCTCCACTCCTCGAGACGGAATTTTTTTGAGATCAGATCATACAAGCGCGCCAAATACCAGTCGCCGATGAGCTTGATGTCGCGTTCCATCGCTTCGAATTTGACGATCGATTCCGATCGGATTTTGATTACCTCCTTGAATTCTTGGCTGATTTCCTTACTTGGCATCTTGAACAGCTTCAGCTTCCTTTTTATTTGTTCCTCGTTCTGGATTGTTTTTGAAGCCATCTTCATTTTTTCATCAAGATCATCATCAAGAACTCTGTATCGGAGCAGCTGATAATTTGCAAGCTCAAAAAGCTCGATCGCATCCGCGGACTCTCCGTCAATATCGAATATGAATGCGCCGTCCCAGTCGACGATGATGAGATCATCTTTTCCGTATTTGATTTGATATGAAAGCGTGTACTCGATTTCCTTCGGATCAAGCGGAAGCCGTTCTGACTTCAAAAGTCCGGCGATTATTTTTGCTTTATCCTTCACCAATCCTTCCGGCTCGCCTTTGTATCCGGAAACTTGATAGACAGTATATTCTTCGGCCGGTTTTTCTTTTGCGCTGTTCTTTTTTGCGAATTGATAGCAGGCTTCCTGTAGTTTGTCTTTCAATTCCAAGATGCCATCCGCGAAGATATTGGGAACTGAAATGGTTCCTTCGACCAAAATCGCATCCGGATGGTATGATTTTGCGGACAGCTCTATTTCTCTTCCGTCCAATGTTATTTTTTCCTGTCCGAGCACGAATTGGGAGGGAACGGATTTTTCAAAATAATGAGGAGCACTCTTTATCGGCACGGTCGGAGAAATCTCGCGGCTCCGCTTGGCCTTATTTGCTTCTGCTATGATAAATGTGGTTATTTTGTGCATGCTTCTCTCATTATATCTTATTTGGACAAAGAGCGATTTTCATAATCCACACCCACGTTTATTTACATAGTTTAAAGTAGTATAATTGAAAAAGAAGTTTAATTATCAAATAATCAATAATATATTTATTTATGACAATCGCAATTATTCTCGCATTGCTTCTGGGCGGCACTTCATATGTGGCTGAAAAATCACAGCCCGGTGATTTTTTCTATCCGGTAAAAACCGAGGTAAATGAAAAAATCGTCGACCTAATTGCTATTAGAGCAAAGACCGACGCAGAATGGCAGGCGCGTCTTGCTGAAAAGAGATTGGAGGAAGCTGAGAAGCTTGCTGCAGAGGGAAAGTTCAATGCTGAAATTAAGGCTAAAATTGAAGCTAAGTTTGACGAGCATGCCGATCGAGTGGAAAAGAGGATAGAGGATTTCAAGGCGAAATCTGAATTGGCTAATCAGGCGGATATTTCCTCAAAATTCGAAGTTTCTTTGAAAGCTCACGAAGCGATCCTTCAAAAATTAAGCGCCGAAGATGTGGACCTTGGCGACACATTGAGCTCTCTTCGAGCAAAAGTAACCGTACAAGCGGGTAAGGCCGAGGAAAATCGAGCTGATAGTGATGATAAAATTTCAAGCGAGATGGGTCCGGATGTTCAATCAGCCGCAGAAGGAAAAATGAAAGCGGCGCAGAACAAGATCGATGAAGTGAAAAAATTCATTGAGCTTATGAAAGAAAAAATCGGCGCCGATGCTGTTGTGAGAGCTCAAGCGACAATCGGCGACGCGGACAAGCTTATGAATGACGGAAAGATGAGAATGGACGCGAATGAGTATGGCTCCGCATTCAGGATATTCCAGAATGCGGAGCAGTTTGCGCAAGAAGCAAAACTTCTTATTCAAGCAAGCGAAAAATTAAAAATTGATTTTGATGTAAAAAGCTCCCTTCGCGCGAAAGAAGCTGATGAAAACGAAATGAAAGATGCTGAAAAAGAAAGTCAGAGGCGAATGGAAGAGGATAATGCTAAAAAGAGAGAAATTCAATCATCTTCTTCGGTAAAAATCGAGATTTAATCTAAGGTGCATGATTTTCCATCAGCTCGCTGCGGAAAATTCCATACAGAGAGAAAAAAATAAAAAACGCCCCCGACAACCGTCGGGGGCGTTTTGAATCAGATTCATTTTCCAAATGGCCAATCTTTGAAAATATCGCCGCCGAGAAAATCATCGGCATTTTTCTTCATCTCTTCGAAATTCGAACTCCTTCCTTTTTTAAAAGAGATTGAATACAGCCCCTCTTTCTTCCTTTCGGAATATGATATCGAGATCGGAATATTCGCTTTGCCGGTTTTTATGAAGCCGATAAATGCCCAGTTATATTCTTCTGATTGATGCAAGATTATTTTTTCTGCTACGACAGTCACTCTTCCGACTTTTCCGCTGTTCAGATCTTTAAACAAGCAGGAAATTCTGACTTCAGTGATGCGGTTTTCAACCATATTGATCCATGTATAAAAATCCGGATTTTCTATGATTACCGAGCCGCCATTCGCTATTGCGCCCATAGTCTTCTTTTTTAAGGACAATTTTCCATACATAGCTTATCAATTTTCCCTCTTTTTGCCAAAAGAAAAACCCTCGAACATTAAGTTCGAGGGTTTGCCGATATTTTTGGATCGGCTGCCGCGTCACTACGCCTAACTCCGCTTGTTGTATCCAAGCGTGCTGTAGTGCGGCGCGGATAACCTGGGCGATCGGTAATTGTGAATAGTGCC
>CAZSEN010000072.1:0-2690 GCA_964605995.1 uncultured Candidatus Saccharibacteria bacterium | reverse complement strand
TGACGCCTTCAAGTTCTGTTTTATCAAGAATAGCCAAGAGGCCGGACGTGACTGCCACTACCGCATGTTCTTTGTCGCGGCCGGTCGCAAACGCATTCGGCGCAGGATCATTGATGATATATATTTTCGGAAGCGGAAGTCCGGCGGTAATCGCCAAGTTTTCAACGACAGTGTAGAGCTCACGATTCTCTTCTCTCGCCACGGGCCGCGCGCTAGACATGTTCAATACTATCTTGTCAGAATACCAATAGCCGACGATATTCATGACGATGCTGAAAAACACGGCAAAGTATAAAATTCCCGGACTGTTATAAATATACGCAAACAGCCAACCTAACCCAATGACAATCACAAAGAACATAGACACAAGAATCCATGTTTTTCGCACATTTTCACCCTGATGAGTATAGAGTGTTGCCATAAATTACAATGTCAGATTTTAGACGTAAAAAGTAACCAGCTAAAAGCTAAGCTTCGGCTTCGTCTTTTTCAAGAAGCGCGGAGAGTTCGCGCTGCAGATATTTCAGATCGTGCTTGGTAAAATTGTTTAATTCTTCTTTAAGAACTTCATTTCCCAAATGCATATCAATGCCTTCAGAAGCTCTGATCAAGTATTCTCTCGCTTTTTCCGGCGAATTCTGCTTTAAATCAGCATATTCCTGCTCGTATTTTTTTAAAAGATTGATCGTTTCAAGTGATTCAAAATGTTTTGATTCAAAGCTCATATATTATGTGGGTTGATTTAAAATGATAATTAAAACTTCACTTCGACAGGATTCTTCGCCGCTTCATCTTCAAGCTGGAAAAGTTCCATTTTTGAAACCTTAAACATCTTGGCGATGATATTCGCAGGAAAAGAATCGACTCTGGTATTCAACTCCATGACGTTACTATTATAGAATCTTCGCGCCGCCTGAATTTTATTTTCAGTGTCCGAAAGCTCCTCTTGAAGAGCGAGAAAATTCGTATTTGCCTTGAGCTCCGGATACGCTTCGGCAACAGCGAAAATCGACTTCATTGTGTTTGTAAGCATATTTTCTGCCTGCGCGATTTTCTTCTTGTTGCCACCCGTTTCCGCAGTCAATGCATTTGCACGCGCTTCGGTCACTTTTTCAAATGCTGTTGATTCATGTGTCGCATAGCCTTTGACTGTATTTATGAGGTTTGGAATGAGATCATAGCGGCGCTTGAGCTGAATATCAATATCCGCCCATGCTTCCTGGGCGCGATTAATTAACGCCATGAAGCGGTTATATATGGCGACAAACCAAACAATAACAAGTCCGATAATTCCTAAGATGATATTCATAACTTGTAGTATATCAAAATTACTTTCAATAATAAATGGTAAAAAACGGCTCAATGAGCCGTTTTTTTATTTCTTATTTTTTCTATTCTGCCTTTCTTCTGCCCACACAAGCAAAGGAGACGCAAGGAAGATTGAGGAATATGTTCCAAAGAACATTCCGGCGGTCAGCATGAGAGCGAAATTCTTTGTAGATTCGGGGCCGAAGAAATAAAGAGAGAGGAGCACCAAAATGACAGTCAATGATGTGTTGATTGATCTACCGTATACTTGCTTGATGCTATTGCCGACCGCTTCTCTGAATGCCGGAAATAGATTGCTCTTCAAATTCTCTCTTATTCTGTCGAACACGACAATCGTGTCGGCAATGGAAATACCAAGTACAGTAAGAATTGCCACCACGAACAGGGTATCAACTTCCGCTCCGCTGTAATGCGAGAGTACGGTGAAAATTCCAACCGGAATCGTGATGTCGTGAAGAAGAGTGACAATCGCAATTATGCCGTATTTCCAAGAAGCAACCGGCCGCGAAACTCCCCTGAAAGAAAGCGCGATGAACATAATGATCGCCAAGGAAACCAAAACGATTGAGGATATGGATTTTTTGGTGAGCTCTTTTCCCACAGAAGGACCGATGGAATTGAAGCTTTTTTCAGTCACAGGAGATTTGCCTTCCATATCAAGCGCACCGATCAAAGAAATTCGCTCCGGTTCTGAAAGATATTTTGTCTTGATGATGAATCCATCTGTTCCTGTCGGCTGAACAAGCGCTTCGCCGATGTTAAGCGGCTTGATGGCGTCTTTGACTTGAGCTATCTCCGGCCTGACTCCGACATAAGAAACTTCAGAAAGCGAGCCGCCTTTGAAATCAATGCCGAAATTAAGCCCGAAGAAAATCATCGTAGCGATGGAGGCAAGAACCATCAGTATGGAAAATCCTATGAATATTTTTTTATGGTTGATTATGAACATATTTTTTAATTAGATTTAGGTTTTGCTGAGGAAAATCCGCTGCCGAATAAGAATGCAGTTAGCTTCGTATTTTTATTAACATTCAAGGCATAGAGGAAAATTCTCGATATCGTAATCGCTGAGAACATCGATACCAGAACGCCGATTCCGAATGTCAGCGCAAATCCCTTGATGATCGATGTACCGAACCAGAACAAAATAATCGCGGTAATCATGCTGGAAATGTTCGAATCTCTGATAGCAAGCCATGCTCGCGAGAATCCTGTTTTGATGGCGTCGCCGATAGTCCTGTTGTTTCTTATTTCTTCTTTGATTCGCTCAAAAATCAGCACATTGGCATCAACAGCAACGCCGATAGAAATGATGAATCCCGCGATGCCGCCGGCGGTCAGCGTAACATTGAAAACTTTAA
>CAZSEN010000071.1:0-2753 GCA_964605995.1 uncultured Candidatus Saccharibacteria bacterium | reverse complement strand
AGCTTTTCAACCGCTTTTTCAGCCTCATCATACGCTTTCTTTCTTGAAACGACTCTCGAAAATGCCGGCACGACTTCATCAGCGACCAGAATATCGAGCCTCGTCACATCAGCGTCCCTGTATTCTCCGATTTCGTATGAAATCGAAGCGAATCCAGAAGAGACGCTTTTCAATTCATCAAAGAAATTCCTCATCATTTCCCGCAGCGGCATTTTTACAGAAACAGATGATCGATTATCGCCGAAATTTTCCGTATCCCCTATTTCAGCCTCATGATCGAACAATAATTGCATAAGCGGCCCTAAATAATCCGACGGCGTGATGATTTTGATGAAAACCCATGGTTCTGAAACTTTTTTGAATGTCCCATCATCAGGAAAAAAATACGGAGAATAAATAGTCTCTTCCTTTCCATTTTCATAAAAGATTTTATACGTTATCGATGGCGTCGTCACCACCAATTCAAGATCAAATTCCCTTCGCAATCGTTCGGTGATGATTTCCAAATGGAGCATTCCCAAGAATCCGCATCGAAAGCCGCGTCCTAAAGCGCCGGAAGATTCTTCTTCGTACGAAAAAGCCGAGTCCGACAGGCGAAGCCGGCCGAGCGCCATCTTCAGCGTGGGAAAATCATCCTGGCTTTCGGGATAAATCGACGCCCATACGACAGGCCGCGGATTCATATATCCGGGAAGCGCCGGCAGAGGATTTTTCACTGTTGTAATCGTGTCTCCGACAGAAGCAATGCCCGGCTTTTTTATGCCAGTCACGATATAGCCGATTTCGCCGGCAGAAAGATATTCCTTCGCAGTTTCTTCCGGAGAGAAAGTTCCAACTTCAAGCGACATGAATTTCTCTCCGGAGACAGAAAAGAGCAGATTCGTATTTTTTGAGACTTTTCCATCAAGAACCCGCACATACACGATGACGCCCTTATGATTCGAATATTTGAAATCAAAGACGAGGGCGCGGACGCCATCTTCAGAAAATTCGCTTACCGGAGGCGGCACATCTTTTATTATTTTCTTGAGAAGTTCTTCAACGCCCTGGCCGGTCCTGCCTGAAACTTCCAAAATTTCATCTGTCGAGCATTCAAGAAGCTTTGCAACTTCATTCTTCACATCATCCACTCGTGCAAGCGGAGAATCCACTTTTGACAAGACCGGGATTATTTTAAGTCCGGATTCTCTCGCCATGCCGAGCGTTGTCAGCGTCTGCGCCTGTACGCCCTGAGTGGAGTCGACAAGAAGAATCGAACCTTCCACGGCTTTGAGCGCCCGGGAAACTTCATATGAAAAATCAATGTGTCCAGGAGTATCGATGAGATTCAAATTATAGCGGCTTCCTTCGAATTCATATTCCATTCTGACCGGTTGCATTTTGATGGTGATTCCCCGCTCGCGCTCAAGCTCCATGCTATCGAGCACTTGTTCTTTCATCTTTCTTTTTTCGATTGTATGCGTAATTTCAAGCATCCGATCTGCCAAGGTTGATTTGCCGTGGTCGATGTGCGCGATGATGCTGAAGTTTCTAATGTGTTTTAAATCCATAATGAATTAGGTTTTAATTTCTAGGGGTTAGATTTTAGTAAGAAATTACTAGCGACTAGTACCTGATTTCCTGATACTAACAGATTTGCAGATTAACCGCACCTTCTATAATAAATCATTCTGCTCCGGCGCGATGACTTCAGTTTTCCAGAATTTTTTATGAATAGCGCTCCATATTTCAAGAAGTTCTTTGTTTTTCAGCATAGCAAGGATGGAAACTCCCGCTGAAATCCCCAAAAGGCCGGAGAAAAATCCTTGGAAGAAAATTCCCTTGAATGTATCCAAGTCAAACATATTTCCGAAAATTCCAAGAAAAATATATGCAATAAACCCTATGATAAATGAAGCGCCGAGACTCTGAAGAAATGTTTTTTGCAGATTTAAACGCTCATTTTTCAAGAAATCTTTTTTGAATAATCTCCAGAGCGCGAAGAAATTGAGTATTGTTCCGATCGAATATGCGAGCGGCAGCATCAGGATCCGCGTTCCTGCTATGTCATCAACACGAAGAATAGATTCCATGAAATATCTGAAATATGGAACATGATTGAAAATTTTAACCAAGATGAAAGCGAGTGCGATGATCAGAATGGAAAAAATGAAATTGACTGAAAGCGGCTTTTTAGTCTTCCCTGCCGCATAATATGCTCGGACAAAAAGCAGTGATAAGCTTTGAGCGATAATCGACAGAGAAAAGAGCGCGAGTGCGGCTGCTGTCAGCCTGGTATTTGCCCACGAGAAAGACCCGGAGCCTAAAATCACACGCACAATCTGCGCTCGGAGCACGATGAACAGAAAAATCATCGGAAGCGACCAGAAAATGATTTGCCGCGCCGCGGACATGACATGTTTAAGAAAATTTTTCACATCCCCGCTTCCGAAAAAGCGCGCCAGTGTGGGGAATGCGGCGACAGAATATGATACGCCGATTATCGCCATCGGCACAGATTGCAGATTGAATGAAAAATTGAAAATCGATATTGAGCCTTCATTCATTGTCGAAGCAATTGAGAGAAGCGCCAGAATTGAAAAATTATTAAGTGAGAGAGCCAGTGTTCTCGGCAACGAGAGCATAATGACTCTTTTGATTTCTTTGAAATCAATCGCAAAAGAGAACTTCGGAGCAAAATGATGCTGAATTACGATAGGAACTTGAATCAAAAGATGCATCAGCGCTCCCGCTATCACGCCGAACGCCAGTCC
>CAZSEN010000070.1:0-2803 GCA_964605995.1 uncultured Candidatus Saccharibacteria bacterium | reverse complement strand
AGCAAAAAGCGGCGTTTTAAAGATAACGCATAAGGTTAAGAAAAGAATAGAAATTGAAACGATGCCTGATTTTCTTAGATTTTTTTTCACCTCTTTTACATTCTAACATATAAATGAGCTTTTTTTCCTGATTATTCGAGTTTTTTGAGCGCAATTTTCAGCCGAGACAGCGCCTCATTCTTGCCTAAAATTTCGGCGAGCATAAACGGGTCGGGAGATTTGTCGCGGCCCCAGAGCGCATAACGCGCCGGCCAGAGTACTTCTCCCCTGCCCGCTTTGTCGGCATATTCCCAAACAGCTTCCTTTACGGAAATGTGCGAGAAATGTTCAGCAGGCATATTTGAAAGGAGGCGCATCAGATTTTCAAGATGAGTTCTGGTTTTCTGTTTTTTTTCAGGATCATCTTTGAGTGTTTTCCAGAAAAGATTCTCAACATCATAGTCCGGCTGAGCGAAAAAATAAGAAAGCTCTCCAGCGGCATGCATTTCCTGAAGATCATTCCCTTTTGAAATTCGTTCCATCATGTTCGGAGTCAGCTTGATCAGAAAATCCATGCTGTACATGGGCATATTTTTTATCTCATCCGGCATGAATCTGTTCAGATATTCAGCCGATTCACTCGCGCTTTTCTTCCTGAGATATTCCCGATTGAACCAATCGAGTTTTTCGAGATTAAACACCGCTCCCGCTTTATTCACTTTTTCTAAACTGAATGCCTGTATCAATTCATCGAGTGAGAAAAATTCTTGCTCAGTTCCCGGATTCCATCCGAGAAAAGCCACGAAGTTGATGAGTGCTTCCGGCAAGTATCCCTTATCGCGGTAATCAAGCACTGCAACATCACCCTGGCGCTTGGAGAGCTTTGATTTGTCGGTATTCAAAAGAAGCGGCAGATGGGCGAATTGAGGCTCCTGCCAGCCGAAAAATCTATAAAGTATAAGATGCTTCGGCGTGCTTGAAATCCATTCTTCGCCGCGGATGGCATGAGTCACGCCCATATCATGGTCATCAATGACAACAGCCAGATGATATGTCGGAAATCCATCTGATTTCAAAAGCACTTGATCATCAATGTCGGCATTTTTGAAAATAACCTCGCCGCGGATAAGATCAGTGAATTTGGTTTCTCCCTCATCCGGCATATTGAGGCGTATGACATGCGATTCACCATTTTTTATGCGCTCAGAAACTTCTTCTTTTGGAAGCGTCTTACAGAGGCCGTCATAGCCGGGCGCCATCTTATTTTTCTGGCGATATTCGCGGACTTCTTCCAACCGCTCCGGCGTACAGAAGCAATAAAACGCATGGCCTTTTTCCACAAGCTCTTCAGCGTGTTTTTTGTACGTCCCTATTTTTTTCGATTGAATATACGGACCATGTTCTCCGATTTCAATTATTCTTTTATCCGGTGAAAAAGAAACTCCTTCGTCGGGAATGATTCCTGCCCAAAGCAAAGACTCTAAAATGTTTTCGATGCCGCCTTCAACATGCCGTTCACGGTCGGTGTCTTCAATACGCAGAATGAATGTGCCTTCATTCTGCTTGGCAAGAAGATATGAATAAAGCGCTGTACGCAGCCCACCAACATGCAAAAAGCCCGTTGGGCTCGGGGCGAATCGCGTGACAATTTTTCTTTTTAGAGTATCCATATTCTCCATACTATCATTGATGATGACTAATTTTTACTCCTCGTGCTTAAGCGCAATGTCCACTGCTTCGCGGGCGATTTTTTCCGCTGCGTCAGGATGAGCGAAATCATGCGCTGCTTTTTTCATCAACTCCATTTTTTGATTATCTGAAATAAGTTTGTCGATTTCTTGAGTAAGAATATTCAGCGTCAGATTTTTCTCTTCAAGCACAATGCATGCTTCTGCGCGTGCGTAATTGAACGCATTTTTCCGCTGATGATCGCCATTGGATCTGGTAATCGGGATAACGAGCGAGGGCACTCCCCATGACGCGATTTCAAAAATCGTCGAACCAGCGCGGGTAATGATCAATGTCGCAGCGCCAGCAACCATTTTCATCGCCAGCGCATTCAAAAATCCATACGGCTGATACCTTTCAGGAAACGGATGACTCGCCAGAATAACTGATGCCCTTTTTTCGATTTCATCGATATGTTTGCTGCCGACTTGATGAATGATCTGATAGTTCAAGCAAAGTTCCGGCAATGCTTCCAATATAGCGTTATTGATGAGCTCTGCGCCTTGAGAGCCTCCCAAGACAACGATTACTGGCACAGTCGGTTCAAGCTTTAGATATTCATACGCGCCTTCTTTTGTCGGCTTTTGGATTTCCCGGCGGATCGGCTGGCCTGTCCATGCGGTTTTTTCGGATGGGAAATATGCCGCCGCTTCTTTGTATGATACTGCGATGCGAGCAGCGAATTTTGATGCCCACATGTTCACTTTTCCCGGAACAGAATCGGATTCGTGGATGATTATGGGAATCCGGAAAATCCGCGCGGTAACAAGCGCCGGAAATGACGCATATCCGCCCTTAGATACGACGACATCGGGATAGATGGAATACATCTTGAAAATTGCGCCGATAATTCCGAAGAATGCTTTGAACAGATCAAGAATATTTTTCACCGAGAAATATCGGCGGAGCTTCCCTGCCCTCACTTCTTCGTATATGATTCCGTTTTCAAACAAAGATTTCCTGTCATATGGAGAATCAGACATGAAATAAAGTTTTGTCTTTAAAATTTTCTCTTTGTCGGCGATTTCATTTACTTTTTCTGCAATAGCGATGATCGGATAGAAATGTCCGCCTGTGCCGCCGCCTGTAAAAAGGA
>CAZSEN010000069.1:0-2830 GCA_964605995.1 uncultured Candidatus Saccharibacteria bacterium | reverse complement strand
ACAAAGGATATATCGGGATAGGTTATGACAACTCCCAGAATGACCACAATGATTTCTGGGAGTATGCCCCCGGCGATACGGATTTAACAACCGGAATATTCGGTAAAAATCCTTCAGACGAGATTGCTGTTTATCCGAATCCCTTGATTGAAACCTCAACAATATCTCTCCCCAACAACGGCGAATTTGATTTCAAAATGTATGATGCATCCGGACGCGAAGTGAGAAATATCCGCGGTCATGGCGATATGCCTCTTGAAAGAGGAAATCTGCCGACAGGCGTGTATGTTTATGAAGTCCTGGATGCGAATATCGGAACAAAGATTGCCACGGGAAAAATCATGATTGAGTAGTTTTCAATACCAACCCCACCCATCGACGCTGTTGATGGGTGGGGTTTTCTTTTTTCCGCCGGTACGCTAGAATGCAATTGCTATTAATTAAATAATAAATTTATGTTGGAATGCCCCAGTACGACAGAATTTTATCGGGTGCATAAAATTCTCCCTATGGGGCGAGAAATTGTTAATCAAATTTCTTTTTAGAAAATAAATATTAGTAGTTAAAAAAATAAACACCATGTTGGAATACAGCGAGATTCGAGAAAGAAAAATAATCATATATAACAATGAGCCATGCGAAGTCATGGAATCTCATGTTGCGCGAACGCAGCAGCGAAAACCCCAAAATCAGGTTAAGCTTAAAAGCCTGATGACCGGCAAAACATACAATGAGACATTCCACGTTTCAGACAAGGTAGAAGAAGCTGAAATCAACAAGAGAGAAGTCAAATTCCTTTATAAGAATAGGGGCGAGTATTGGTTTTCGGATCCTGCCAACCCTAGCAATCGATTCAAGCTTGATGAAAAAATCTTGGGAGATCAAGTAAAATTTTTCAAAGAAAACACCATCGCGACAGCCCACATCTGGGGCGAAGATGAAGACGAAAAGATTATCAGCGTCAAGCTGCCGATTAAAATCGACCTTAAAATAACCGAGGCCCCTCCTTCCATAAAAGGCAACACGGCTTCCGGAGGCGGAAAGCCGGTAACGCTCGAAACGGGCGCTGTGATAACCGCTCCCCTTTTTGTAAACACAGGAGATGTAATACGGGTCAACACCGAAACGGGAGAATACGTGGAGCGAGTTTAAAAAAATAGTTGAAATAAAAAATTCCCGCATGATGATGCGGGAATTTTTTATTGGTTTTATTTAGCTACGTATGGCAAGAGTCCCATGAATCGAGCTCGCTTGATAGCCTCGGCGATTTTTCTTTGATTCTTTGCCGCCGTACCAGTCTTTCTCTTGGAGAGCATCCTGGCATTCGGATTCAAGAACTTCTTTAGAAGATCTGTATCTTTGTAATCTATGTATTTTATGTTGTTTGTTGAAAAATAGTCTTGTTTCATTGTAATTTTTTTTGATTTTTAAACTTAGAACGGGATATCCTCTGAATTGATTTCCTCTTCCGGGTATTCGATCGTATCCAATTCGTCTTCTTTATCTGAAACCCCAGATTTCGCGTCAGATGCCTTAGAGCTGAAACTTGATACTGCTCCGCTCGGTCGAGATCCGAATTGAACCCTGTCAGCGATTATTTCAGTGCGGTATTTTTTTGTTCCATCCGCTGCGTCCCAGCTTCTGGTCTGCATTCGCCCTTCAATCAGCACGTTGCTTCCCTTTTTGAGATACTGAGCGGCTGTTTCCGCCTGCCTGCCGAAAACGACAATGTTATGATAGTCCGCCGCTTCTTTTTTCGCTCCGCTTTGATCTTTCCAGACCCTGTTTGTTGCAACGCTGAAGCTTGCGACTTTTATGCCTGAAGGGAGAGATTTTAATTCGGGATCTCTTGTCAGATTTCCTATTACGAATGCTTTGTTCAAATACATATTAATTAAGTTCTAATGACTAGAGGCTGGTAAAATTTATGCAGTGGCTACTAATTCTTCGATTTTTTTATCTACCTCTTCTTTATTGATCGGAGCAGCCTCTTCAGAAGCAATTTCCCCGTCTTCTTTCTTGGGAGCCGGACGAGCTTTTGATTCCCGAACAATCGGCTTCTTTGATGACATCGTATTTTCTCTGACAGTTTTTATGATCAAGAATCTGATTATATTTTCTTTTCTTTTCAGCTCTTCGTCGAGCTTTGAAATATTTTCCGGATCGAGCTCAAATTTGATCCAGCCGAAATAGCCCGAATCGAACTTCTGCTTTTTGTTAGCAATGGTTTTTTCCATTTCATACGCAAGAGAAATAAGCCTTGGAAAATCTTCCCCAATGGCAACAGCGCCGACATTTGAAAGCATCTCCTTCAAGGCGCCCTCTTCGGCAGCGATATTTTCCTCCGGAATGGTTGATACGAAGAGGTATGCCAATTCGTATATTTTTCCAGCTTCTTTCATTTGGTCATCAGACATGGATTTCATATTAACTAAAAAGCTTTTAAAAAGCAAGTCCCCACACCAAACGAGTCATCGCTTTTATTCTGCGGATAATTTGAAGAAACCAAACTCAATATTAGGAACTACAATTGAGATTTGGGGTAAAAAATATATTAAAAAAACCAGAATAATGACTCGTTCTGGTATCGAGGGCAAGTCCCTGCTCAAAGCAAAAAATCTGCCTTAATCTATCATTTAAGACCGAAAACTCTCCTGGCATTCTGAGCAATGACGCTTCGAACCGTCTCATAATCCTCTCCGCGAATATCAGCGATCTTCTTGACCACTTCTTCCACATACTGCGGCTCGCAGCGTTTTCCCCTGTATGGAACAGGTGCGACAAAAGGCGCGTCTGTTTCAGAAAGTATCCGATCCAAAGGAAGAAATCG
>CAZSEN010000068.1:0-2860 GCA_964605995.1 uncultured Candidatus Saccharibacteria bacterium | reverse complement strand
ATATATGATTGTCGATTGCGGCCGCGATGAGACTGAAATATCGATTGTGGGCGGCGGGGCGGTTCTCCTTTCTTCTGTGATACATAAAGGGATTGCAGATGAAAGCTTTTCTGCATTGAAGAATGAGATACATAAAGACTACATTGACTGGCATTCTCGCAAAGAAAATTACGGAAACGCTGGCAAAAAAGTCGAGAAAATAATTTTGACGGGCGCTGCCGCAAGCATTCCCGGCCTTGCTGATTATCTTTCGTCGAATCTTAAAATCAGAACAGAGCTTGCGAATGTGTGGGGGAATATAAATTCTTTTGACAATTACATTCCGCCGCTGACATTTAAAGATTCTTTGGCTTACGCGACTGTTCTCGGATTGGCATTACGATAAAAACAAGTTATGAATTGTGCCCTCGGTAGGAATCGAACCTACATCGAAGCCTTAGAAGAGCTCTGTTCTATCCATTGAACTACGAGGGCAGTGTGGGCGATGCAGGACTTGAACCTGCGACCTTTCCGGTGTAAACGGATTGCTCTACCAACTGAGCTAATCGCCCTATATTTTATTGATACCTATTAAAACAGCTAATCACTAAAAAATACTTTATTAATTTATTTTTGCAGTATAAACTATATTTGACATTATTTCAATCAAATTATGGATATCTCAATACCTATATTATACGAAGATAAAGATATTTTAGTCATCAACAAGCCCGAAGTGATTGTTGTTCTTGCTGATGAAAAAAACGAAGGGCCGAAAGTCGTCGATATGCTGCGCGAGAAATATCCGGAAATCAAAGATGTTGGCGAGCCGATTGAAACGATCAATCAAAAGACGAAAGAAGCGGTAAAAATTTTCCGCCCCGGCATTGTGCATCGGATCGACCGAGAAACGTCCGGCTGTTTGCTTATCGCCAAGAACCAGGAGACATTTCTTTTCTTGAAAAAACAATTTCAAGAAAGGATAGTTCAGAAAACCTACAAGGCGATCGTTTGGGGCTCGGTAAAAAATGATGAAGGAATAATCGATGCGCCGATCGGCAGAAGCAAGAACGATTTCCGGCAATGGTCAGCGCAGCGCGGTGCGAGAGGGGAACTGCGCGAGGCGATTACGGAATATAAAGTGTTGAGCAGATTCGAAAAAGCCGGCGAGCGATTTTCACTCATAGAAGCATCTCCGAAAACCGGCAGAACGCACCAGATACGCGTGCACTTTAAATATCTCAATTATCCTATCGTGTGCGATTCTCTCTATGCGCCGAATCGCCCATGTGTACTCGGCTTCTCGCGCCTTGCGCTTCATGCAGCTTCGCTTGAATTCACTCATCCGAACGGCTCACGCGCGAAAATCGAAGCGCCATTGCCGGAAGATTTCAATCACGCTCTTAAAATAGCTTGATTTTTCGTATGCCTTCCTGCATAATCGTATCCGGATATTTTTGAACTTTTAAAACCAAAAACCATGAAGACAAAAAGCATTTTTTCCGTCCTCACTCTGATTGCCTGTCTTTTTTCTCCCATTTTTTCTTCTGCTCAGAGTGACAGTTTGGCGAATGGATACGGTACCGGAAGTTTTGATCATCGGATTATTTTTTCAGTTATAGGCGGGCAGGACACTCTGACGAGCGCCGGGGGAAAAGACATTTTAGTTTTGAGATATGACTCGCTTGGCAATTTGGCCTGGGCACGGCAAGCCGGAGGAGCGTCTAATGATGCCGGCGTTGATGCCGTCGTCGATGATTCCGGAAATGTCTATGTCACCGGATATTTTTCCGGCACTGCTAGATTCGGCCGGTTCAAATTGACAAGCGCTGATGTTGAGGATTTTTTCCTGGCAAAATACGACAAGAATGGAAATGTGATGTGGGTGACGCGTGCCGGCGGCGAGGGAAGGGATGCCGGACAGAGAATTGTTCTCGATGAATACGGCAATCTGCGCGTGACAGAATACATTACAGGCTATGTGTTTGTCGATGGTAAAGAGATTAAAAAGGGGGCAGATGGAACTGTCGTGGCGGTATACAGCACCGACGGGGCGCTTCTGTCTGTCGAATGATTTTTAAATCCAATCACTTTTATGTGGTTGGATTTTTTTATGTGTGCTCTTCATTCCAGATTCCAGAAATCCGAGTGTTATTTGACTTATTCCCTTTTTTTATACAGAATCCTAGTCAGATATTTTTCTTTAAAAACAAAAAATCATGAAAACCAAAACAATCTTATTGTCTCTGTTTTTGCTTGTATCCGCTCGATTATTTTCACAAGATTGGCAATGGGCCACACAAGCAGATGGAACTTCTGCTTGTGTGGGAAAAAGCACTGCTATCGATGCCGTCGGAAATGTCTATGTCACTGGATATTTCAGTGACTCAATCATTTTCGACCAGTCTCATATACTGGTCGCGGTGGGACATGCGGATATTTTTATCGTCAAATACAATCAGAACGGAGGCGTGATGTGGGCACGGCAAGCCGGAGGCGTGGGCGATGACAGAGCTTTCGGAATAACCATTTCCGGACTCAATAGAGTATGCGTCACCGGGGACTTTGTCGGAACAGCGTTTTTTGGAACATCTATGATTACCAGTGCGGGCGCTCATGATGTTTTTGTTGCTGAATATAATGCAAACGGCCAGCTTGTCTTGGTGATAAAAGGCGGCGGCCTTGGAGATGATACGAGCAATGACATTGCAACGTATGGCGCCGGAGATGTGTATATCACCGGTTCGTTTTCGGGTGCGGCTGCATTCGGATCTGCAACAGTAACGAGCGCGGGCGGTAATGATATTTTTATCGCGAAATATAATTCTTCAGGCATTTTCCAGTGGGCGAAAAGCGCAGGCGGACCTCATGATGATATCGG
>CAZSEN010000067.1:0-2868 GCA_964605995.1 uncultured Candidatus Saccharibacteria bacterium | reverse complement strand
AACGGTTGTTTTTGGTTTCTATTCAGTTTTAAAGGTCCAAAAAAAGCATATCATACAAACTAATAATTGTCAAATGTTGCCCCGTATGGCATTCTTTGAATAAAAAATCATCGCTTTGGCGGCAAAATCAGTTATTATATGAAAGATGCAAAAAACATTCACTGAAAAAGTGTACGAGGTCGTCAGAAAAATTCCGAAAGGGAGTGTGGTGACCTATAAAGAAGTCGCGCAGAAAATCGGAAAACCCGCTTCATATCGCGCGGTGGGAAATGCGCTCAATAAGAATCATGACCCGAAAATCCCGTGCCATCGCGTTATTCGATCTGATGGAAAGTTAGGAGGGTATAATAGAGGGACTGCCAGCAAAAGAAAAATCCTTCACAAGGAAGGATTTTTCTAAACCATATTACTGTTTTTTTGTTTTTAAATATAAATACAAATCTTCAAGCGCTTTGACTCCGTCGCCGGCGGCAATGTTGTTTTGGTGATAGAGTCCGTCGGCGCAATCTCCAGCAGCCCAAATGCCGGGAAGCGAACTCATCTGATTTTTTGGATTGACGATGATTCTTTTGTATTGATCGAGCTCTACCAATCCATTCATGAAATCAGTATTTGGTATTTGTCCGATTTCCACAAAAATTCCCGCCACATTCAGTTCTTTGATTTCGTTTGTTTTTGCATCCGTATACGCCAATTGCTCTACGAATGAATTTCCTTTTATTTCAGCAGTTTCGGCATTTAAAATCAGTTTCACATTCGAATGAGCCAATACTGCTTCCATAGTGATTTCATCGGCCTTGATTTTCTCGCCATGGTGGAGGATAGTCACGCTTTTGGCATACATCAGAAGCTGAGCGGCTGTTTCAAATGCTGCATTTCCTCCGCCGATGACAGCTACATCCTGGCCGGCGAAAAGCGGGCCGTCGCAGGACGCGCAGTATGAGATGCCTTTATTTTCAAACAAGTCGGCGCCGGGAACAGCAAGTTTCTTTCGTCGGCTGCCGGTCGCCACAAGAATAGTTTTTGATTCATATGAGTGAGCGCTGTCAGTCGTGACAGTAAAAAATTCATTCTTCGCAATGTTAACCACTTTCCCTTCTTGTATTTCCAGGAATTCTCCAACATGCATTTCTACGTGTTTTTTCAGCATCTCGGCGAGGCCAGTTCCCGTTATTGATGGAACTCCTATCCAGTTCTGAATATCAGGCGAGACGATTGATTGCCCGCCGAAGCCGCTCGTTATGAAAAGAGTTTTGAGCTGCTTTCTGGCTGCATATATTGTGGCTGCGATTCCTGCCGGTCCTCCGCCGATGATGATTAAGTCATAAACCATATTTATTCATCTTAACCTTTATTTGATGATATTTAAATACTCGACTTTTATTTTTTGTTTCTTCTTAAAAAAGCAGGGACTGCACTCCAGTCATCGTTGAGAGAATCATCTTCGATGATTATTTCTTCTTCTTTCTTTTCAATCTTTTTAGGGAAATCTGCCACTGGCACTGTATTGTGAATCTCTTTTTTTTCCTCTTTATTGCTTACATGAGATTGAAAGAGAGTTTTTTTGGGCATGTCAGTAGGGAATCCGGTTGCGATGACGGTCACTTTAACTTCTCCTTTCTTCAAGCGGTCGTCTTTGATAGTTCCGAAAATAACTTTCGCGTCTTTGTCGATGGATTCTGTAATGACTTTCGCCGCTTCCTGTATTTCATGCATGGTCAGATCGTCGCCGCCGGAAATAGCGAACAATACTCCTTTTGCTCCGTTTATCGAGAGTTCAAGAAGAGGGGAATTGATCGCTTGAAGAGCCGCGTTTTCAGCTCGTTTCTCTCCGGTCGCGCTGCCGATGCCCATGAGCGCGGAACCGGCGTCTGACATGACGGATTTGATATCGGCGAAGTCAACATTGATGATTCCCGGCGTAGTGATGAGGTCGGAGATTCCTTCAACTGCCTGGCGGAGCACGTCGTCGCACATCGCGAACGCGTTTTTGAGATTCGTATTCTTTCCGGCGACTTGAAGCAGGCGGTCGTTCGGTATGGTGATGATCGCATCCACTTCTTTCTCCAATTCTTCCAAGCCTCTTTCTGCGAGCTTCATCCGCTGGCTTCCTTCGAAGAAGAACGGCTTGGTGGTGACGGCGACAGTCAGAATGCCTTGCTCTTTTGCCGCATGAGCGACAATCGGCGCTGCTCCCGTGCCGGTGCCGCCGCCTTCTCCGCACGCGATGAATATCATGTCAGCTCCTTTGATGGCGTCTTGGATTTCCGCTTTTGTCTCTTCAGCCGCTTTTCTTCCGATTTCAGGATTCATGCCGGTGCCGAGTCCGCGAGTGAGATTCTTTCCGATATGGATTTTCTTCTCAGCGAGAGAATTGTGAAGATCTTGCGTGTCGGTGTTCATCACGATGAATTCAACTCCTTTGACTTTTGAAGTCACCATGTGGTTGAGCGCATTTCCTCCCGAGCCTCCGACGCCGATAACTTTGATTCGAGCGAATGTTTCTACTTCCGGATTTACTTTTGGCATGACGATAAAATTGGACGGCTAAAAGCCATTAGTTTTAATATTTAACAGATTTATCATATCAGAAAGTTTTTAAAAAAGAAAACCCCTCATTTTCATGAAAATGAGGGGTTTTCTTTTTTAAAAAATGCATACAAATGAGCAAAAATGCTCTCATTTTGCGGTTATGGAAGCAGTTGGCGGATGATTGAGGACCAAAAAGTCTTCCATTTTCGAAAGAGAACATCGAATGAACCGCTTTCGTAATTTTCTCCGGATCCGTCTTTTCCGGCAATGCAGAGCCCTGACGCTACAAACCATGAAGAATCCCTCACTTTTGTTTTTGAATTTGCAAACATTTCC
>CAZSEN010000066.1:0-2872 GCA_964605995.1 uncultured Candidatus Saccharibacteria bacterium | reverse complement strand
ATTGAATTTAAAATATAAAAGGCGCTCGGATTTTCATTTTCCCAAACGATGCTCGGTGAAAGAAAATCATCGTCGCTCACCACGAAAAATCGAAAACTCGCCCTCCTTGCAGTCGAAGCTCAGACAGTTCGATTTTCCTGTTCGTCTCCTCGATTTTTACTTCACCTCTGCATATGTTTGGGAAAATGAAAAATCCTTGCTTTCACATAATGAATGCAGTTTGATTTTATTGCCAGGCGGTGATAGTCTTAAACAAACACTTTCTTTTAAAAACTTTAAATGAAAACACTACTTCTCTTGTTCGTTGGATTCTGGGGGTTGGAACCCATTGAATTCATCGGAATTGTGTTGATTCTTTTTGTATGGACGCTGATTTGCTATTTGGCAATCAGGCATAGAGTCGCAAAAAGAAAATTTGCCATCATTTTTTCAACCATAAGTATTTTCTTGCTCGCGGTAACCATATGGGAATGGAGTCTTTCTCCAAAAGTTCCCTCAGTCCTGCTGTTTCTCTTAGGAGCATTTCCTTCCGGATTCGTCATCGCGCTTTTGGTGAATGCGTTCAAAGGAAAAAGATCGAAAGAGGAGATTGAAGAAGATGAGAAAGAAGATTAACAACCCCGCTGACGCGGGGTTGACTTTTTTTATATGAATGATATTCTATGCGTAGAATTTCTTTTCACTAAACTCGTTCTCCATAATGAAAAAGCTCGCATTAATTGCCATCTTTGCTTTGTCTTCTATTTTTACTGTGGCGCAAAGCCTGCCAAATGACATCATGTCTGACTCAAAGGCAT
Organism: uncultured Candidatus Saccharibacteria bacterium; assembly: GCA_964605995.1. GTDB lineage: Bacteria > Patescibacteriota > Minisyncoccia > Phycocordibacterales > UBA9973 > JALOQM01. Next base: position 2,075 of record CAZSEN010000066.1, on the reverse strand, counting down.
TCTCGGGAAAAGAGAATCAGAATGTATCTGAGCAAAACAAACTCTGCTTCGGCGTCGGATTATATCCGAGAACGCGCCTAGTTTCTTTAAGAGAGCATTTTGGAAAATCCCGATTCGGCAATCGTTGGTTTCTTGAGGAAAAATTCGGGCTTCAATTTGAGCATTTTGAATTCCTCAATATAGCGCTCTCGTGGCGCGATGTGCAATTCGGCACTCATCTTTTCTTTGCATGGCGCAATACGCAGAGCTGCCGGCTATACAGCGGACTCGGATTGAATTTTTTTGCAATATATTTTGCAGCAGATGATTGGGAGCTGTATGGATATCGGGAAATCGTACCGATCGGCATGGAATTATTTCCATCTGATCGCGTGCCGAATCTCGGTCTCGTCGGAGAAGCAGTATTTCGGGAAGTTTCCGGCCTCCATATAAATGCGGGAATCATTTATTATTTTCGGTAAAATACAACCGAAAAACCCTCTCAATTATTGAGAGGGTTTTCTTTTTTAATACAGCAAAAATATCATTTTATGATTTTTGCATCAGAGTGAGGATTTCTTGTGTGAAAAGCCTTGCGCAGGCCGACGGCCGGGCAATGAAACGCAATCTGCATTGCGTTTCATCCGATTCTGCCTTTTGGCAGAAATTGCCGATGTGAGGCTTGTGCGAGCAGGCAATAGGTCAAAAATCCAGCAGGATTTTATGTGTGCTTTTCACACAAGAAATCCGAACGGCCCTTTTATTTCTTCTTCAACTCATTTATTTCAGACATGAGATTCTTCAGGCTTCCTTCGATCCTGTCGATAAGCTCTTTATCTCTCATTTTTTCTTCTTCATCGTCTTTTTCGATTTCTTCTGAGATTTCCTCGAATTCTTCTTCAAGATCGCCGACGTCTTTCTGGATTTCATCGACATCTTTTTGAATTTCATCCACGTCTTCTTGGATTTCGTCGATATCTTCGCTCACTTCCTGCAGTTCCTGTGTGTTTCTGTTGATGGTCATTTGGATGAAGATGGAGAGATAAATCGCTTCAAGTGAAACAACTGTCGTCAACACAAGCAGTATTTTGTCGATTTCGAAGTCTGCAAAATACAAGATGAATGCGCCTGTAAAAAACATCGTATGCGCAATAAGCGAGCTCGTCGAGCCGATCCAGCGCGTCGCGGATTCGGACATTTTCTCTATGCCGACAGGGCCTCTCGCGCTCCTCATCTGTTTTTTCTGCTTTTCTTTTTTTGACATAGTTTTAACTTATTTATTTTAGTATAATACAAGAATATTATAAAATACTAATTCCTATACCATATGCCTGAAGATAAGAAAATAAAAACATCGCCGAAGGACTTTTTCCTCTATTTAGGGTCGATTGTCGCGCTTTATGGCGCTTCAATCAGCCTGCTTAATCTGCTATTCGATGTCATCAATGCGGCTTTTCCGGATGTGCTCAATTACAATCCAGATGCATTCTCTTCATCAATCCGCCTGTCGATTGCGACGCTTGTCATATTTTTTCCGGCATATCTTGTTCTCTCCAAGTTTTTGAACAAAGACATGAAATCACATCCGGAAAAAAGGAATCTGGGAGTCAGAAAGTGGCTCATCTACCTCACGCTTTTCATTTCGGGATTGGTTGTGGCGACGGATCTGATCGTGCTTATCAATACATTCCTAAGCGGCGAAATCACGCTCAGATTTTTGCTCAAAGTTTCATCAGTTCTCATCGTGGCCGATCTCATCTTCGGATATTATTTTTATGACTTGCGGGATAAATGGAAAGAGAAGAAAAAATTCCTCAAGATTTTTACGTTTGCAGTTTCTCTCTTCGTGCTCGCGTCGATTGTTTTCGCCTTCGTAATCGTCGGCTCGCCAAAAACTCAAAGGCTGCGAAGGATAGACAGTCAGAAAGTTTCCGATCTGCAGAATATCCAATGGCAGATCATCAACTATTGGCAGCAGAAAACAAAACTTCCGGCATCGCTTGATGACTTGAAAGATCCATTGTCGGGATTTGTGCTGCCGCAAGATCCGGAAGGCAAGATATACAGTTATGAAGTTGTCGGGAAATATTCTTTCA
>CAZSEN010000065.1:0-3072 GCA_964605995.1 uncultured Candidatus Saccharibacteria bacterium | reverse complement strand
GTCTGGGCACCAGCTCGTCTGTTTTGCAAGCTTGCAAAACATGACTCCGCTGTTCGAATCTCACCCAGAAAGTGCTCAAGCACTTTCTTTTCCCCTCAAAATCAAAAATCCGCTTTCGCGGATTCGATTTTGCAGAGGAAGTGAGATTCGAACTCACGGACCACTTTCATGCTTGTTTTTCGCGACCCCGTTACACTTTTAACTTTCACTGATTGATCACTGCGCGGAGGAAGTGAGATTCGAACTCACGGACCACTTTCATGGTCTCTTGTTTTCAAGACAAGTGCCTTCAACCACTCAGCCATTCCTCCGCGCAATAATCAATTTTTTGTAGAGCTAGAAAGTAAAATAATATGCGATTTAAAAGTGTAACGGGGCAAGCAAGTGCCTTCAACCACTCAGCCATTCCTCCTCGCTCCGCTCATCGGAATGACTCCGTGCTCTCACGGACATCTCCTATTTTCTATCTCGCCTTTGTTCGACATAGAAAATTTTCTGTTTTACAGAAATCGGAGTGAAATCAAAAAAGTTTGATTTCACCAGCCATTCCTCTAAGCGGTTTTAATTTATGCCGTCTTCTTTTTGAAGAGCTTGGACACGTCAGCTTTTATTTCTCTAGCTGTTTTCTTTACGGCCTCCTTCACATCTTTAATGTTCTTTTTCGCCACATAAAAGATGTAAAAGATGTCCAAGATTGCAAATGTGTTCAATATGAGCAACGCAAAGAACCATCCTTTATGAGAATTCCTCGCTGAAGTCCATAGAGAATATATTTTCCATGGCAACACCCAAAGAAGTATTACGACAAAAGCCCACATGCTATTTTGTAAAAATATTTCCATGAGGACATCATAACAGAGTTGATTTTATAAGACAACAATCATACGGCGTGCTATTGTATAAGAATGAAGTTCATGGGAATCGATTATGGGTCAAAAAGAGTAGGGATTGCGCTCTCAGACGACGGGGGAATGCTTGCATTCCCGAAAAGAAACCTCACTAATGACAGGACACTGCTCGATGAGATAAAGAAAACATGCAAAACTGACGAAGTCGAGGCGATCGTACTCGGAGAATCGCTTGACCTTGTCGGCGAGCCGAATAAGATAATGGAGAAGATTACAAACTTCAAACAGAAATTGGAAACTGAGTTGAAATTGCCGGTATATCTTGAGAAAGAATTCATGACCTCTGTGGAAGCTCGCCGGCCGAAAATCGGAAAAGATATGTTCTCCGCCAGAAAACTTCCGCAAGAAAAATCAAAGACTGTGGATGCGTCCGCGGCAGCACTGATCCTTCAGCGGTATTTGGATAAGATAAATTAGAATTTTACCTGATATAAAACTATGATTACATTCGATGATTTTGCAAGGTTAGAAATAAAAATCGGCACGATTCTTGAAGCCGAAATTGTTCCCGAAGCGGACAGGCTTTTAAAATTGAAAGTGAATTTGGGTGCTGAAGAAGTGCAGATCATTTCCGGCGTGCGCGAGCACTATCCCGATCCGAGCATTTTGATCGGCAAGCAAGTGCCGGTGCTTGCGAATTTGGAACCGCGGATGATCAAAGGATATGAGAGCAAGGGGATGATTCTGTATATTGTGGGCGAGGGAGAAAACTTCACGACACTTGAACCGGAACATACGGTAGAAAATGGAACGCAGATCAGGTAAGTTAAAAGTTTATAACCTTCCTAAGGTTATAAAGTTTCAATACAAATTATATAATAATCAAAAGTCAGTGAACGCAGCCACTTCCAGCAGGGACTTGTCCCGTTAGAAGTAAGAAACCGAAGGTTTCTGCCGCGTGAGCGGACTTCTAACGGGATGAAATTCTTACAGCATAAAAAAGAAAAGATACGGAATTTTACTGATAAGCATTCCGAAGGTCCGCATGGGAGGTTTTGGCTGGCGGCGGTTTCGTTTGCTGAGTCTTCTTTTTTTCCGGTGCCGCCGGATTTTCTGCTCATCGCGATTTTGACGAGCAGGGAACGGAGCCGCTGGTTTTTTTATTCGCTTCTCACATTGATTTTTTCCGTTCTCGGCGGACTCTTTGGCTATCTTGTCGGCTATCTTTTTTTTAAGACGATTGGAGCTTCAATCGTTCATTTTTATCATTTGGAATCAAGCATTGCGTATGCGCAGAATCTTTTCACTGCCAATGCATTTTCTGCTGTTATTTTTGCCGCGTTCATGCCGATACCGGAAGCATACAAAGTCGCTGCGCTCGCAGCTGGTCTTTTTCATTCCAATATTTTCATTTTTATTGTCGCATCCATTTTAGGAAGAGGCGCGCGGTTTTTCGCCGTCGGTTATCTGATGAAGCTTTATGGCGAAAAGATTTCTAATCTCGTGTATGAGTACTTGGAAATTTTATCCATTGCTGCGCTTATAGCGCTGACGCTGGTCGTACTGTATTTCTTGATTTAATTACCCGTTGCTGTGGTGTATACTTACATTAATGAACCACAGTTTTTATAATAAGAATTCAGTCGCGAAAAAATATTCTAAATCGTTTGCGGGTCTTGATATTCGGAATAATTCAATCAAATTCGCAAAGCTTATTCCCGGCAAGCGCGGACTGGAAATCGGCGACATAGGCGAGAGGGAAATTCCTGAGGGAATCATTGAATCGAAAGACCCGAAAGAAACGCTCGAGAAAATCCTCAAATCGTTGCGAAGAAAAGAAAGTATACATTATGCGAATGTTTCCATTCCGGAAGATCAGGTATATACATTTGAAATCCGTATTCCCAAGGCGAGCAAAAAAGAAATGTATCAGGCGATTGGAATCAATCTTGAAAATCTGCTTGAAGCGCCCGCTGTTGATTTGGTATTCGATTATGCCGTCATAAGCGAAGATGAATCGTCTTACAAGGTCCGAGTCACTGTTTCTTCACGGGAGGTGATTGAAAATTATCTGGAGATTTTTAAACATGCCGGCATTGCGCCGATCGGCTTTGAGTTGAGGGCTATTGCGCAGGCGCGTTCTGTAATTGCAAAAGCAGACCGTGGGACATATATGATTGTCGATTGCGGCCGCGATGAGACTGAAATATCGATTGTGGGCGGC
>CAZSEN010000064.1:0-3100 GCA_964605995.1 uncultured Candidatus Saccharibacteria bacterium | reverse complement strand
ATATTCCCTTCATCCGGATTTGTGGGATCGCTTACGATATCTAAGATCAATTCAATCTCAGGATGGTTGCCGACAGGCGCTTTGAACAATTAATTTTTTAAAACAAAAACCAGCAGAGTTATGCCGGTTTTTGTTTTCCGCTGTTTTTTGGCGAGGTATTCCGCTCAGCGAGGTCCATTATCAAGCCACCCCAAATAAAAAGCTATTGCGGCGGATACTATTATAAGTATGATGAATAATGTCCGTGTTTTTTTCATTCTTACCACTATATCATAAAACTATAATAACGCCTGAAATCTTCATCAAAAAAGATAAAATTCTGGTATAATTTCAATTATGTTACAAAAAACATATGTTCATGAATATCCGCTTATTTATGAAAATAGCGAAAAAAACATCAAATACGGCATCCATTATCTTAAAGAGCATTTAAGCTCTGAAGAATCAAAGGTATTTTTCAAACAGGCCCACGATCATGAATCATCTCAATTTGAAGATACAGAAGGAATAAATTACACCCTTCTGTATCAAAATCATTCTTATGTCCTCATCTCCAGAAGCTAAAAAAGAAGAAAAAGGCCATCTTCATCCTGTCACAGCGATGATTCGCGATATCACTGCAATTTTTGCAGAGCTTGGATTTGCGGTTGTAGAAGGGCCGGAAATCGAAAAGGAATTCTATAATTTTGATGCGCTGAACGTTCCCGCTGACCACCCATCCCGTGATATGCAGGATACGTTTTGGCTGAAGCCGAAAAGCGAAGGAAAGCTTTTGCGTACGCATACGACATCGGTCACCGCCCGTGCGCTCGAAAATTTCAAGAACGAGCCGATCAGGTGCATTTTTCCCGGCAAAGTGTTCCGAAACGAGGCGACTGATGCAACGCACGAAGCGCAATTTTTCCAGCTTGATGCGGTGTATGTCGACCGTGACGTTTCGCTTGCGCATCTGAAAGGCACACTTGAATATTTCTTCAAAAAACTGCTCGGTGATGATATTGAGATCCGTTTTCGCCCGAGCTATTTCCCGTTCACAGAGCCTTCTATTGAAGTTGATATTAAATTCAAGGGCAAGTGGCTCGAGGTGATGGGTGGAGGAATGATCAATCCGAATGTGTTCAAAAAAACTGGCGTTGATCATAGTATATGGAACGGCTTTGCTTTCGGCGGCGGCATTGATCGCCTGGTGATGATTAAGCACGGTATTGATGATATCCGCCTTTTATACTCCGGTGATCTGCGTTTAGTAAATCAATTCTAAATTTATGGAAGTTTCATACAATTGGCTCAAAACATATTTCAAAGACCCATTGCCAGAACCAGAGAAATTGGCTGAGCTTTTTACATTCCGTTTTGCCGAAGTCGAATCTGTCTTTAGGCATGGAAATGACACAGTTCTTGATGTAAAAGTACTTCCTGATCGGGCGCATTATGCGCTCTGCCACAAGGGTATCGCGACTGAAATAGCGGCAATTACTGGAATTCCCGCACAATTTCCGAATTATAATCCGCCAGTTCATTTGAAGAATAATGTTGAAGTTCGCATTGATGAAGATACATTATGCAGGCGTTACACCGCCCGCCGCATTGAAAATATTTCTGTCGGACCGTCGCCCGAGTGGCTTGTAAATTCACTAGTGGCTGTCGGACAGCGTTCGATAAATAATATCGTCGATGCGACAAATTTTTCCATGCTTGATATCGGTCAGCCGCTTCATGCATTTGATGCCGATAAAGTTGATGGGCGGATCATCGTGCGGCGAGCGCAAGAAGGAGAGAAGATCGTGACTTTTGATAACAAGGAAGTCATGTTATTTTCTGATGTTTTGGTGATTGCTGACGATTCCGGACCTCTCGCTATTGCCGGCATCAAAGGTGGAAAACGCGCGGAAGTGAATGAGGGCACTAAAAATATTATTCTTGAAGCCGCAGATTTTGACCCGGCGCATATCCGAAAGACAAGTCTTAAAATCGGCATCCGGACTGATTCTTCAAAGCGATTTGAAAATGAAATTACCCCTGAATGGGCGTCAATCGGGAATGATCGCTGTACTGCATTGATTTCCGAAATGATGCCAGAGGCGAAGGTTGGCGAACTTGCTGATATATATCCAGTGAAGGCTGAAATGAGAACGATAATGATCGACCCAAAACAGGTAATGAAGCTGCTTGGAGTCGAAATTTCTGAAGAAAAAATTGTGCGCATTCTTTCAACGCTGGGCATTAAGGCGACAAATGCGGCTGGTAATCTCGCGCTTATTATTCCATCCGAGCGGCTTGATTTGGGTTCATTGGAAGATATTGCGGAAGAAATCGGGCGGATTCATGGCTATGAAAATATACGGTCTGTTCCGCCGCCGAAGCTTACACATCCGCTCGTGCCGCTTAAATCGATGTACTACGAAGAGAAAATCCGCGACGTGTTCGTCGGGCATGGTTTCTCGGAAATCATTACTTATTCTTTTCGAAATATTGGCTTTATTGAGATAGAGAAATCGTTGGCTTCGGATAAGAATTTCCTGCGTGGCAATCTTACCTCGAATATAGAGGAGGCACTTTCCCGCAATGCGCACAATGCCGATCTGCTCGGTCTTGATGATATTAAGACGTTCGAGATCGGTACCCTGTTCGAAGCCGACGGCGAATACCGCGCGCTTTCGATTGGAGTTAAGAAATTAAAGAAGCAAAAGGGCATTACTGCCGAGTCGATCATCAAAGATATTGTTGGTAAAATTGCGACGGGTCTCGGTGTTGCTGGATTAAATGTCGAAGGTGTTCTGATTCCTTCGTCTGATAGTGCTGTGTGGCAGATCAAGATCGATGATATTATTCGCAGCCTCCCGGAACCGACTGCCTGGAACAATATTCCATACACGCAGGAAAATATCACTTACAAAAAAATATCACAGTATCCATTTATGGTCCGTGATATCGCGATGTTTGTTCCAATAGAGACAAAACAGGAAGAAATTGCTGATGTTCTGAAGCATGAGGCGGGTGAACTTCTAGTTACTATGCGATTGTTCGACATTTTCACCAAAACCTTTCCAGATGGTTCTCAGAAGACATCATACGCATTCAGGCTTGTCTTCCAGTCATA
>CAZSEN010000063.1:0-3112 GCA_964605995.1 uncultured Candidatus Saccharibacteria bacterium | reverse complement strand
ATGGCCACAATCGCATTTTCTCCTTGATGATTTCCCTGGAAATAGTATCGGGAATTCAATGAAAAGGGAGAATATCAGAAGCATACATTCCATAAGTACTGAAACAATCATTCCTACGCCACTGTAGTATTCAAGGAAATTAAGATGATTGGAAATCCATGGATTTCCAATTTTTTCCGGCGCGGAATATAAATAAGAAATTACTCCTAAACATATTGCAAACAGGATAAAAAGGAAAGCCGGAACCAGCGCCCATTTTCTAATTTTTCTAATCAATCTTTCTTTTTTGGAAATTTCAGCATCTCCCATGACTTCATATTTTTGATGAACAATTTATTTCTGATTGATTTTTATCAAGTCAGCTTGCATTTGTCAAAGAGTTGAATTGCCTGCGTTCAAGCGATGGTTTTCTTTCACGAAGCATTGTGTGGGGAGAGAAAAATCCCAGTGCCTTTTGACAAAAGTTAATTATTTTGTTATTTTTATCATATATTAATCGACTCTGCTTTTCGGCAGTTTTTTTATTTAAGTATATATTTACATGGAAATAAGAAATATAGCTATTATCGCGCACGTTGACCACGGCAAGACGACATTGACCGATGCTTTGATGCGCCAGACCGGCATGGTCGCTGAAGGCGTGACTATGGACTCAAACGCTCTCGAACAAGAGCGCGGTATCACTATTTATTCAAAAAATACATCTATTTTTTACAAGGGAACGAAATTGAACATCGTGGATACTCCGGGCCACGCGGATTTCGGCTCTGAAGTCGAACGAGTGCTCCGCTCTATCGACTCAGTGCTTCTTTTGGTTGACGCGCAGGAAGGCCCGATGCCGCAGACGCGATTTGTCTTGAAGAAATCTCTCGAGCTTGGTTTGAAGCCGATTGTCGTCATAAACAAGATAGACAAGCCGGGCGCGAATCCCGACCAAGTCCATGAGCAAGTTCTGGAACTTTTCTTGGAGCTTGGAGCGAACGAAGAGCAGCTTGATTTCACGACTGTGTATGCCATCGGCAGGCAGGGAATCGCAAAGAGGAAATTGTCTGATGAATCGAAAGACCTTACTCCGCTTTTGGATGTTGTTTTGGAGCTTGTTCCTCAGGCTTCGACAAAAGACAGCGAAGCATTTGTGGCTCAGGTGTTTAATTTGGGCTACGATAATTTCTTGGGGCGGCTCGCTGTTGTTCGCGTGTACAGCGGAAATATGAGATCAGGAAATCAGATCATCATTAAAAAAGATGGCGGCGCGTCTCGTACCGCAAAAATCACAAAAATGTTCACCTTTGAAGGAATCGCGCGAAAAGAAGTGTCTGAAGTTCTTTGCGGAGACATTGCGCTCGTTGCCGGCGTGCCGGACATTGATATCGGAGAGACGATTGTCGACAAAGAAGAGACTCCCGCAATGCCATCGATCAAGATCGATGAGCCGACAATCTCGCTTAACTTTTTGGTGAACGATTCTCCATTCGCCGGACGAGAAGGAAAATTCGTCACCGGGCGGCAGATCAGGGAGCGTCTTGAAAAAGAGCTTGAAATAAACGTGGGACTCAAGGTTGATTTCGAAGGCGATGCATACAAAGTGTATGGCCGCGGCGAACTTCATATTGCAATCCTTCTTGAAAACATGCGGCGCGAAGGGTATGAGCTTCAAGTTTCTCAGCCGCAAGTCATCATCAAAGTTGAAAATGGAGAAAAGTTCGAGCCGTTCGAAGAATTGACCATCGACGTGCCGGAAGAAGTTTCCGGAGTCGTCATCGAGAAGATTACAAAGCGCCGCGGACTTATGAAAGAGATGAAGCAGAAAGACGGCATTACTCGATTGGTGTTCGACATACCGACTCGCGGGCTTTTGGGCTACCGCGGGCAATTCATGGTGGACACGCGAGGGGAAGGGATCTTGTCTTCCCGAGTCATCGGCTTTCAGCCGTATGTGGGAGAAATAAAGAAAAGGGAAACCGGATCGATGACATCGATGGTCGGCGGAAAAGTGCCGCCATTTGCGCTGGGAAATCTGCAGGAGCGCGGAACGATTTACATCGAGCCGGGAACTGAAGTCTATGAAGGGCAAGTCATCGGCAATACGGTGAAGGGCGAAGAAATGACCGTGAATCCGACAAAAGGAAAACAGCTCACGAATATGCGCGCATCCGGAACCGACGAGACGATATACTTGAAGCCAGCATATGTGCTTACGATCGAGCGGGGACTGGAAGTCATGTCGGATGATGAATATCTTGAAATCACTCCAAAAAGCGTGCGATTGCGAAAGAAATATCTGACTGAGAATGATCGAGTCAAAGCCGTTCGATCGGGTAAAATACTTGAAGCGTAAAAATTATTGACAATTTTTAGATTAGTGATAATATCTTATCCATATATAATAATAGTAATTAATAGCTTTAAAAAACATGGCTTCGATAACATTTAAACCAAAGCAAGTAAGCAAAAAAATTCTCTCTGATCTCGCAGACAGAGCGTACGATGTCATATCCAATCGTTTCGGATTGAGCGAGGACGTTGAGAGAAAAACTCTTGAAGCCATCGGTGAAAAATACGGCATTACGCGAGAACGCGTGCGACAGATTGAAAATGCCGCTTTGAACTCGATCAGAAAATCAGACGTGTTTAAAGCGGAGCAGCCGGCTTTTGACGAACTTAAAAAATACATCGATTCTCTCGGCGGCGTTGTTTCTGAAGAGGACTTGCTCTCTTCAATCTCAAAAGACGAGAGTATGAAGAATCACATTCATTTTCATCTTGTCCTGCACGACGATTTCAATAAGCATAAAGAAGATGAAGATTTCAAATCACGATGGAGTATCGACGCAGACACATCTTCAAAAGTCCACAACTCTATAAAAAATCTGTATGAATCTCTTGATGACGATGAATTGGTCAGCGAGCCGGACATGGTCTCAAAATTCCTGAATGAATTGAAGGGCATTGCGGAAGAATACAAGAACGAAGAGATTGCCAAGAGATGGCTCGCTATGTCAAAGACAGTCAGCAGAAATCCTCTCGGCGAATGGGGAAAATCTGATTCTTCAAATGTTAAGACTCGCGGAGTAAAAGACTACGCATATCTCATCATGAGAAAGCATGGATC
>CAZSEN010000062.1:0-3179 GCA_964605995.1 uncultured Candidatus Saccharibacteria bacterium | reverse complement strand
TTGAAAGAGAAGATCTTCCATCAGGCGCGTATTTTTATACTGTGATTGACGTTGCAGTAAATAAAAAAATCGCAACGGGCAAACTCGTGATCGAATAATTTCAAACCTCTGCCGAATTCGGCAGAGGTTTTTATTTGCATTCAAGAAAGGATTTTGCCTATTAGAAAATATTAAGCAAATTTTCTTCACTTAAGCGAAGTAAATTGTATTTTAAAAAATGTCTGGTTGAGTTAGCTTCGTTTGTTTCGCCAAAGGCGAAACCTCAGAAGCGACGCGACCCGAGGACTTTTTTAAAATACAATTTACGAAGCGCTATTTGACTCAATGCATCTTCTGATGTAATATTTCCAACAGAAAAATTCTTTTATAAACACAAAAACAAGGAGGACAAATGAAACCGATTTCTTTATTGAAGATGCTTATTTTTTCTGCAGTCAGCGCCGTCATTCTTCTATCATGCGCTATTCGTGAAAAATCAGCCCAAGCAAGTACGCCGATAATGATCACAAAAAAGGATACATCGCTTGATGATCGGCATCCCGCCAGTTTGCACCCTGCGCTTACAGGCAGGTGGGTGATCGGATCCGATGATTCAAATAAAGTGGTTTCTGAAATTGTAGTTGATGATGCCGGAACATATTTCGTCACAGGCTATATTTCAGGAACTGTCATTGAAGGAGAAGACACGCTCATGAGCTGCGGCGGGAATGATATTTTTCTTGCCCGATATGATGAACAAGGAAATCTTGTCTGGATAAAAACCGCCGGCGGATACTTGGATGAAGCAGGAAATAGCATTGCTTCAGATGCGCATGGGAATATGTATGTCACCGGATATTTTTACGGTGAGATAACATTCGATACGATTACGATTGACAGTCACGGACTGGAAGACATGTTCATTGCGAAATATGATCCATTCGGACACTGCCTTTGGGCAAAAAGCATCGGAGGAGAAGGCGATGATACCGGCTTGGATATAAGCGTCGACGCCAACCTCAATGGCGTCAATGGAACAATCCATGTTGCCGGAAGTTTCAGCGGAGGAAAGGCAACTTTCGGAGACAAAGAAGTGACGAGCAAAAATGACGAGCAATATTTCAACGCCGATTTCACGGCAGCAGAAGGAGTCTTTAAGTCCATATCCATGATTCAGTAATAATTCCCGCTCCATATATGGAGCGGGTTTTCTTTTTTCTTATATCAAATGTTATTTGATATACTGAAAATAATGAACAAAGAAACCTCTCTGTATAGAAAATATCGCCCGCAGAATTTCGATTCTGTTTTGGGTCAAGATCATATCGTGAAAGTCTTGAAAGGCGCTTTGAAGCTGAACAATATTTCTCATGCGTATCTTTTTTCCGGTTCCCGCGGCACGGGCAAGACATCTGTTGCGAGGATTCTTGCGGCGGAGCTCGGCACTTCGGCAAATGATATTTATGAAATCGATGCTGCCTCGAATCGCGGCATTGATGATATGCGCGAACTCCGCGAATCAGTCCGCACGCTGCCATTTGATTCGAAATATAAAGTCTATATCATCGATGAAGTGCATATGCTCACCAAAGAAGCATTCAATGCGCTCTTAAAGACTCTCGAAGAGCCGCCGGCTCATGTAGTTTTTATTTTAGCGACGACCGAGCTTGAAAAAGTTCCCGACACGATCGTTTCCCGATGTCAGACATTCGTATTCAAGCGCCCGGCAGATGCTATTCTGAAAAATTTTGCGGTTGAGATTGCAGAAAAAGAAGGATTCAAGATCACATCTGCTGGCGCAGAATTGATCGCGCTTTTGGGAGATGGCTCATTCCGTGATACGCATGGAATACTCCAGAAAATATTCAGCTTCTCAAAAGATAAGAAAGTTGATGTGAAAGAAATTGAGAGAGTTGTTGGCGCACCGAACAGTATACTTGTGAATGATTTCATCGAAGCGATTGCGGCAAGTGACACTGAAAAGGGAATAATGGCAGTACGGCGCGCGGGCGAGCAGAATATCGATATGAAAGTATATATGAAATTGATTTTGTATAAAATGCGCGCGATACTGCTGATGCGCTTCGCTCCGGTGGTGAAGAAAGAAATTGAAGAGAATGTTTCGGAATCCGATATGGAATTTTTGAAGAAAATGGCGCTCGATAAAAGCGGCAGGATTTCGTCTAAAGCATTGGCGGAACTTTTGAATGCGTATCAAATGCAGAAAGATGCGTTTATTCCTGAGTTGCCGTTGGAGCTGGCGGTGATTAAAATTTTAAGCAATCAACAATAGGTCTTAAATTTTTTAGAGATACATTTTGGCATTCCGACGCTATTCTTGAAGTGATTTCAATTTTAATGGAATGAATCAATTAAAATCCTCGTTGCTACCGGTCAGGGACTCGAACCCCAATTAACGGCTTCAAAGGCCGCTGTCCTACCATTAGACGAACCGGTAATGATCCCCGGCGTTGTTCCAAAAGCATTCGCTTTTTGGCGCAGGGGATTTTTTATTGCATTCAAAAAACATCTATACCTAACTTACACCAAAATGACCCAAAAAACAATTTTTGTGTTAAAATTTTTGTATAAAAAACAGATGAAAGATAAAAATAATTCAATTGAAATTGCGATATTCGGCGGCGGATGCTTTTGGTGCACAGAGGCGGTTTTTAAAATGTTGAAAGGCGTGAAATCTGTCGCACCCGGATATGCCGGAGGTAAAACTAAAAATCCGACATACGAAGAGGTCTCAACAGGCGAGACAGGACATGCGGAAGCGACGCGCGTCGAATTTGATCCGGCGCTCATTTCATTCCGCGATTTGATGACCGTTTTTTTCGCTTCGCACGATGGATCAAGTTTGAACCGGCAGGGAAATGACATCGGCACACAATATCGCTCGGTGATTTTCTATACGACGCCTGAACAGAGAATCGAAGCGGAGAAATTCATCGGAGAATTGAACCGCTCGAATCCCGACGGAAAGCCGATCATCACACAGGTCGAACCGCTCGATACATTCTGGCCGGCGGAGAATTATCATCAGGATTATTACGCTCATCATAAAGACGCCGCGTATTGCCAGCTTGTCATCAATCCGAAGCTTGAGAAAGTGCAGCATCTATTCGCTGATCTTCTGAATGATGAAGAAAAATTGAAATCGTAGCTTAATTGCGGATTTGCAGCGCTTCTTTTGC
>CAZSEN010000061.1:0-3201 GCA_964605995.1 uncultured Candidatus Saccharibacteria bacterium | reverse complement strand
TTAAGACTCGCGGAGTAAAAGACTACGCATATCTCATCATGAGAAAGCATGGATCGCCTATGCACTTCAAGGAAGTGGCGAATGCAATCACTGAAACATTCGGAAAGAAGACTCATGTCGCAACATGCCACAATGAGCTCATTAAAGACAAAAGATTCATTTTGGTCGGAAGAGGAATGTATGCTCTCTCTGACTGGGGATACAAGAGCGGAGTCGTGAGAGACGTCATCAAGGAAATCCTTAAAAAGGAGGGCCCGATGACGAAAGAAGATATCATCGAAAAAGTTCTCAAGGAAAGGTATCTGAAGAAAAATACGATTTTGGTCAACCTTCAGAATCCGAAATATTTCAAGAAAAACAAACAAGGACTCTATTCGGCAGTATAAATAAGAAAAACCGCCGCGAATATGATTCGCGGCGGTTTTTCTTATTGCTAAAAATAACTCGCCGTGATAATCTTTGTTCGGAATAAAATTCGAACACTAAAAAATGAAAATTATGGCAAGAGAAGATGTAAATTCAGTTTTTGAAAAGTTGGATCGTGAAGAGAAAAAAGTTTTCTCAATGATTTCCAAAAAAGACTACAAAAATATAGAAAGATTAAAGAAAGGACTGGGAACTCTTTTAAGATTGTATATTCGGGCGAAAAAAGAAAGAGATGGTTTCGCGATTGAAGAACTTTTTAGTGCCGCTGTTAATCTCAGATGCGAACATCTGATCGATGATACTTATTAAAACCGAACAAATTTGTTCGGTTTTTTTATTTGTAATACTTTGATACAATAAAGTCATTACAAGTTTAAAAATTATTCTCATGAACCAAAAAGGCTTCTCAAATGTTCTATTAGTCATCATCGGTGTTGTTATCGGATTGGCGGCAATCGGATTTTTCACCGTAAAAAACTCTGCTCCAAAATCTGATAATTCAACTCCGTATCCTGTTTCAGACGGGGCGAATCCGACACAACTAGCGCCAATCTCCACACCTCCTGCGCCGGCTCCGTCCGGCCCGGCAGTTGCATGCGGAATCAGTATCGATTCTCCTGTAATAAATGAAGTTGTCGGCCCTATAATAAATGTTTCAGGCAGTATCGATGGCGCTTGTCACTGGACTCCTTTTGAAGGCCAGGCAGGTACTGTGAGAGCATATAATAGCAATGGCCAGCCGGTTTCTTCCACGGAAATTCTCACTGTTTCGGGAAATTGGATGCAGCTCCCTGTAAATTTCACGGCAAAAGTTACAATAAATACGCCTCCGCATACTGCTACCGGATATCTTCTTTTCATGAATGAAAATCCATCGGATCAGTTTCCAGAAACGTATCAACTGCCGATACATTTCTAGACTGGTAAGGAGTGAAAATAGCCTAAAAAAGCGCCCGAAACCATGTTTCGGGCGCTTTGGTTTTGCGCTGATTTTTGTTATACTGAACTTGTAATTCACTTGTCCCGTTAGAAGTTTGGCGGGCGAAATTTTATCAGAAAAATTCATTCGAATATACAACTTATTAAAATCATAAAAAGTCTCTAGAAGACTCTCTCAACTGGGATGGCTGAAAACAAAGATAAAAAACATCAATACGGAGCGGAAGCAATTTCAGTCCTTGAAGGCCTTGAGCCGGTACGAAAGCGACCGGGAATGTACATCGGTACGACTGGTATCGATGGACTTCACCATTTGATTTGGGAAATTTTCGACAACTCTCGCGATGAAGCGATGGGTGGACATGCGAATCACATCGAAGTCGCGCTTCTTCCGGACAATCGCATCCGTGTCGTTGATAACGGCCGGGGTATTCCGGTTGATGTGCATTCAAAAACAAAAGTTTCCGCGCTTGAAACTGTTATGACAACGCTTCATGCCGGAGGAAAATTCGGCGGAGAAGAATCCGGATACAAAGTTTCCGGAGGTCTTCATGGCGTGGGCGCGTCTGTCGTGAATGCTCTTTCAATCTATGCGAAAGCGGAAGTTCATCGCGATGGCGGAAAGTATATGCAGGAATACTCGCAGGGAAAAGTAAAAAGCAAAGTGAAGAAGATTGAAGCTTCGAAATTTCATGGAACTATTATTACGTTTGAGCCGGACAAGGAAATTTTCAAAGAAATAAGCTTCAATTGGAACACGATTGTGAACCATCTTCGCCAGCAGGCGTATTTGGTTAAAGGTTTAAGGATTAAAATTATCGACGCGAGAAATTATGAAGGAAAAATAGATGATAGTGATGCGTTTTATCTTGAGGAGCTTGCGCTCGAAGCGCCGTCAATGACTTTCTATTTCGAAGGCGGCTTGATGTCATTCGTCAAATTTTCCAACAAATTCCAAAAGCCGATTCACGATCATATTTTTTATGCTGAAAAAGAGGCGAATGATGTGCAGGTGGAAATTGCGCTTCAGTATGTCGACGACATCAGCGAACGCATCATGCCGTTTGCCAACAATACCTACAACTCCGAGGGCGGCACGCATATTACGGGATTTAAGACCGCATTGACGCGACTTCTCAATACATACGCGAAGAAGAATGAATATTTCAAAGAAGCCGAGAGCGGCTTTATCGGCGATGACGTTCTTGAAGGAGTCACTGCTGTCGTTTCCGTGAAGCTCCGCGAAATACAATTTGAAGGCCAGACGAAAGCAAAATTGGGCTCTACGGAAGCTCGCGGCGCGGTGGAAACAGTCTTCGGAGAAGCTTTTTCAAATTTCTTGGAAGAGCATCCTGATGATGCGAAGAAAATCATCAACAAGGCGATTCTGGCTCTAAGCGCTCGAAAAGCCGCGAAAGCCGCGAAAGATTCCGTGCTTCGAAAAGGCGCGCTTGAAGGATTGACGCTTCCGGGAAAGCTCGCAGACTGCCAAAGCAAAGACGCATCAGAATCAGAACTCTTCATTGTGGAGGGAGATTCCGCGGGCGGCTCGGCAAAACAGGGAAGAGACAGGAAAATCCAGGCAATCTTGCCACTCAAAGGTAAAATCTTGAACGTCGAACGCGCTCGTCTTGATAAGATGCTCGCTTCGAAAGAAGTGAAATCGCTCGTTATTGCGCTCGGCACTTCGATCGGCGACACATTTGATATCGAAAAGATGCGATATCATAAGATCATCATTGCAACTGATGCCGATGTTGACGGCGCGCATATCACTACGCTTCTGCTCACGCTCTTTTATCGATATTTTAAAAAAGTCATTGAAGCCGGGTATGT
>CAZSEN010000060.1:0-3268 GCA_964605995.1 uncultured Candidatus Saccharibacteria bacterium | reverse complement strand
GCCGCAAAAACTACGGTTATCGTTATTATCGCTATCAATATGTGAACCAATTTTATTTTTTTAATCATGATATGTAAGATTGACCGCTGTTAATATTAATTGATTCTACCCTTTTTCTCGTCATATATACAAACAAGATAAGTCCGATGACTGATACTGATGCCGCATATATAAGAGCCGTGGAAGAGCTGAAGTTTGTCCATAATATCCCGCCAACAACGCCTGCGCCGAGCGACGAGAATCCTACCGCCATGTTCAGAAATCCCTGGCCGGTCGCCATGAGCTCCGGATCGATTGATTTCGCCACGAGCACTCTTTGCAATCCGTCGGTGGCGGCAGAATACAATCCCAAAACTATGAAGCATAGCACTGCCGAGAAAACACTTCCCGCATACGCAAGCCAGAGATACGCGACAATTGCGGCTAAAAATCCTCCCGCAATGATGAATCTCTCCCCGATTTTATCCGCCAGCCGGCCGAGCGGCAATGCAACAAGCACGAATGTCAGACTGTATACAAAATACATGAGCGGAATATTGGCGATATTGCCCAATCCGATTTCTTTTGAGCGCAGGAGCACCAAGCCGAGCGGAAGCGTTCCCAGGCCGAAGATAAAAATTGAAAAGATGATGGAAAGAAATCGCTTATGCTCTCTGAAAAGATTCCAATTAAGACGAGGCGGCTTGAGCGGCGCCGAATCCTTTTTCTTCGTCTCTTTGATGAATATGAAGCTGAACACTGCGAAAATTCCCAGAAAAAAAGCGATCAGGAATATTTTCCGATAGCCGCCGGCAAAAAACGAAAGTACCAGAAATGCCAAGAGCGGTCCGAGAGTAGCGCCAAGCGTATCCATCGAGCGGTGAAGGCCGAACGATTTGCCGAGCTCGCTTTTCTCCACCGACTCCACAATCAGCGCGTCGCGCGGAGCATCGCGAAGGCCCTTGCCGACTCTGTCGATGATGCGAAGCCCGAACACTTGCCCGAACGTCGAAACGCGAGTCAAAAAAATGCGCGTAGCGACAGAAAGCGAATATCCCCACACGGCGGGCGCTTTTCGGCGATGTATCTTATCCGAAAACCAGCCGGAGAAAAGCTTCAAGACGCTCGCGAGCGCATCAGCTACACCTTCGATGAGCCCGACAGCAAAAGCCGGCGCGCCAAGGACGACGGTCAAAAAAACCGGCATGACGGACTGCACCATTTCGTTTGAGAAATCATTGAAGAAGCTCACGAGTCCGAGAAAGAATACATTTCGCTTGAAGCCGAAAATTCGCTTTTCTTCCGCAGGTATGTTTTTCATAAGAACAATTGTACCAGATATGGTATCATTATACATATGCTTTTCACGATATTCGGCGCATACAGAAAAATAAAGAAAGGGACATTCGACACGAAAGATTTCGCCGTCGATCAAGTCATGGATACTCTTAAAGGAACTCTTGTCGCTGTTTCCGCGATTGCGCTGCCTGTCATCACGTTCCTTGGCGTACTCGGATTCACGGGCTGGCTCATTGATCCTTCTGGTGTTGCGCGGTTCTTCTTCTGGATGTTCGCCATCCTTTACTTGATTTGGTTCCTTATTTCCCGGGCCGTCTACAAGCGCATCAAGCGCGCCGCTCAGCATGCAGCCGATAAGATCCTATAAAAAAACACCTGCATTAAAAATGCGTCAATTTGAATTATTCTCCTATTCGCACGAATAGGAGAATAGAAAAAGAAAAAGCGTCTCGATCTGAATCGAGACGCTTTGCGTTTGAGTTAATATTGCTTCCATCTGCTTTCTTCCCAACTCTTATTGATTTCCTCTTGTGTCGGTGAGTGATAAATCGGATCAGCATTCTTTTTCGTTTCAGATTCAGAATGCAGTTGCCGCGCCACGCGAAGAATGAAAATCATCGAAGCGAAAAGAAAGATCATTCCCGCCATCAAGCCCAAAGAAAGGCCAAGTATAATTCCTGCAAACATGAGGAGCAGAATCAGAATATTATTCCACAACAAGACTCCTTGAGGCCGCTGTATTTTCTTGAGTTGTTCCTTTTCAACAATGTTTGCCACCTCGGCGCACATTACATAGATAGGCCCGAGCAAGACATCCCACCATCGTGAAATATGGACAGGCCACGTGCTTTCCGGCACAAAACCGCCGAAGAGATAAAACATGAGCCAGCCACATGCAATTCCGATGGAAAGAATGATGGCAAGCCGAGCAGATTTCAAGATCTCTTTGAGCATATGTATTTGATTTTAAGTGAACTTTTCCGCCTAAGATACTAATATGGAAACCTATTATTGTCAACCCCATGATAGACAAAAAACCAGCCTTATTATGGGCTGGTTTTAGATTGTTCTGCTTTTTTTAGAAGCACCGCAGGATATTCTTTTTTGAAAAATTTTTCCCATCTTTCTTTAGAGACACCCCATTGATAACTTTGGCCTTTTGCCTGATTATAGAAAGAAATCTTTCCTTTCCATACAATACGCTTAGGGTTTTTGAGGCTGTAAATTATCAAGAAATCGCCGTTCTCAAGAAAAAGCGGGTATTCTTTCGACTTGGTTGTTTCCGGAGAGAACGACCAAGCGATTTCTTCCATTCCTTGTTCGAAAAATGCCTCGAGTTTCCCTTTGATTGCCTTCTCTTTTAATATAAGCTGAAGAATGAATTTTTTGATTCTCTTTATCATCGCCCGCGTGGGAAACGGATGCGGCGGGAGTTTGCGATTTTTATTTTGCATAGTATATGGTTTTTAAAGGTCTTGCCTGGAATGGATGATAACATGGAGACAATTTTCGCGCATCTGGAGAAAATCGATGCAGTTTTAAGCTATCAAGATGCAGTCTTTTATACTCTTAAAAAAATCAATTTTAAGAGTATAATATAATGAACAGGATAATTCATTATAAAATAATTTAATCACCATGAAATACAAAAAACTTCCTATTTTTCTTTTAGCCGGATTTTTGCTGATAAGCGCAGGGTTTTTTCATGTTAAATCCGCACAGGCGGCCGCACCGACCGGAACATCTGCAACTATCGGGAATGCTGGCGCCACTACTGTCGGAATGAACCTTATCGGTACGGATTTTATCAATTTCGTCCATTCCGGCACGCCAACCGCTGACTCAACTGATTTGGCAAATATAACTTACAATGGAGTAAACCCGACAAGCGCCACTATAGACAGTACAACAGCCATAGCGCTTGTCTTTCCTATCGCAATGGGAACAGGAAAGTCGGGCGGCGACTTCACTGTAGCAGCCGGCACTATAC
>CAZSEN010000059.1:0-3423 GCA_964605995.1 uncultured Candidatus Saccharibacteria bacterium | reverse complement strand
CGACAGGCATCGATGTCCGCTCGACATCAGAGCGAAGCCAGCTGAAGAATCGCGAGAAAGCGATGGCAATTCTTATCTCAAAGCTTGAAGCCGCAAAAGAAGAAGAAGATGCAAAGAAGTACGCGTCAGAAAGGAAAGGCCAAATCGGAACGGGGGACAGATCGGAAAAAATCCGCACATACAATGAGCCGCAAGACAGAGTGACCGATCATCGCCTTAAAAAATCATGGCACAATATTCCCGCAATTTTCAGAGGAGAAATCGACAATATCATAGAAGCGATGCAGGCGGGGCCGAGTGAAGAAGGAGGAGAGGGTGAGGAAATAGATGAATAAATGCCGCTCAGATTTTCTTGTGTGAAAAGCACACATAAAATCCTGCTGGATTTTTGACCTATTGCCTGCTCGCACAAGCCTCGCATCGGCAATTTCTGCCACAAAGCAGAATCGGATGAAACGCAATGCAGATTGCGTTTCATTGCCCGGCCGTCAGCCTGTGCAAGGCTTTTTACACAAGAAAATCTTCGCTTCGTTGGAAATGTTTATTTAAAAGAAAAACCGGACTTCACAGTCTGGTTTTAAATTTTTATGCCTATGCAAAAATGTTTGAGAAAAAATTTCCAATTGCATGAAAAGGAGCAGAGATACGAAGCCATTTTTCTTTATGTATTCTCAATTCATCTTCTTTTTCTTTGGATAATGCAATTCGTTGGCGTTCTTTAATGAACGCTTTTCCTTCGGGAGAGTTTGGCCAAACAGCTCCGTATTCTGCCTGCTCAATATCCATAGTAAGCCTGTTGAATGGTTTCTTTTTCATAAGAAATTATTTTTATAAAATAGCTTTCCTGGTTGGGATATTACAGCATTAATGATCACTTGTCAATAATTACTAAATAGAGTAATATCAAAATCAATCAAGTTCATTTAAAAATAGAAAAATGGGAAAAAAGAGATATACAGGAAAGAAATTATTTCATTGGAAGAAATCGCGCGGTGCATGGAGCTATCAGGAGACAAAGCTCTCGCCGAAAGACAAAGAGATTGTGCTGAAGCCCGATCCTGATGTTCCGGAAAAATTCAAATGGCGCAGGGAATTTGAAATTACGATTCCCGCTGATTTTGAAAGATCCGCATACTTGAAGGCGTTCATCGCAAAAAATAGAAACATGCTTTTGCGCGTTTCCATGGGATATCTGCTGAAAAATTTCAGCGAGAAAACTCATTGCGGCATTGAGCCCGGCGCGACGTATAAGGGAGTCATTTATCAATCAATCAAGCGCGGCGTCAGTAAAATGGATTGCCGGAACTTCATTGAAGAAGTAAAAGGTTTCAGTCCCGGAGCGGAGGGTCTTGCTCTTACGCATGAATATGCTCCGAAGAGTCTCTGGGGTGTAAGATCGCTTGTAAGTTTCAATGATCCAAAATCGCCCATGATAGGCGAAGACGGCAAAGAGAAAGCAATGCAGCTTTTCCGGCACACGATAGATCCGCGCTTGTGGCAGCTTCTGCTTATCGATGCTGATAGTATGTACGGAAGAAGCTATAATGATTGCCTGCTCGTCTTTTTCAAGAAATGATTTGATTTAAAACGCCCGCACAATCGCGGGCGTTTTTCTTTTGTTTGTCGTGGGGGCTTGCTTTTTTATTCATAATATGTTAGGGTTGACTTAGTAGTTTCCCTAAGTTTGAGTATTCCCGAGTGTTAAGGCATTTAGGTATGGAAAGCGTAAGGCAATTACACTTATCAGTTAGTTTTTCTTTTGCGCATTTTAATTAAGGCGCACAAAGATACACGTTATGGCAAAAAAATTGTATGTAGGCGGATTGCCTTACAGCACTAACGCTGATTCTCTAAAAGACTATTTCGCGCAAGCGGGAACTGTCGAATCAGCAGTTATTATCATGGACAAGATGACAGGACGATCAAAAGGCTTCGGCTTCGTTGAAATGTCATCTGACGAGGAAGCAGCGAAAGCTGTTGATATGTTCAACGGAAAGGACTTCGAAGGAAGAAACCTTACTGTGAATGAAGCTCGTCCTATGGAAGAGCGCCCACAGAGATCTTTTGGAGGCGGAAACGGCGGTGGCTTCGGCGGCGGTCGTGGACGAAGAGAGTACTAATTCTCTTGTTCTCCTAAACAAAAAACACCCTTTTACGAGGGTGTTTTTTGTTTGTTTTTGGTGCGCGTGCCAGGGATCGAACCTGGGACCTTTCGAGTATCAGTCGAATGCTCTACCAGCTGAGCTACACGCGCATATATTTATTCAATCTCTCAAAAACAACTTATTTAATGGTATCTACCAAAACAAGCCAAGGATGGATATGAACTTCTCTGTTATCTACCAAAACAGCTACACGCGCAGGAACTGATAAAATATAGCAAAAAAATATCGATTGAGCAATATTTTATGATAAAATACATTTATGAAAATAATCGGCCTCATTTACGCCCTTTCCGCCGCTGTCAGTTGGGGACTGGTCTATGCGATAGATCAGAAAATTTTAACGAAAGTTTCTCCTTTGAGTCTTATTTTTATAGACTCTGTTTTGGCTTTAATTATCACATTGCCGATATTGATTTTTGATGATGGCTCCATAAAAAATGTCTTGTCTTCAGGAAGAACAAACCTGTTGCTGATTATTCTAGGCCTTTCAATCGCAATCCTTGCCAACTTCTTTATTTTTTCGGCCATAAAAACACTCGGCGCCTCAACCGCCTCCATTTTTGAGATTGCTTACCCTTTCTTCGTTGTCTTGTTCAGTTTTCTCTTGTTCGGTCAGAAAACAAACTGGTATTTTGCGCTCGGGGCTCTTCTTATGTTTGCCGGCGCATTGATTATTACGAGGTTCGGATAATAAATCTTTGTGGTAAAATGAAACTATGCACATATTATTTTTAATCGGGCGGATTATTTTTGGAGGATTCTTTTTGCTTCAAGCGGTCAACGGTCATTTCAAGAATTTAAGCGGAATGGCGGGCTATGCGGGATCCAAAGGCGTGCCATTTCCGAAGCTTGCCGTACTTGGCTCCGGCATGCTTATTTTCTTCGGTGGTCTCGGGATTATTTTGGGAATTATGCCGCAGTTATCGCTCGGCTTGATCGTACTCTTTCTTCTGCCGGTGACTTTTACAATGCATAATTTCTGGAAGATAGAAGATCCGATGCAAAAGGGCATTCAAAAAATAATGTTCCAGAAAAATCTTACGCTCGCCGGGGCGGCGCTTATCATGCTCGCCATT
Source organism: uncultured Candidatus Saccharibacteria bacterium (assembly GCA_964605995.1). Lineage (GTDB taxonomy): Bacteria > Patescibacteriota > Minisyncoccia > Phycocordibacterales > UBA9973 > JALOQM01. The sequence goes on along the minus strand of CAZSEN010000059.1, from coordinate 182 downwards.
CCGGTCCCGTGGCTTTATTCGCTATTTTAAAATTTCTGAGCATTGGCATTGTCAGTACAGCCATTCATTTAATTAAAAATTTTTCGATTAAATAATAAATTTATGGAAAAAATCACGCACATTGATGGAAAAATAATCAGCATAATGAGAAAATACTCTATCCCGGCAAGCAGAATCGCCCT
>CAZSEN010000058.1:0-3493 GCA_964605995.1 uncultured Candidatus Saccharibacteria bacterium | reverse complement strand
ATGAATCATTCTTCAAACTGAATTCTTTCCCGTGGCTCCTTCTTTTTGTCCTCATGTTTTTTATGAACTCCGCTTTTGACAAGGTAGTCAATGAAGAGTAATCATTTCAAGCTCCTGACGCAGGTCAAGGAGCTTTTTTACTTTCCGGATAAATAATCATATAATTGATGCATGAAAATAACTTTTTTTGAAATACGGGATCGGGAAAAAGAGCTGCTGCTCGGCATGCTTTCAGCGCACGAATTATCCTTTTATAAGGAAAAGTTGTGCGCTGAAACTTTAGAAAAGGCGAAAGGCGCTGATATTATTTCTGTCTTTGTCGATTCAGAGATACAGAAAGAAACCATAGATGCTTTGCCGGACGTAAAGCTCATTTCCACTCGATCGACCGGTTTTGATCATATTGATGTCGCATATGCGAAAGAAAAAGGAATTACGGTCGCGAGCGTGCCGGCATACGGCGCGAATACTGTCGCTGAATTTGCGTTCGCGCTCATGCTTAATCTTTCGAGAAAAATCTCTGACGCGAATGAGCAGATGAAAGAACACACAAGCTTCGATATTCCGATGCTTCGCGGATTTGATCTTTTTGGAAAGACGATCGGCGTAATCGGAACTGGGCGGATAGGGAAAAATGCTGTTCGCATCGCTAAAGGGTTCGGCATGAAAGTGCTTGCAGCTGATCTGCATCCTGATCAAGCATTCGCCGAGGAAATGGGGATTGGATATGTGCCGCTTGATATGCTTCTTTCCGCTTCTGATATAGTCACGATCCACGCGCCATATAATGACACGACTTATCACCTCATCAATAAAAATAATATTCTGCTCATGAAGAAAGGAGCGCTCCTTATCAATACGGCGCGCGGTGAAATTGTTGAGACAGGAGCGCTTATCTCTGCCTTGAAGCGAGAACAGCTCGGCGGCGCAGCGCTTGATGTGCTTGAAGGTGAGCGCAAGCTTAAAGAAGAAGCTGAATTTTTAGCAAAAGGCAAGGGGAATGAAGCGGATTTCAGGATACTTGCTGAAAATCATATGCTCATCGATATGCCGAACGTGATCGTGACACCGCATATCGCATTCTTTTCAGTCGAAGCTGAAGGCGAAATCATCAAGACAACCGCAGAAAATATCACGGCGTTCATTTCCGATGCGCCAGTTAATATCGTGCAGCCAAAATAATCACTCTCGTTTGAGATAATTTGTTTTCCTTTACAATTGCTATATAATAAAAATCATGATTACCCTTAAAAGACTAATGAGTTTATCAGTTTTGTTACTCTTTGTTTTTGCCAGCCAGTTTTTTTCGAGCACCAGCGCGTATGCCGCTGGTGGCGTAGCGCTCAACAACAATGATGTGACGAGTCTCTATATCATTGTTCCGAGTAGCGCCGTAGGCACCAACTTCCTGACGTTTATCGATTCAGGCACCACCACTGCCTCATCAGTTGATCTCGCAAAAGTCGCTTATGACGGGCTCAATCCGACAGCCGGCATAGTCGTTTCAAGTTCACTCTTGAGATTTACTTTCCCCATATCGATGGGAACGGACAAGTCTGGCGGACCGTTTACTATTGATGCGAATACGTTCATTAATACAAGTTCGACACCAAACAGCTCGATCAGCGTTGCTAACGGATCTATTGCCGATAGTGCGCATCCTGAAATTACCGCAGCCTCTATCGCTTCAGATGGCGCTGATCCGGCATATGCAAAAGTAGGCGATACAGTGACTGTCACTTTTACCACTACCGAAGATTTGGATACGAGTTTGACTGAACGCTCTTTTACGACTGAAGGCGGCAATCCTGTATTTGATGATACATACGCTCTTATTAACACTTCAGGTACGACATGGGAATTCAGTTATGTGACGGATGCTGATGATATCGAGGGAGCTGTTGAGTTCTCCATACTCCCTGCAGATCTTGGCGGACAGCAAGATATTATTTATATCACTGACACCACTGATTCTTCTGCTGTCACTTTCGATAAAACTGCGCCGATTATTTCTGAAATTACACCTGTTACGACACCGACGACTGATGATACCCCAAGCTATACGTTCACTACAGATGACTCTGGTACTATCACCTACGGCGGCAGTTGTTCTTCGGCGTCAACGAGTGCAACTTCCGGATCTAATACAATCTCTTTCACCGCTCTTGCCAATGGCGCTTATTCTGATTGCACCATTATTGTCAGCGATACTGCAAGTAATGAATCTAATACTATTGCAGTCACTGTATTTACTATCGCTTCTTCTGTGCCTACTGTGACAATTGCTTCAGATTCAGGATTTGCCACACAATCATCTCCGATTTCAGTCACGGTCACTTTCAGCGAAACAGTCACCGGCTTTACTCTTGGAGATATCTCAATCACCAGAGGCGTAGGACAAAACTTTCTTGCCGTCAGTGGAACTGAGTATACATTTGATATTATTCCAAGCACGTATGGCAATGTTCGCGTCAGCATAGACGCAGATGTTGCTCAAGATTCAGCATCTAATGGAAACGACGCATCAAGCGAATTGGCTGTCGCGTATCAGAAAGGAGGAAGCGGCGGCGGAGGGGGAGGATATAATTCAAATATAGAAGATCGGCCGGGCGGAATACAAACGGTTGAAGCGCCTGAAGCCATACCTTCTTCATGTGCTCCATATCTGACTTCAAATCTCAAATTCGGTCAAACAGGCGATGATATTAAAAAACTCCAGCAATTCTTGAATTCACATGGAGTCATCCTTGCGGAAACAGGCGCAGGCTCACCGGGAAATGAAACGACAATATTCGGGTCCCTCACTCGCGCCGCAGTAGCCGCATTCCAAGAAAAATATTCTTCTGATATCCTTGTTCCTGCTGGGCTTACTTCGGGTTCAGGATTTGCCGGGCCGATGACGCTGAAGAAGATCAATGAGCTTTCCTGCGTGTAAGCAATCTTTAAACTAAAATATTTTTCACTACAAAATCAGCACTTTGCCAAGTGCTGATTTTGTTCTGTTTCCTATGATATACTTTTACCTAAATATATATGGCATCAAAAAGGGTCACAATTTCTAAAAAGAAAAACAAGACCAGTGCAAAGCGCGGCAGAGTCGCGGTGCTTAAATTCGGCGGAACTTCTGTCGGAACTCCCGAGAGGATCAAGAGCACGATTGATATTATCCTGAAATCAAGAAAAAAATATGGGCATGTCGCGGCGGTGGTTTCAGCGATGAGCGGAGTGACCGACATGCTTTTGGAGATGGCTCGCCTCGCCTCGCAAGGGAATCGATCGTATAGGGAACTTTTAAAGGATGTAGAAAAAAGACACATCGATGCGGTTAAAGCATTGTTGAATGTAAAAAATCAGGCTGCGGTCTTGGCCAATGTGAAAGTCTCAATCAATGAACTGCAAGATATTCTGGAGGGAACATTTCTTCTCAAGGAATTGTATCCGAAAATTTCAGATTTTGTCGCAAGCTTCGGAGAGCGATTGTCTGCGTACATCA
>CAZSEN010000057.1:0-3644 GCA_964605995.1 uncultured Candidatus Saccharibacteria bacterium | reverse complement strand
CGAGCGACATTTGACAACTTTTTTGATTTTGTATAGTATGGTTTGCAGGCTCGCTCGAGCTTGTTTTTTATGAAAACAGCGAGCAGACCGACTATAAAAACATGACTCGATCACTTAAAAAAGGTCCATATGTCGATGAAAAACTTCTAAAGAAAATAGAAGGTAAAAAGCCGCTTGAAACCGGTCTTATTAAGACATGGGCGAGAGCATCTCAAATCTCGCCGGAAATGGTCGGATTCACTTTCGGTGTTCATAATGGCAAGACTCACATTGAAGTTCTTGTTACGGAAGATATGGTTGGCCACAGGCTCGGAGAATTTTCTTTGACTCGAAAGTTCATCAAGCACGGAGGAAAGATGCAAAAAGAGCTTGAACAGAAGAAAAAAGAAGCTGAAATAGCGCAAGCACAAGCGGCTAAGGCAACCACCGACACCAAGAAAAAATAATTTTTAATACACCACAATGAAAGCCATACTTAAGAACTACAGACAATCACCTCGAAAAGTCCGACTTGTTGCCGGCCTTATTAGAGGCAAGAAAACAGGAGAGGCTATGACAGAACTCAATTTCTTGGCAAAAAGAGCAGGAGAGCCGATTCAGAAGCTTCTTAAGTCTGCCATTTCAAATGCCAAGCAGAATTTTGGAATCAATGAAGAGAATTTGTATATCAAAGAAATCAGCGTCGACAAGGGAATTACCCTCAAAAGATCAATGCCTCGTTCTCACGGCATGGCAAATAGAATAAACAAGCGATCAAGTCATATCGTCCTTGTGTTGGCAGAGAATCCCGAGGTTAAAAAAGGCATTAAAAAGGTAAAAGCTCAAAAGATTTCATCGGCGAAGGTTAAAAAAGCGCCTGCTGAAAAAAAGTCGGGCGGTAAAAAATAATTATGTCAAAAATAGTCCATCCATACGCACATAGATTGGTAATTTTAAGAGACTGGAAGTCTCGCTGGTTTACAAGTCCCAAGAAATTCAAGGATCTTTTGCGTGCCGATGTGCTGATCCGTGAATATCTCGAGAAAAAACTCCGCGGTTTTTATGTTTCTGCTGTTGAAATAGAAAGAAGCCAGAAATCAACGCGATTGATCATCCGAACATCTCGCCCGGGCATGATTATCGGCAGAAGCGGAGAAGGAGCGGTCAAGCTTAAAGAGGATATTGTAAAAATGATGCAAAAAAACAAGATTGTGATGTCTTCAGATTTTAAGCTGGATATCGTTGAAGTTCCGAATCCCGACGCGGATGCTCATGTTGTGGCATATATGGTGGCGGAAGGCCTTGAAAAAAGATTGCCATACCGAAGAGTCATCAAGCAGACCATAGAGAAAGTGATGACCGCCAGAGATGTCAAAGGTGCGAGAATCGTTCTCTCGGGAAGATTGGGCGGTGCTGAAATCGCTCGAACTGAAGAAATAAAGAAAGGAAGCATCCCGCTTCAGACGTTTCGAGCAGACATTGATTTCACAAGGGAAAAAGCGCATCTTCCATACGGAGATGTCGGCATCAAGGTGTGGATTTACAGAGGAGAAGTTTTTCAAAAAGATAAAAAAGAAATAAAATAATTTTATGTTGGTACCAAAGAAAGTAAAACACAGAAAATGGCAATCAGCGAGAAAGAATGTCGCAAAAATTTCTTCTGCTGACTCACGCGGGGCAAAAATCTCTTTCGGCTCTTTCGGCTTGAAGGCGATGTCTCCAGCTCGAGTCAAATCAAATCAGATAGAATCCGCTCGAAAGGCCATGTCTCGAAAAATCACTAAAGTCGGAAAGATCTGGATCAGAATTTTCCCTGATAGGCCGATTACTTCCAAACCGCCCGAAGTGGCCATGGGATCCGGAAAAGGAGATCTGCAGGCATATTGCTTCGAGGTAAAGCCAGGAAGAATTATTTTTGAAGTCGACGGAGTCGATGAGGCGACTGCCAGAGAAGCGCTCCGAAAAGCCGGCACGAAGCTTCCGGTCAAGACTAAAGTTGTGAGCCGAGAAGAAGCTCAATAAAACATATGAAAAAGATTATCAATGCAAAAGAAATGAAAGACGGAGAATTGGCGAAGCTTCTTGAGGAAAAGAGGGAGAGTCTTCGGCTTTTCAGATTCGGCGTCGCCGGAAGCAAGAGCAAGAATGTCAAAGAAGGGAAATCTTTAAGGAAAGATATTGCCAGAATCTTGACCCAGATGAGTTCTCGAAAAAAGACTGGCAAATAATCATAAAGATTGCTAGTATACAACACACATGAAACAAGAAACAGCCAAAAAGAATAAGAAGACATTGAGCGGAGTTGTCGTGGGGGACAAGATGAATAAGACCATCGTTGTTTCTGTTACCCGATATGTGAAGCACCCGAAATATCAGAAATACATCAAGAAGAGCAAGAAATACAAGGCTCATGATGAGGCGAATGCGTACAAGATTGGCGACAAGGTGACAATCCAAGAAACACGGCCGATATCAAAAGATAAGACATTTACAGTAATAACAACATAATTTTATATTTGGCAGCGAGGAAGGAATGAGAGCTTGCTCATGAATTCCGACCGAGTGAACCAAATATATCGTAAACGATATGATTCAAGACGGAACAGTGGTAAAAATAACAGATAATGCCGGCGGAAAGATTGGAAAAGTCTTCAAGGTTCTTGGCAGTGCGGCAAAGCGTTACGCTGAAATCGGCGAAGTTGTCGTCATTTCAATCAAAATCGCCGAGCCTAGAAAAGCCATAAAGAAAAAAGACGTCCATCATGCCGTCGTTGTCCGGACAAAAAACGCATTCCGCAGAAAAGACGGGTCATATATACGATTTGATGATAATGCGGTCGTTATTTTGGAAAAAGGAAAGCTTGAGCCGAAAGCAGGAAGAGTCTTCGGGCCGATTCCCCGGGAATTGGGAGAATTAGGCTATCAGAAGATCATTTCTCTCGCGCCTGAAGTGCTGTAATATTTCATAAAATTATAAAGCAATGCAAATCAAAAAAGGAGACAATATAATAGTGATTACCGGAAAAGACAAAGGCAAGAAAGGAAAAATCCTGAAGGTCTTTCCTCTAGCTGGAAAAGTCATCGTTGAAGGGTTGAATGTCATCAAGAAGCACCAGCGCTCACGAAAGGCGGATTCAAAAGGCCAGATTGTCGTAAAAGCTATGCCGCTTCGCGCCTCAAATGTCATGCTTATCGATCCGAAAAGCGGCACGCAGACACGAGTCGGCAAAAAGTCGGTCGGCGGGAAAATGGTGAGAGTCTCACGAAAGAGCGGCCAGGAAATTTAATTTTACATATATGGAAAACACAAAACACAAAGAACAAAAGGCATTCGAGACTTTAAAGGGGAAGTTCGGCTACACGAATAAAATGGCAGCACCGAAGCTCGTTAAGGTTGTTGTGAATGTCGGAACAGGTTCTGCTATAAAAAGAGACAAAAACAAGAATGATATGGTTTCTGACAGACTCGCTAAAATCACCGGACAGAAGCCGTCTCTTCGAGCTGCCAAGAAATCAATCGCGTCGTTCAAACTCCGACAAGGCGATCCGATCGGACTCATGGTGACGCTCCGAGGCGCACGAATGTATTCATTCCTCGACAAACTTTTGAATGTTTCTTTGCCTCGCACAAAAGACTTCCGCGGACTTACCAGAAAGTCAGTCGA
>CAZSEN010000056.1:0-3665 GCA_964605995.1 uncultured Candidatus Saccharibacteria bacterium | reverse complement strand
GACCTTCTCCATAAAGAAGCTTCTCATCGGCATTTCAACAAAGGCAAGCCGAATAAGCGTCGTTCGGTAATCTGCTATTTTCAAAAAAAATAAAATACCCGCACTATGGCGGGTATTTTATTTTTTGACTTTCTATCGGATATATTGTAGTCTTGCGTTAGGATTTTGAACTTTAAAAAAAGAAAAATGGAAACTATCAGCAAAACAGAGCGTTTGCTCGGGCATTTTACAGCGGAATATAATCGATTACACACTGCCTATGAGAATCTTTTTTGGGATTTCTTTATGCAGGGTGACGGGTCGCTTGAACCGGCTTATAAGGAAGCCAAGGCGGCACGCGATGATTTTCGATCAAATTCGGAACACCGCCGGCAAGTTGTCGCTGCGATGGATGATGCGACCAGTGAAGAGAAAGCGCGACTTCTGCAATGGCTCAGATTTTTTGATTGTTATCAATATCCGGCCGAACTTGGCGAATTGAAGAAAAAAATCACCGACCTTGAAACAGCGATCCAATTGAAGCGTTCGGCTCAAAAAGAAGGCTACATTGATCCTGTGAGCAAATCCTTTATTGAAGCATCAGAAATTGAAATGTACACTCTTATGGGAACATCGCCGGATGAAGCAATCCGCAAGGCATGTTTTGACGCAATGGAGCAGCTTGCGACGGTCGCATTGCCGGAATTTGTCGAGCGGGTAAAATTGCTCAATGAATTCGCGCGCGGCCTCGGTTTCTCTGATTTCTATGCCTACAAGATTTATCTTGAAGAGGGTATGACGAAAGAAGAACTCTTTGGAATTTTCGGAGATATTTTCGAGAAAACGAAGTATGTATTTGAAATTGCTCGTGAGAAAGAAAAAGAAAAGCCAGGCTTGTTGAAGCCATGGAATAATGTTTATTTTTCCGGCGGCGATTTTGCCGCTGAAGAAGATCAGTATTATCCGCTTGAAGAAATGCTTATGCGATGGGGAAGATCATTTGCGGCCTGCGGCGTCACATATCGCGGCGGCCGTCTGACGCTTGATCTGCTTGATCGCAAAGGGAAATATCCGAATGGCTTCTGCCATAGCCCGATCCTCTCGCATCGTAATGGAAGCACTCGAATTGCTGGAGCGACGAATTTCACGTGCAATACTGTTCCCGGTCAGATTGGTTCTTCGGAAAGTTGTTATGCAACATTATTCCATGAAGGTGCCCATGCGGCAGCATTTGTGAACGCTGATCAGGAAATTTGCTTGAATCATGAATATCCGCCGCTTTCGACCGCATGGGCAGAAACGCAAAGCACGTTCTTTGACCATATATTTTCGAGTTCAGAGTGGCTCTTTCGTTATGCTAAAAACAAGAATGGCGAATTATATCCGCTTGAACTTTTTGAGCGTATTGTCCGCCGGCAAGCATGGGAAAATCCACATTCTCTTCATTCGACCATGAGGCATTGCTATCTTGAGCGCGCTATCTATGAAGAGCCGGAAGAGAGTCTGACGCCAGAACGGGTCATTGAGCTTGCTGATGAAGGATCAAAAATCTTTTACGGCTACTCTGAGACTTCTCATATCGTTTTCAATGCTGTACATTTCTATGAATGGGAATCCGCATGCTCTTATCACGGTTACGCGTTAGCAGAACTTGCTGTGTACCAGCTTCGCCAGTATTTTTTGGAAAAGTATGGACACATTGTCGATAATCCGAAGATCGGGGAAGAGATGGTTCTGTTATGGAAACTCGGCTCATCAAAATCTTTCAAAGAGTTTGTGATAGCAGCGACCGGCAAGGAATTGTCTGCCGGTCCGTGGCTTAAAGATATGTGCTGCAATGCAGATGAGATCATCGAGAGTGTCTGTGAGAAGCTGAAGTTTCTTGCTGATGTTCCGGAACGTTCCGGCCCGATCAATCTTGATGCTCGTATCGTAATGGTTTCCGGAAAGGAAATCATTTGCGACAATAGCATCAGTTTTGAGGATATGGCGGAGAAATATACTGCCTGGCTTGAAACTCAGAAAAAATCAGGAGATTAAAATTCAACACGTCCGTATTTACGGGCGTGTTTTTTATTTCCGCACTTAATTGATTGCGGAGATTTATTATTCTTTGATTGAACTCGTTGTGTAAATCTGCTAGATTAATAAAGCAAAGAAAAATCTTCTTTTTTAATGCCAGCGTAGCTCAGTTGGTAGAGCACGTCTTTCGTAAAGACGGGGTCGTCGGTTCAATCCCGACCGCTGGCTCAAGTATTGATTTTTTAAAAATATCCTATATACTGGCTTTATATGGTAGTACGAATGCGACATACGCGAGCTCATACGGCAAACAGACGTTCCCACCACGCGTTGGAGGCGACTTCTTTTGCAAAGTGCGCAAATTGCGCGTCTTTGAATCCAAACCACACAGTCTGCAAGAATTGCGGCTTTTATAAGGGCCGGAAAGTTGTTGATGTTGTGGCAAAGATTGAGAAAAGACAGAAGAAAGCGAAGACGAAAGCGGCTTCAGCTAAATAATTTCATCTCCGTCAAAGTGGCGGGCAGATAAAAACTTTAAAAAATAAATTTATGGCAAACAGGCACCTTTCACGGTCAATAGTTTTACAAACTCTCTTCGAGTGGGATTTCCGCAGTACGCAGGAAAAAGATATCAAAGAAATCTTGAACCGAAACATAGAAGAGTTCGGACCAGGCCTGGATGATTCTTCCTTCATGGAATCTCTCACTGATACTGTCATCAAGAAAGGGAAGATAATCGACGAGATTATCGAGAAGGCGGCTCCTGATTGGCCGCTCGATAAAATATCCGCAGTGGACAGGAATATCTTGCGTCTCGGCTTGGCCGAACTTCTCTTCGGCAATCGCGCAGAAGTTCCTCCGAAAGTCGCCATTAATGAAGCGATCGAGCTCGCAAAGACGTTCGGCGGAGACAATTCAAGCAAATTCGTGAACGGCGTCTTGGGCGCCGTATATAAAGAAATCGGCGAGCCGGGCAAAGATGAAGTGAGCAAGAAGAGAAACAACGGTCCTGTCGATCTGACAAAAATTCCGCTTGAAAAGCTGGGCGGCGCGGTTGTTGCGGCGGAAAAGGACGGTGAATTTCAGCTCGCGCTGGTTCATGATGTGTTCGGCTACTGGACATTAGCAAAGGGACGCATCGAAGCCGGCGAAGATGAGAAAGATGGAACAATCCGCGAAATTAAAGAGGAAATCGGCGTTGATGTTGATATTAAAGATCAGCTCGGAGAGAATGAATACATCGCGTCTCATCCTGAAAAAGGGAAGATCCGAAAGCACGTCTATTATTTCCTCGCGGAGTCGCCATGGCAAGAGCTTAAGCTTGAAAGCTCCGGAGGGTTGGATGATGCGCGGTGGTTTAAATTAGACGAGATAGCCGAGCTTACGATTTATGATGATATTTTGCCGATCATCACGAAAGCGATTCAGATTTTGACAGCTAAAGAATAATTATTATTTTAACGATAAAGTTAAAGTGAAAAGTGAAAAATATGATCTATTTTTCTTTTTTCACTGTACACTTTAAAAATCTACATGATTGATTTTTCCAGTTTTGAAAAGAAAGTAAATGTCTCTTTTAAGGACAAGAATTTGCTCAAACAGGCTTTCATACACAGGTCATATATAAATGAAAATCCGAAATCAGGGTTCGCTCACAATGAGCG
>CAZSEN010000055.1:0-3670 GCA_964605995.1 uncultured Candidatus Saccharibacteria bacterium | reverse complement strand
ATGCTCTACCAATTCTTTCAGATTCGGAACTGCCTAGCTATGAAAAATTATTCTCTCCCGCGCAATCTTCTGTACTTTGCCAAATTCTTTTCCCGAATCAACAATCATCAAATCAAGCTCAAAATCAATCTCGTCCCAAAACGGCATGCCTTCTTCTTCGTTCAAGATTTTTTCAAAACTCTCTTTGTCATTTTCACCGTACGGCCACGACACATTCTTCGTCAATTTGCCGTCCATGATATCGATCTGCACAATCTTAACAATCCCGCGTACAAGCTCGAGATTCCGCTTTAAATATTCAAAATTTCTTGGCATGATCGCCGGAATGATTTCAGGCATTGTCATCAATCTTCTTGATTCTTCTTATATGCCGCTCATCGCCGGAGAATTTCGTTTCAAGGAAAATCTTCACAGCTTCTTTTGCCTCTTCTTCCGTCACAAATCGCGCGCCAAGAGAAAGGATGTTTGCATTATTATGCTCGCGAGAAAGCCTTACACACTCATAAGGATCCGTGCTTTCTCTGCCGGAAATATCAACGCTCGAAACTGCTTGGCGCGGGCCGTAAAAAACCGCCGCGCGAACGTTTGCGAAGCGATTGGCCGCAATCGCTTCGCCCTGTCCTCCGCCGCCCATGATAATTCCCATACTGTATTCAGAATCTTCTGAAACAGCTTTCGCGGCCGGAATTATAAAATCCGGATAATCGTCATTCGGATCATATACATACGGGCCCATATCAACAGCCTCAAAACCAAGTTCCTTAATAAAAGGAATCAGTTTGTTTTTCAGTTCAAAACCAGCATGATCAGATGCGAAATAGACTTTCATCGTAATTTTATATCATCTCTCCTGTCTTAATGACATGATCGACGAGCGTATATGTATACCCCATTTCATTGTCATACCACGCCAGCACTTTTACCAAGTTTCCGCCGACAACTTTCGTGAATTCAAGGTCGGCGATGGATGCATAATGGCTTCCTAAAATATCAGATGATACAAGCGCTTCTTCGGTGACGGAAAAAATATTCTTCCAGCGGTCTTCTCCAGCGGCTTTTTTCAAAATCTCATTGATTTCTTCTTTTGTCGTATCTCTTTTTGCGATAAATGTGACATCGACAATCGAGCCGGCAGGAACAGGCACTCGCACAGAAAGCCCGTCGAAAAGCCCTTCAAGATCTGTGAATGCTTTCGTCACCGCAATCGCAGCGCCGGTCGTGGAAGGAATTATATTTTCAGCTGCTGCTCTGCCTTCTCTCCATCCTCTCTTGCTGCCAGGACTGTCGATGAGCGCTTGAGTTGCAGTGTAGCCATGAACAGTATTGAGTACCGCTTTTTCTATGCCGATTGATTCATGAAGAATCGCAATCAGCGGAGAAGCGGCATTCGTGGTGCATGAGGCATTTGAACTGATGACGCATCCTTTGAATTTCTCTTCGTTGATGCCGAGCAGAATCGTCGCTCCGGCAAAGCCTTGCGGCGGTTCGTCTTTCGACGGAGCGGTGATGACGACTTTTTTCGCGCCGGCTTGCAAGTGGGCTTGAGATTTTTCATAGCTTGAGAAGAATCCGCTTGATTCGACGACGACATCAATATCCAAATCTTTCCACGGAAGCAGTGCAGGGTCTTTTTCGCTTACATAAAGGACCTTCTTCCCTTCCACAATAAGCGCCATTTCAGGCGAAGCCGCGGTGCTGATTTTTAGGTTGCTTGTCCTGTATACTGTGTCGTATTTAAGAAGATATGCCAGATTTTCAAGGTCGCCCAAGTCATTAATGGCGACAATCTCAATTTCTGGACGTTCAAATGCTATTTTAAAGAAGGCGCGGCCGATTCTTCCAAAACCATTTATTGCAACTCGTATTTTTTTCATGTGGATTTAGATGTAATTTTATTTATGTTTATACTCGAATTATTATAGCAAACATAATCGATTTTAAAGAATAGTTCTTGACAAATTTATATAATATGCTATCATTTTCTTGGAGTTAATTGTTGTACCCTTAAAACCAAAAACCATGAAAAAGCCATTGAAAACAAAGCACATGACTGCTAAGCTCATCATTCTTTCTTTTATTGTCGGAGCAATTGTTGCATTCGCAGCAGTGATGTACCCGAAGTTGCCTGAAAATCTCATTTCCCTTATTCTTGATGTTCCGACAGAAGCAAAAATCGGTTTACCTCTGATGGTACTCCTTATTGCTGCCGCATGGATATTGGCAGTAAAACAATATCGCGACGAATCAAAACAAGCTGCTCCTGTTGACAGCTATAAGAAAAAAATGATTGTCCAGGCGAAAAGAGCGAGCGATCCAAGAAAGCATGGGACCGTCAAGCCAGTTAATCAAAAGATGGTGGACAAGAGCAAAGAACTTCTCAGCGAAATATCGCGCAGAAGCTAGATGGCTTAATGAATCCAAAGACCCCCGCTAAGAGGGTCTTTTTTTATACCCGTGCGGCCATCTTTCTTGACATAAATTTTAAATATGCAAAACTCAAGCCAGAATTCGATTTTTAAAAAATCTCAAAAAATGGAAAAGAACAGAAAACAAAGAATTATCGTTTCTTTAATCCTTCTTCTCGTGTCGCTCGCTGTTGGGGCTCTGCTTGTCATGTCCGGACAGGCGGTCAATCTGGAAAATTTTAAAGACAATTTCAGCTACAATATCCTTATTCTCGTCGGCTCAGTTGGCGACGCGATTCTCTTCATATGGTCACTGAATGGACTCATGTTGGAAGAGGATAAAAAATACACGAAGGAAGAGCTTGAAAAGAAGATTGAGCCTCTCAAATCAAAGCGAAAAGCTGATCCGCTTGCATACGCACCAGGAAAAGAGCTCGCTGAATGGCGGAAAAAAAATAAATCGTATACGAATTTCTTGCCATAAACCAAACACCTCCCATGATCATGGGAGGTGTTTTATCTAAAAAATCGTCAGGCAAGAAGTTCTCGCAAAACCTTCTGCGCCACGGCAGGATTCGCAGATCCTTTTGTTTCTTTCATCAGCTGTCCCACTAAAAATTGGATTGAGGATTCCTTTCCAGCTTTATATTCATCAACTGCCTTTTGATTGCCTGCAATCACTTTCTCAGCGGCAATTTTTATTTCTCCTTCATCGCTTTTTTGGAGCAGACCTTTTTCTGCAGCGATTACTTCTGCATTACCGCCATCAAAAAATAATTCAGAAAGAATTGTTTTTGTTGCATGGCTCGATAATTTGCCATCCTTGTTCATTTTTATTAAAGCAAGAAAATTTTCAGGTGTAATTTGCTCAAAAGTTCGTTCCCCTGGTAATGCTTTTGTTAAAGCTGAAAGATCAGAAAGAATATAATTTGAAGCCAAATTAATAAGTGCTGTGTCGTCAGTTAATTTTGTAATTTTCCCAAAAAAATCTCCTAGAAATAAGGGGTCGTTAGCATAAATATCAACTGCTCCGAGTTGAAGTTTATAGTCAGTCAAAAGTCGTATTCGCTTCTTTTCGGGCAGTTCCGGCAATTCTTTTTTCATACCTTCAATGTCAAATGCCTCAGAGAGCTTGAGTTTCGGCAGGTCCGGATCGGGGAAATACCGATAATCATGCGATTCTTCCTTCAGACGCTGTGAAAATGTCTTCTGGCTTCCCTCATCCCAGCCGCGAGTCTCTTGCAGGATTTTTTCACCTTTCTCCA
>CAZSEN010000054.1:0-3727 GCA_964605995.1 uncultured Candidatus Saccharibacteria bacterium | reverse complement strand
AAAAGAATATTCAAACCGAAAACGCTCGCGACAGTGCTCGCAGCAGAAGAGCCTAAGCCGCTCCCTAGCGGCATTTTTTTATGGACTTCGATTTCAACTCCCTGTTTTGATTTTATATGCTTCAAGAATTCAAGAATAGAAACTCCAGCTGTATTTTTTTTCGGATCACGCGAAAGCGCCCCATTGTCGCCGGTGATTTTCTTTATCACGACACCAGGACTTTTTTTGAGCCGCACAATCACTTCATCTCCCGGCGCATCAACTGCAAAGCCGAATATATCGAATCCACAGGCGACATTTGCAACAGTTGCCGGAGCAAAAACTTTTATTTGTTTTTTATTTGATTTTATTTTTGCTTTTTTCATTCTTTCTTTACTTTACAACTTTCACTTTATGAACTTTATAACTTTTTTATGTATCCTTTCCTGACCAACAATTCAGCATTCAGTATTCCCCCGCCAGCGGCGCCGCGAACGGTATTATGGGAAAGCCCCACGAATTTAAAATCAAACACATTGCACTCGCGAAGACGGCCCACAGATACCGCCATCGCTTTGTCGGCATCCCTGTCTTTTCTTGGCTGAGGGCGATTTTCTTCTTCGCGATAAATAATCGGCTGTGCTGGAGCGAAAGGCAGATCAAGCTCCTGCGGCAACGACTTGAATTCTTTCCAAATTTTCAAAATCTCTTCCTTGGAGGGCTTCTTCTCTCCAAAAAGCATAGACACGCATGCAGTGTGGCCATCGATTACCGGCACGCGATTGCAGTGAGCAGAAATTTCCAAACCGTCAAAATTCATGCATACTCCGTTTTCGATTTTTCCCAAAACTTTCAGCGGCTCTTTTTCTGTTTTTTCTTCTTCCCCGCCAATATACGGAACGAGATTATCCACGATATCAAGCGACGGCACGCCCGGATAGCCTGCGCCGGAAACCGCCTGCATCGTGGTTATCAGAAGTTTTTTGACTTCAAATCCCGCATACATTAACGCATACACGGGAGTGAGGTAGCTCTGCAAGCTGCAGTTCGGCTTCACAAGCACAAAACCTTTTCCCCAGCCGTGATTTTTACGCTGAATCGGAATCAATTCCAGATGCTCATGATTTATTTCCGGAATGATCATCGGCACATCAGAAGTCCATCTGTGCGCGGACGCATTGGATACGACAGGAATGCCGGCTTCAGCATATTTGTTTTCTGTTTCCTTGATGAGATTTTTATCAGGAACTTCAAAAGCAGAAAAAACAAATTGGCATTTGCCGACAGCGCGAGATACATCAGCCACATCTTCAACGACGATATCTTTCACTCCGGACGGAATATCCGCCGACATATGCCATCGTCCTTTTACAGCGTCAGCATATTTCATTCCTTTGGAATTTTCCGACGCCGCGATATATGAGACCTCAAACCACGGATGGTTTTCAAGAAGCCGGATGTAATTCTGCCCGACCATTCCCGTCCCGCCCAATATTCCAACTTTTATTTTCTTTATCATAAGTTTAAAAATTTTTAAGCAAGAGTTATTTTTGAAAAGCCTCGCGCAGCGCGACTGGCGCGAGCGGAGAAAATTTTCAGCAGAAAATTATTCGTGCTTTTTAAAAATAACCCTTGCTTATATATTATCCGCGATTCTGATAATATCCGCAAACACTCCGGCCGCCGTCACTTCCGCTCCGGCTCCCGGACCTTTCACCACAAGCGGCGTTTCTTTGGGGTATCGCTTTGTCGTGAAAGAAATTATATTGTCGCTTCCCGATAAATTATAAAACGGATGATCCGCGGAAACCGCTTTCAGAGAAACGCCCGCTTTCCCTTTCTCGATTGTGCCGATATAACGAAGGACTTTCTTGTCTTTCATGGCCGCGTTTTTTTTCTTCTCAAAGAACGCATCAATCTTCGGAAGCTTCATCAGAAAATCTTCGACAGTTTTCGCGTATCTCGATTCTTCGTTCAATAAGCTTTCCACATCGATATCTCTAAGTTCAAGAGGAAGGCCGATTTCTCTTCCTAAAATGAGAAGTTTCCGCGCAAAATCCATGCCATTCAAATCGTCGCGCGGATCCGGCTCCGTATATCCCTTCGCTTTCGCTTCCAATACGACGTCGCTCCATTTTTTCTTTCCCATAAAATTATTGAATATATAGCTCAATGTTCCGGAGAGCACCGCTTCGATTTTCACGACTTCATCGCCGGTTGAAATCAGATCGCGGAGCGTGCTGATAACCGGAAGTCCGGCGCCGACATTCGTTTCGTACAGAAATTGCGCCCCCGATTCTGAAGCGGCGCTCTGCAGCGCCCTGTAATATGATAATTTTCCGGAATTCGCCTTTTTGTTCGGGGTAACAATCGAATAACCCGATTTCAAAACTTCTTCATATGTTGCCCCGATCTTTTCACTTGAAGTGCAGTCGACAAGCACGCTCCCCGGCAAATTCAAGCCTTTCATTGCGGAAATCAATTCTACCGATTCATTCGCTTCCTCGGATGAAGCAAGTTTCTCTTTCCACGAAGAAAGATCGATCCCTTTTTCATCAACTATCATTTTCTTGGAATCAGCGATGGCGATGATTCTGATATCGAACTTCTGTTTCTTGATGGATTCTCTCTGTTTTTCGATTTGCCTGATAAGCGTCCCGCCGATAAGTCCCGGACCGGCAAGGAATATGTTCACTATTTTTTCAGAATCGGAGAAAAACGCCCGGTGAATCGCGTTGAGTGCGCGCGGCTCGTCATCTTTTTTTATGACGATCGAAATATTGAGCTCTGAAGATCCCTGCGCAACAGCAATCACATTAACGCCCGAGCGTCCAAGCGCTTGAAATAATTTTCCCGAGACTCCGGGTGTTCTTTTCATATTCTCGCCCACAACAGCGATGATAGAAAGCTCATCTTCAACCGCAACCCTCTTGAGACGGCCGTCTGTTATTTCCAGATTGAATTCATCTTCTATCGCATGTTTCGCAGACAGCGCGCTTTTTGATTCGACAGCCAAGCAGATGGAATGTTCCGAAGATGCCTGCGTGATGAGGATAATGTTTATTTTTTTTGAACTCACCGCCCCAAAAAGCCGCTTTGAAAAGCCTGCTGTACCGATAATCGCGATTCCGGAAACTTGAAGGAGCGATATATTTCCGACAGATGAAATTCCCTTGATGATGAACCGCGAAGGTGCGGCATCCTTGCTGATAAGCGTGCCGGCATCTTCCGGCGCAAAAGTATTCTTAATATGCATCGGAATATTTTTTTCGAGCGCCGGCTGCATTGTCGGCGGATAAATGACTTTCGCGCCGAAATACGACATTTCCATCGCTTCTTCATATATCATATCATGGATCGTAAATGCATTTTTCACTTTTTTCGGGTCAGCGGTCAGTACGCCGGACACATCAGTCCAGATTTCTATCGCGGGCGAACCTAATGCGGCGCCGAATAGCGACGCGGAATAATCAGAACCGCCGCGGCCGAGCGTCGTTGTTTCGTTATTTTCAGTCGAGCCTATGAAGCCGGTGATTATCTGAAGAGCCGCATGATTCTTGAAATACTGCTGTATATTTTTGTACGTTTTCTTCCTGTCGACTTTGGCATTGATAAAATTATCATCGGTCTTAACGACATTTCGCGCATCAAGATATTCCGCAGGAATGCCGGAATCAATCAGCGCTTCGAAAATGATGTACGCAGACAATCGCTCTCCGAAGCTTGCGACAAAATCTGAAATTTTCGG
>CAZSEN010000053.1:0-3889 GCA_964605995.1 uncultured Candidatus Saccharibacteria bacterium | reverse complement strand
TCCAAGCTATTTCCTTGTTCAGTTGAAACGTGCACCTTTTTTGTGATACGCGTATGATTTCCAACATGACACGGAATGACAAGCTTAAGTTTTGATTTCTCAAGCAGGAAATTAATCCCTGAAACGATGAATTCCTGCGCCTTAAGAATCGCAACCGCTGGTCGAGCTGAAGTATTCTCAAGGAGTTCCTCGTGAATATTCCCGGAAATGAAATCTCCCAGAAGAGCAAGGACAAGAATATCAATCTTCCGGCTTTGCTGCTCCAGCTGAGTAAGCTGAAGCGTTGTGCGGAAAAATTGCATAGACCTTTCCTTGGCGACATCCAAATTAAACTTATTCAAGCCATTAACCTTCACAGGATCAACAATTTCTTCAATATGCCAATCTGACGCAACGGCTACCGCAATAGCCTGACTTTCGCCGGTGCTCACTTTAGTAGTGATCTCAAACGGCTGAATCTGGCTATTTTTGATTTCAAGAAGCGCGCTTTTTTCCGCTTCAAGACGCAATACCTTGTCGAGAAGAACATTATACTTCTTGTCAGAAGTTTTACGCTCTCTCTTGTCAAGCATTTTATTGACATCATTTTCAACTTGAGTAGCTGTGCTTGGAGCCTTTTTAGAAGGCAATTTCATTGCCCTGTAACGAGAGCTGATATTGTCTGCTGAAATCTCGTTTCCATCCTTATTCACGCCGATTTTTGCAATTTCTTCAGCGATTTCGAGATAAGATTTTTTCCGATGCTTTCTGATGAGTTTATTGATTTCCTCACTAGAGAGCTTTTTCTTCGTGCTCATTTTTTTAGTTTTTAATGTTCAAAAATTTTTCTGCCCTCAGAATATAACTTTTTTCAAAGTCAAGCAATATTGACATGATTTAAAGATAATGCTATGCTGTGTTTGGACTTGAAACTTAAAAATGAAACTATATGCCAAAGAGAACGCTTTTTTTAATTCACCCGGAAAATATCGCTGACCGGAAAGCAATAAAAAAATTCATCAAATCTCATCCTTTTTTAAAGGGATATGAGCTGACTGACGAACCCAAAAAATCAAATGCTCTCGTAGTGCTTCCTTTCAGCGATGGCGCTATCAGCAGTGATGTGGAAAAAGCCATACACGAAGCTTTAAATAAAAATAAAACTGTGTATTTCATCCGAACAGCTGATTTTAATGTCCGGATCATTAAAGATACAAATACCCTTGCTGTGCTGAATGATTCCCTGACAGCCAGCAGGAAAGAACGCAATCGTTCAAGTGGCCTAAAAGAATCCTATGAAGCTTTGATCAGGCTTCAACTGAGAAAAACTGCTTAAAACAAAAGCTCCCGAAAAAATCGGGAGCTTTTTTGATATTTCAAATTTATTTGAAAAGCCTTATGCACTTCTTCACTCAAGCGAGCCCTTCTCTTTCCCTACACATTTGCGGAAGTGAAGTAAAAATCAAGGAAGCGAGCAGGAAAATCGAACTGTCTGAGCTTCTCATGTACTCATGAGGGCGAGTTTTCGATTTTCCGTAGTGAGCGACGATGATTTTCTTTCACTGAAGCATCGTGTGGGGAAAGAGAGGGGCGAGCGTCTTTTATTTTCCCAAAAATTCAAGCAATGCAATTTTTGTTCCTTCTTTATCCAATCCGTATTTCTCCCACAGATCTTTTACACTTCCTGATTCAGTGAATATATCCTGCACGCCGTGCATTTTCATCGGCACAGGGAAATTCTGCGAAAGAAAATCCGCCACCGCGCTCCCCATGCCGCTAATGACATTATGATCTTCAGCGGTAAAAACTTTTCCTGTTTTTTTGACTGATGCCAAAATAGTTTCTCCGTCGATTGGTTTGATGGTGTGGAGATTGATCACTTCGATTGAAATTTCATCTTTCAACTCTTCCGCGATCTGCAGAAGCCTGTATACCATATATCCGTGCCCTATCGCAGTCATATCTTTTCCTTCGCGAAGCACCTGCGCTTTACCCACTTCAAATGGAGTTTCCTCCGTAGTAAAAACCGGAGTCGATTCCCGCGCCCCGCGAATATACACCGGTCCTTTCAAATCATATGCGGCCTTCACGGCTTTTCGCGCTTGCTCATGATCACATGGACAAATGACCGTAAATCCTGGCAAGCAACGCGTCAGTGCAATATCCTCAGTCATCTGGTGCGTCGGACCGTCTGAACCAGTCGCAATGCCCGCATGAGACGACACGAACACGACATGATTGCCCGGATATGCGATTGTCGTTCGAATCGGCTCCCATGGACGTCCTATCAAAAATGGCGCGTACGTGACAGCGTATGGAACCTTGCCTTGATATGCAAGGCCGGCGGCGACGCCGATCATATTCTGCTCAGCGACGCCGCATTGGATGAATCGTTCAGGGAATTTTTGGGCAAAATGATGCGCGCGGCAAGACTCCGCCGTATCAGCGCCCAAAACGATCATGTCTTTTTTGATTTCGCCCAATTCCGCCATGCCAATGCCGGCACCTTCTCTCATCGGACTCCACTTCACTTTTTTTTCATCCAAATAATTTTCTACAAGTTTAAAGTCCATAGTATAAATTTAAGATTGCATAATTTTTCCTTCAATGATTTCAAGCTGTCGAATCGCCTCTTCTGCCTGTTCTCTGCTTGGCGGAACGCCGTGCCATTTGTAATTATTCTCCATGAAGTCCACTCCTTTGCCGGGCGTTGTCTTGGCGACGATGCATGTCGGCTTTCCTTTTGCGGTTTTCGCTTCTTCGAGTTTTGCGATGATGTCGGCAAAATTATGCCCATCCATTTCAAGCACATTCCAGCCGAACGATTTATATTTTTCGGCGAGCGGATCAAGAGGCATGACATCTTCCGTGAAGCCATCGATCTGGATGTAATTGCGGTCAATGACGACACACAGATTATCAAGCTTGTATTTTGCCGCAAGCATCACTGCTTCCCATGTCATTCCTTCTTCATGTTCGCCATCTGAAGTGAGGCACCACACATGATACTCTTTATCTTTTTTATCGAGCTTTGCCGCGAGCGCGAAACCGCACGCTTCTGAAAGTCCTTCACCGAGCGGACCTGATGACGTTTCAAGTGCCGGCATTCTTTTTACATTCGGATGGCCTTCAAGGCGCGAATTTATTTTTCTTAATGTTTTAAGTTCGTCGGCAGTTATATCATAGCCGGCGTGATACATCGCTGAATAGCGCACGGGACAAATATGCCCGTTTGAAAGTATCAGTCTGTCTCGCTCTGCCCATGTCGGATTCTTTGGATCATGTTTTAATACATGAAAATAAAAAGCAGTAAAAATATCCGCCATGCCAAGCGGGCCAGCGGAATGCCCCGCTCCCGCATCAAGAAGCATGCGAATAATCGTCTGGCGGATTTTATTCGCAGTAAGCTCAAGTTCTGTTGTTTCTTTTTCGGTAAGGATAGTAGACATTCTTATAATCGCTTAAAATCATTTATCGTTTCTCTGATATCATTGCTTTGAAAAATCGCCGAGCCGATGACGAGCCTATCCGCTCCGGCATCGAGGAGCTCTGGCGCTGTTTCCATATTCACTCCCCCGTCCACGCTAATTATAAGCGCTGGGAATTTTTCTCGCAAACGTTCAATGTGATCAATCACCCGCTCATCAAACGGATTGCCTTGATAGCCGATTTTCTCGATGCCCATGCACTGCACGAATTTCACTTGAGGAACAATCGGAAAAATAGCCTCAATCGGCGTAGTCGTATTTATCGCCACGCCAAACTCGATATTTTCTTTGTAATATGGATCAAGATTCTCTAGAAATTCTTTCAGATTCGGAAATGCCTCGATATGAAAAACTATTCTCTTCGGGGCAAGCTTCACTAATTTTTCAAATTCTTTTCCCGAATCAACAATCATCAAATCAAG
>CAZSEN010000052.1:3529-3916 GCA_964605995.1 uncultured Candidatus Saccharibacteria bacterium | reverse complement strand
TTCCCTGACGGTTCAAAGCGCTCGGGTCGTGCGTCGCGAAAAAGACAGAGAGACGATCATGACAGGAGAGTAATGACCGATCGAACTCAATTCTGATGACCTCCGCGTGGCCGGTTTTCCCGCCGCATACCGCCTCATAGGTCGGAACTGCTTGTAGTGAATCTTTCGAGCCGCCCGCATAGCCAGGCGTGACGGATACTACACCCTTCAACATTTTGAATACCGCTTCGGTGCACCAGAAACAACCGCCACCGAAGACCGCAGTTTCGGTTTGTGTTCCCATGCTACGAAGCGGCGAGAAAGAGAAACACCACAAGTGTGATCATGAGAAGAAAACTGATGGTGTAGACTACAAGCGTTACTGCATCCGCGCGCTTACCCTCGAGG
>CAZSEN010000052.1:0-3519 GCA_964605995.1 uncultured Candidatus Saccharibacteria bacterium | reverse complement strand
CACATGACTGAACGTCCGAACACCACGATCCCGATGATGCCAGTGGAATAGGAGAAAAGGAGGAGAAATCCGGTTGCGGCAAGGACGGTAGGTGTTTTCCCTGCAAATTTCTCGGCGGCGCCCATGATAGTCGCCACAAGCGCCACATAGCACGTCGCCACCGCCGCATTCCCCAAAGCATAGAACGCCACCCGATTTTTATTCATGCGGAAATTATACCATCCCTTCTAGAAGGTAAAGGCGATTTTTCTGCTCGGCTCTCCGCCAGAGGCGGACGGGCGGCGGGGCTACGCTCGCGGGCAAAAATTTTCCCCCTCAAATTTACCCCGTAGGGAAACTTCGTTTCTCCTTCGGGCTCCCCCAATTTTTGCCCGCTACCTTCATAAATCAATAGATTATGCTATTTTCATACTAGAAAAAACTCACAGTGAGTTTTTTCAAAATCAAGCACTTTTACAACCGAAAGGAGGTGAGAAGCGTGAATGAGTTGGAAGTTCTCGTCGTCCCCGATGCCGAGACGCGCGCGCGAGTCGCCGAAAAAATCGACTTGAAGGATGCGGTCAATGCACGACCCTGCGACTGTAGCGCCTGCGGTTCCTGCAGATGCACTCCGTGCAAGTAGTACGACATCACTAAAGACCCGAGTATGTCTATAAACTGCTCTTTTTTCTTTCTAAAATAAATTGTAAATTTGTTAGAAATTTGATAAGATAGTCATTACTAATGAATTTAAGATTTGAAATATGAACAAACTTCGTTTTTATTTAAATAAAAAACTTGATAAACGTATGGCCGAAGAATTTCTCAATGTGCACGGGGGAGGGATAGATTTTGGCGAAGGGATCGTAAAGATACACCCGCAACTTAAATCAATTAAATCACTGAATGATGTTGCACAAAAAGGAAAAACCATCCATGTTTATTTTGATAATTATTATCGGATACATAGAACAGCATTGTCCCACAAAATAGAAAGCGTACGAAAAATTTGGCGTAAACAAGAGCAGGAATATATTGCCATAACTGAAGATTTTTTCGGCGGTTTCCGATTTCCGAAAGGAAAATATGTCGCCTACGCCTCCATAATTGACTGTAATCCTCGATTTTTGGAATCAAAAACATTCCAGTTTTTTTATAAAAAACCGCTCGCTGATGCCGCTTATACTATTACTCACGAGCTTCTCCACTTTATTTTTTTTGACTTTATCAAAAAGAAACTAAAAAAAGAGATACAACATTTATCAGAAGATCAATTATGGGACCTTTCGGAGATATTTAATGTGGTGGCGCTCAAATCTCCGCGATATCGCCACATCGTTAATCAAAAATTTGTAATTCCTTATCCTGACCATCTGCGTTACATCCATCAATTCGAAAAAACATATAAAAATTCTCAAAATGCCGAGGAATTTATTAGACGCGGATTATCTATCATAAGCGCAAAAAAATAGCGGGAGAAGATTACTCTCCTCCCGCTTGACTTACTGCTTGCTCGCGGCTTGTTTTTCTCTTTGTTTTTCCCACAAGTCGCGTATCAAGAAGTGAGTTGTTGCTTTTGCGTGAGCGCAGAACCGCTCGTCAAGGGCGTCGATGGATCCCTTTGCTCGATAAGCATTATACGGACACCCTCCGCCACAATTACCGAGAGCGATGCAATTTTTGCATGTCTCGTTGGCAAGCGGCGAACGTTTCCTCCATTGCCTCCAGAATGGGTGAGATTCCGGCTCAAACATTTCGAATGGCTCTGTGACGAAAAATTCTTTCCCGCCGCAGAAAGCCTGACAAACGCCAATCTTGCCGTCTGGACTCACTACCATTTGAAGTCCGCAACCGCCGCAATCGGAGAGTACCGGTTCCTTGTCAAGAAAATTCTTGACCCGACGCATCATGCGGTCTTCATAAACGCCCATTGCCCGCGCCACCCTAAAGCTCTCAACGAGCTCTTGAGCGACGATTTCTGCGTAGTGGTCGCGTTCATCCGTTGTCTGCCCCGTCGTGTTCTCGATGAGAATATTGAATCCCATTCCTTTCGCACCGAGTTCATCAGCAAGCCACCGCACCGTTTCCTTCATCCGAAAGAGGTTGTGCCTGTCGATGGTTACGCAGACACCGGTTTTGACACCACTCTGTTGTGCGAGCCGGTATGAGCGAACCACTTCGTCAAACGTGCCTTTTCCGGAAGAATAAACGCGCATTTGGTCGTGAACTTCCTTTGGTCCATCAATAGAGATGGCCACCACCGCTCCGGTTGTCTTGCACTGGACAAGAATCTCCTCGTCAAGGAGAATGCCGTTCGTGTTTACCGTAACCGAGACCGTCTTGGGGAGAAGTTCTTTTTCTTTCAACGCATCAATATATTGAAGTGCTTCGAGAAGCGCCTTCTTATTGAGCGTCGGCTCTCCGCCGTAGATTACGATGTGTTGGTCAGGGTGACCCTTAGCGACACTTCTTTTCACGCAACGAGTGAAAAGGTCCAATGCCCTAATCATGGTTTCTTTCTTCATAAGAGAAGATTGATAGCCGCGAGGCATCGGAGCCAAGAAGTAGCAGTATCGGCAACGGATGTTGCAGGCATCAGAGAGTAGCAGGTAAAGGATGTTGACGGCTGGATCTTCGAGGGCCTTCTGATACTCTCGATACAACTCGTAACCATCAACCTGTTCCTCAATAAAGAGCCCGAGCTTTTTCAGCTGTTGGAGTATACGTTTTGAAGTGTCATCGGAGCTGATAAACGCTTGCCCCTGTTGGTGTTGCTCAATAAAACCCTTTTTCAGAAACGCAACTTCCAGGTTCAGGCTGTTGTAAAGAGCAGCATATTCCTCATCTACAGGTACTAGATGCAGAAACGGGCTTTGTTTGAGTTTCACGCTTCTCACCTCCTTTCGGTTGTAAAAGTGCTTGATTTTGAAAAAACTCACTGTGAGTTTTTTCTAGTATGAAAATAGCATAATCTATTGATTTATGAAGGTAGCGGGCAAAAATTGGGGAAGTTTGAGGTGGAAAATTTTTGCCCGCGAGCCGTCCGAAAAACCCACCGCCCGCGCGTAGCGCGGAGCCGAGCAGAAAAATTGCCTTTACATTTTTGGATTTTGCGCGCGCCGGATTTTTTCTTAAAGGTATTATATATGATTTTCTGTTTTGGCCGCCGTCTGCGGCGGCTGGTGGAGCCGCCGGGTGGCGGATTACCGATCGCTTTCCAGCTCATGGCGCCGCATTTCCGCGAGACCGACCTCTTCACGCTCGGGAAGCGATACGATGAGGCATACAGAAAATAAAAGAGCGCTCTAAATAAAAGAGCGCTCTATGTTTTTCTGTGGTGCTTTATTAATCGTCCAGCGAGTCGTGGTAACTATAATGACCCACACATGCGTCTGCTACCTTGAAGGTGTTTTCATGGCAGGAGATTACCGCACGGAACTGAAAATCATTTTCATCGATTGCCACCCTCAGTGAACGTCCGTCTTGGAAGAACCGACGCATCTAGATCGGAAGAGCACACGTCTGAACTCCAGTCACCTA
>CAZSEN010000051.1:0-4475 GCA_964605995.1 uncultured Candidatus Saccharibacteria bacterium | reverse complement strand
ACGTTCGTTCATTCCATCCAAGCAGATACAAGCCTGAAAGCCGTCGCACCCGAGAAAGCGCCACATAGCCCTGCCCATATTCAAAAACATCGCCAAGATCCATCACAGCTTCATCCATGCTCATGCCCTGACTCTTGTGAATCGTAATCGCCCATGCCAGACGGAGCGGAAGCTGATTGATCCTCGCGCGAATTTTGCCATTCTCTTCCACAGTCCAGTCCATCGGCTCAACATATATCCGCAGATTATTCCTCGTCTGTACAATCGGATATCTTGTTCCCAACTGAAATCCGACGACAGTGCCCAATGTGCCATTCACGAATTTTTCTTTCGGATTGTTTTTAGTGAACATCACTTCAGCGCCGATTTTAAGCGTCAACGCTTCAGGAGAAAGGCATCCTTTCTTCAGCGCCGCTACGAGCGCATCCGTCCCATCTCCCGACATGGTGAATGTTTCCGATTTCGCATCAATCTGCGAGAGCATTTCATCATTTACATTGTTTACATCAATATTGTGAGAAAAAAGTTTCGGCGTATTTGCCGGCACTGATGTTCCTGCAATTTTTCGCGATTGAATGTGAAAAAAGTGTTCTTCTTCAAAGGAATTATTTCTGACTGCTGAAAGAATTTGGAGATATGTGTCATCATCTTGTCTATGCTGCTCGCTTAGATAACAAATGATTGGCTTGGTATTCTTCCAAGCTTGAGAATCGTACGCGAAGCGCGCTTGCGATTCATCGAGAAAAATAGTCTGCATCTGCTCTTCACTTTCTCTTTTGACGACAGGCGGAAGCTGGAAAAAATCTCCGACAAAGATAACTTGCAATCCGCCGAACGGTTCAGGATTCTGTATCACTTCTCGACATACCGCATCGATCATCGAAAGTGTTTCGGGAGGCATCATTGATATTTCATCGATTATCAGCACGCGAGCGCGCCGGATGCGCTTTGAGATATATTCATTCGATGTCAGCTTATCCAAATCATATTTGTCCAATTTTTTCTTAATGCCGATTCCGCTCCATGAATGGATCGTCATGCCGCCGATATGCGTTGCGGCAATGCCGGTCGACGCAGTAATTGCCGCCTCGACATCATGCCCGCGCAGATGCCGCACATATTCATTGATCGTGTGCGTTTTGCCGGATCCCGGCTCGCCGGTCAGAAATACATTCGCGCCGGTTTTTAAAATAGAGAGCGCCTCCTTTTGAGTCATGTAGATGATGATATCAAATCGCACAGGAGACGCAAAAACTTCCAGAATTTAAAAAATACCTTAATAAGGTATTTTTTAAATTATCTTTCTGTCGTTGCGCCTTCTTCAAAGTGCTCTTCTGTTTCGTCGGCTTTTGTCGGATGAATCGTGCTGTCTTTATGATGCGCCGGGGAATAAATCGTGTACAATTTCAAATCTTCAGTTTCTGACATATTGATGACATTATGCCGCGCTCCGGCGGGAACAATGACAGCATCGCCATCAGATACATCGTATATTGTCTCATTGACCGCGACTCGGCCCTGCCCCTGTTCGAATCTGAAAAATTGGTCGTTGCCGGCATGTGTTTCAAGACCGATCTCTTCTTTCGGGCGAAGAGACATCACTACGAGTTGAGAATGCCCCGCAGTGTAGAGCACGCGGCGGTAATCATTATTTTCCAAAGTCTCTTTTTCTATATTTCCCTTGAATCCTTTTTTCATATTGAAAGTATAGCAGGTTACAATCAAAATCTGCAGTCTCTCAAAAACAACAAAACCCGTAAAAGCGGGCTGTCGTATAGGATGTTAAAACTGTGTTTGAAAGAACAAACGATGTGACAATTTATATTCCTTCAATTTCCTGGAACTAAATTTTTATCATTTTAAAGGCAAAGATATGAAAAAAGTGACACCTTTCCCTTCTTTAGATTCAAACCAAATCTTGCCGCCGAGCAACCTGACATATTCACGGCTGATGAAGAGGCCCAAGCCAGCACCAGAGATGTCAGTTGTATTGAAATTATTGCCTCGGAAAAACTTAGTGAAGACCAATGCTTGCTGATCTTCCGGTATTCCGATGCCTGTGTCAGATATTTCAAAAAGAAAGCTGTCATTTTGAGTGGCTGTTTTCAGCTTAACCATGCCGCCGGACTTACTATAATTCAAGCCATTCTCAAGAATTTCCATTAAAATTCTTTTCAAAATTTTGGTATCTGTGTTAAAGCCCAGCACTGGGGAAATGGGCTCAATATTGATAGAAACATTGCGTTCTTTAATTTTTTCTTGAGACTCTTTCAAAATCTCGCCAATAAAGTCTACCAATTTAACATTCTCATGGACGGGAATGATGATTTTCTGGTCTATCTCTGACACAGTAAAAAGCTGCATATTTAACTTCTGAATGCTTTTTGCTGATTGATACGCGATTTTAAGTTTCTCTTTCAACTTCTGATTATCATTTTCTTCAAGAGCACTCTCAAGATTCCAAAGGACTTTGGTTGCCGGAGTGTTGAGCTGATGTGACGCATAGGCAAAGTCTGATTTTAACGAATGGGATTCTTTCTCTGTAGAAATATCCCGGAAAATTACAATTGCCCCGATTATCAGTCCTGTGGGATCAAAAACCGGCGCGGCAGAATCGCCAACCGGTATTTCCTTTCCATCTTTGGCGATTAAAGCCGTGTTATTTTCTAAAAATCCGACCTGGCCGTAAATAAGCGCTTCTTCTATAAAAACAATATTTTCCGTTCTGTCCCTTTCTCTTAAAAGTTTAAGGAAATTCCTAAGCGGTTTGCCCATCACTTCCTCTTTCGTCCAGCCGGTGATTTTTTCAGCTGCCTTGTTCCAAAGCGTGATATTCCAAAAGCGGTCAATAGCAACAACGCCGTCACCGATACTGTCAAGTAAAATTTTCTCTTTTTGGCGATAGTCATTTATGGAGTGCAGAAGTTTTAAGAATAAAACGCTTAAAACAAAGCCGAAGAGCAGTATCAGCGCGTAAAGAATGGAAAGCTTCATGATTTCGCGATTTCTCTCGGTGAAAGCAATTTTCGTTGGTTGAACTAAGACTACCCCCCATCCATACTTGGACACCGATTCATACGCAGTCAGCCTTTCCTCTTTCTCAATTGGGTTAAAGATAACTTCCACTCCTCGTTCTCCTTTGAGAAGTTTCTGCACGGTCGGCACGGAAGAAAAATCAATAACATCTTCTGCCGGGAGAAGAGTGGGGTGCACTACAAGATGCCCTTTTTGGTCAACGATATATAAAAAACTCTCGGAGCCCAGATCAATATTCTTGGCCCATGCCGCAATAGTGTCAAGCTTTATTGATAGAAGCAGAAAGCCAAGAATTTTATCAGACTCGGCTTTTATCGGTATTGCGACAGGAGCTAGGTTGTAGTCAAGATGAATAGCCGGTTTGATCACCTCGCCAACATATGGTTCCCAGTTTTTGCTCACTCCTTGATAATAATCTCGATGAGAAAAATCTTTTCCGTACATGCCCGTAATTTCCGTTGTCGGATTCGTTGCTGATCGGAAGATGCCCTGCTTGTCAAAAAGAGATACCCTCTCTATAAATGAAAAGTCTTTTGGAGCCATTTCTAATTGTTTGATTGCCTCCTCCCATTCTCCGGCTTCAATCAATTTTAGAAACGGTACTTTTGCCGAAAGAGAATTTCCGACATTAACAATTCCATCCAATCTTTCAAGTATTGTTGATCCCGCCAGAGAAGCAATAGTATCTCTTCGCTCCAACGTAAAATTAGTTAATGATTTGTAACTGTTGATAATGCTGAAACTGGCAATCACCATAAGAGGCAAAATGAAAAAGAAAACAATAAGAAAGTGCGTAGCAAAATGCTCTTTCTTTTGCTTCAATAATTGAATTGAGATCCAATTAATAATCTTATTTATCATGAAATATGGTTGAAATAAATTTCAATAAATGTGAATTTATTATATCACCCCCCCGATCGAAAAAAACGCCTCAGGCGTTTTTTTGTTGATAACTTATTCACTTCGACGAACGAAGAGCGCGTGGACGAGCACATCCGTACACGGCGTCCGAGTCAAAGTCGAATCAAAAGGTTTAATACCTTTTATTTCAGAATACTATTTAAGTAATTGTGCAGTCTGTGGTCAGCCAGTTTGTATAGTGTCTCCCTATTCTTTCCAGTACCTTCGACTAAATTATTTTTCTTGAGTATTTTAAGCTGATGAGAAATTCTGGAAAGCGACGCATTCAATGCATGAGCGAGCTCCGTCACAGTCAAACCGCCCTTATGTTTCCTGAGAAGAACGACGATCTTAAAGCGGGTCGGTCCGCAAAGCACTCTGATTGTTTTAGCCACTTCGAGTGCTTTTTTATTGAGAATAAAATTTTTTTGCATACTGTCTATTTTAATTTATTTTCCAGTCCACTTATCTTTCATTTCCTTTGCTTGATTTCCTTCAAAATCATAACCGGCTTGGGCCCAATCCATCAATCCGCCCTC
>CAZSEN010000050.1:0-4498 GCA_964605995.1 uncultured Candidatus Saccharibacteria bacterium | reverse complement strand
ATAAGCCAAAAGCCTTTCAAAATATTTTGAATCCACAGAATCGGATTCTGCCACGCATTTGCGACTCCTAAAATAGTGAGCGGTATGCCGATTTCACTATTGAAGCTTTTGTGGCTCTTTCTCACAAAATAGAATTTCGAAAGAACGGCATAGACGGCGTCTTTGGCCGATGTTTTGCCGATATTTCCTGTTATGGCGACGATTTTCGGCTTATACTTCCTAAGGATAAGCCGTGCCTGCCATTCGAGGATGAATACTATTATTTTTTTGAAAGCGTTTTTCATGATGCTTAGACAATATTACGAATTTATACGAATGTTGCAACTGTTTCCAATTCCCCATTATCTGTCCGGAGGAACCTCATAATAACTCAACAGGAATTTCGCCATATTTATGAATGGATATGTGAGCGTGTGAGACGCATAATCGACGCCTTTCGGATTTATGTTATAAAGGACTATCAGAAATTTCGGATCATATGCCGGAAAATATCCGAAGAAAGAATGAAGATATTTGTCATCGTAATAGCCTCGGCCGTCTTCTCGCGCCATCTGCGCCGTGCCGGTTTTTGCCGCAATGCTGTAATGCTCCATTTTCACAATGCCGCCCAAAAGCGCCTTGTCCACGACATTCACAAGCATTCTTGAAATTTCATCCGAAGTCGTTTTTTTGAGAATCTGCTTATCCGGTCCGTAAATTATTTTCTTGGAGCCGCCGTCCTGATATTGTATCTCATCCGCAAAGTGCGGAGTGACCAGCATGCCGCCATTTGCCAGCGCAGAGAGCGCACGCACGGCTTCAATCGGCGTGAGCGCGATTCCCTGCCCGAAAGCGGCGGTCGCGTATTCTATTTCCCGCGGTGATGTCAGATTCTTGATCAAGCCGGATGTTTCATTCGGCAGGTCGATTCCGGTTTTCTCGCCGATGCCATACGAGAGCATGTAATCGGCGAATTTTTCTTTGCCCATCTGCTGCATGACGAACACCACGCCGGTGTTGAGCGATTGATTGAGCACTTCCTGCATCGACACCACGCCTCTTCCCTTCTTGTCGAAGTTATTTATCCGCGCTTTGTTCAAAATGATGAATCCCTCATCGTTATATGTCGTATCCGCCGTCACCGCGCCGGAATCAAGGCCTGCCGCCATTGTCAGCGCTTTGATGACTGAGCCGAACTCGTATACGTTTTCCACCATCGGATTCGAGAAGGTCAGCGGATTCTTCACTTTGGAAAAATCATTCAAATCGAAATTCGGAAGATTCGCCATGGCATAAATCGAGCCGTCTTTCGGATTGACTACTATTCCGCCGACATAATCTGAACTCCATTTTTCCAAGACGCCGGACAATTCTTTTTCAAGCATGTTTTGAGCAACCGGATCTATCGTGGTGACGATGTCGCCTTCTTTCTGCTCATCTTTGAAAATCGAATTGCTGATGTTTGAAAAAACTTCCGCGAAAAAATTCACATAGAGCCCGTTGCTGTTCCGCGAAAGCACGTCATTGTAATATCTCTCGAGCCCGTATCTTCCGGAAAAATTATCAGCATCGTATGCCACGAATCCCAATGCATTCGAAGCAAGCGTTCCGCCCGGATAAAACCTCCATTTCTCCTTATATATATAAACTCCCGGAATATGAAATTCATTTATCTTGTCCGCTTCCTCTTTGGTGAGCTTAGTGGCGATTTCTTCATATGGATCGTTCTTCTTGGCCGCCCTTGATAAGAATTGGCCTCGATCTATCGGAATAATGCCATTCAATGTTCCATATGCAGATTCTGCGTCCGCGATTTCCTTCGGATTGATGGCGATTTTAAATCCAGTTGTCAGTGTCGCGGCAGAGACCAGATTCCCGTCTTTCTGCCTGAAGAATATCGAGCCGCGCTCGAAAATGTTTCCCGCCGGGGTCGCATATTGCCTGTCAGCCTTTTCGCTGTATTTTTTGCTTTCCACCACTTGAACGAAAAAAAGCTTCGTTATCAGAAGAAGCGCAAATAAAAAAATCGCCAGGGATATTATTCTGATTCTTGATAGAAAACTAAATGCCATCGCTTCTGAAAGACAAATTTCTTGCCAAGGGCTCTCTGGATACAAAATGAGATTTCTTGGTTTCCTTGAAACCGAGATTATCGGCAAGACGTAGGTCTATGTTGCTTGAAAGTGATAAATATTCCTGCTCCAAACCTCCAATAGTCGAACTCAAATTCCTAATGTCAGCATTGAACGAATTCCTCTGGACGATATTGAATGTTATGCTTCCCAAAAAGTATACATATGAAGCGAATAAAATGAGGAGCGTACATGCGAGCGCGTAAAACAGCTTCCGCTCCAAGTTGTCGTTGTTTACAATATTCGTATTTATTTTTAATTTATGTACTGTCATATAATTTTCAAATTTTTTCCAATATCCTCAATTTTGCGCTTCGGGATCGGGGATTTTCTCTTATTTCGTCTTCTTTCGGCAATATCGGTTTTTTGGTGATCAATAATGCGGTTTTTTCTTTTTCCCTTTCTTTAAAAAATCTTTTAACGAGCCTGTCTTCCAAACTATGAAAAGAGATGATTGCCATCCGTCCGCCATGCTCGAGATGCTCAAATCCTTTTTGAAGGACATCATCCAAGCTTCGCAGCTCATCATTCGTTGCGATGCGAAGAGCCTGGAATGTTCTGGTGGCGAAATGAAGCTTCTGTCTTCTGTATGATGCCGGTACCGCGCTTTCAATGATCCTCACTAGATCATCGGTCGTTTCAATCGCTCCGGATTTTCTCGCTTCCACGATCGACTTTGCGATTTTCCGGGAAAACTTCTCTTCGCCGTAGCCGTAGATGATGTCCGCGATGTTATTTTCTTCCCAATTGTTCACTATCTCTTTTGCGGTGATATCATTCGCTTCCGGATTTTTCTTCATCGTCATCAGAAGCGGCTCGCTCTTTCTGAAAGAAAACCCCCTTCCTGACTCTTCAAGCTGATATGAGCTTAATCCGAGATCAAGAAGGAATCGATTCACTTTTTTAATCTGAAGATCGGAGAGAGCTCTGTCCAAATCTCGAAAGCTTGAAACGGCCAGCACCGCTTCGCAATCCATTTTCTCCAACCTCTCTCTTGTCCTCTCCAGAGCGTCAGTATCAAGATCAAGGCCGACAAGCTTCACATTCTTTCCGAATCTTCTGCAGACCTCAGCGGTATGTCCGCCGCCGCCCAATGTTCCATCAAGAAAGATATCGCCTGATTTTATTTCCAAACCGTCTATTGATTCGTGTAAAAGAACTGTCTTGTGCGTCATAACTTACAGCACTCCGACCGCACCAAGCTTTTCCGCCAATGCATCTGCTCGATCAGCCACAACTTTCTTATAGTCGCTCCACGCCCGATCATTCCAAATTTCCACTCTGTTCTGAACTCCGATCATCACGACTCTCGACTTCAAGCTCGCTCTGTCTTTCAGGAAATCCGGAAGCAGAATCCTTCCGATCGCGTCGACATCGATCTCAACCGCTCCGCCGAACATGAATCTGTTGAAACTTCTGTTATCTGCAGCAAGCATCGACGACTCGGAGAGCTTCTCTGAAATCTTCTCCCATTCTTTCAAGGTGAAAATGGACAAGCAATTATCCAAGCCCGGCGCAACGACGATTCTCTTCCCCATTTCTTTTCGAAATTTAACGGGAAGCGAAATCCTATTTTTGTCGTCCATTGTGTGTATGTATTCGCCAATTAGCATATATTTTATAAGGCTTAAATTTCTTATTCCACTTCTTCCCACTTGGTTACATTATAAACCATTTGTTCCCACTAAAACAACTTAGTTATCCACACCCCGTTAGAGATTCATCAGTTATGTTTTGCGCCTGTTTTAAAGCCATGTTAGGATGATCTTAGAAAGCAGGAAGTTCACAAAAAAATAAAAAATGGCTGACTTAAAAAGTAACAAGAGCTGGTTCTGGGATAGCCAAATACGAGCCTTGCAATTTACTCTGCCAGGAGATACCAAGAACACCGCGTTTATGCTTGTGAATGAAGAGGAGGCATGGCAAGTCAAAAAAGAAATTGAACAAAGAAATCATCAAACACAGGGAGGGTTAAAAATTGAAATTATAAAGATAGAAGAGATTCCGGAAAATATGATGCTCCAACAGCATTTTATTCTTCGGGAAACTGATTATCCTGTGCTCATAAATGTGGTTGAGCTTCTTAGGGAACCTCCTTCGTTCAAACTG
This sequence comes from uncultured Candidatus Saccharibacteria bacterium, assembly GCA_964605995.1. Classification (GTDB taxonomy): domain Bacteria; phylum Patescibacteriota; class Minisyncoccia; order Phycocordibacterales; family UBA9973; genus JALOQM01. The sequence goes on along the minus strand of CAZSEN010000050.1, from coordinate 278 downwards.
AATCTTGAGCGCTTTATTTTCTGCAAACAAAGCGATAAGGCTGGTTTGCAATTTCTGTTCAAGCAAAACGGATTGAATATTTCAACAGTGGGTATTCGGGATGCGCTGGATCCTAAAATGATTTTTGTACGCCAATCCATTGAGCTTGGCGGGATATGGTATTCATTTTTTACAAAAATCGCGGCAATCAAAACAGTGAGGAAATTGCCGATAGAAAAGGCGAATTAAAAAAAGCAATCGAATTCGATTGCTTTTTCTTTTTGACTAATTGCATCGTA
>CAZSEN010000049.1:0-4721 GCA_964605995.1 uncultured Candidatus Saccharibacteria bacterium | reverse complement strand
ATGAAAATCGTCACCGTCATCCCCCTCTCTCAGGGCGTCTATATGGAAGATCTCACGTATTTCACCTCGAAAAATATCGAGCCGGGGACGATTGTTTCCGTTCCAGTAAGGAAGAAAATCATCGATGCGGTTGTCGTATCAACCGAGGATTTGGTTTCGTCAAAATCGCTCGTCAAATCATCCGCCTTTCATCTGAGAAAAATTGAAAAGATAAAAGGCCCTCTTCCGATATCGCCGGAATTCTTCAAAGCTGTCACGGAAGCGAAGAAATATTTTACCGGTACGACAGGCGGCATGCTCTATTCGTTCCTGCCGAAAATAATACTTGATGAATACGAGCATCTGGAAAAAACCGTCGAGAGAAAAACCATGAAAACAAGCAACCTCAAACAGGATAATCTTGTCTTTCAAGCGCCGCTTGAAGAGCGCCTCGCTTTCTATAAGACATTCATCCGGGAATCATTCGCCAAAAAATCATCGGTCTTCATCTGCCTGCCGACAATCAATGAAATCGAAAAATTCGCCGAAGCGCTCTCGAAAGGCATTGAAGAATATTCCTTCGTTTTTCACGGGAATGTTTCTGACAAAGAAATCATCAGGAGATTCAATGGCGCCGTGACGACCGAACATCCCGTTTTGATTATCGGCACCGGCCCATATCTGTTCATTCCGCGGCATGATATCAGTACTATCGTCGTGGAGCGAGAAAGCTCGGCGGCATACAAGCTCCCGGCGCGTCCATACGCGGATATACGCACATTCGCGGAAATTCTGTCGAAAGAATCGAGAATCAAGCTTATTGTTGCCGACACATTTCTTCGAGTCGAAACATTGTGGAAACATTTTGAAGGTGACTTCTCCGAGCTCAATTCCCTCTCATACAGCCTTCCGCGATCGATCAAAAGAGAAATTGTCGATATGCGGAAAGAAAAGGAGGAGAATGCAAAAGCGGGCGGCAAAAAATTTCCGATAATAAGCAAGGCCGTTATCGGGCTCATACGGGACGCCGTGGAAAATAAAAAAAATATCTTTCTGTTTGCGCTTCGGAAAGGACTCGCGCCGATTACCGCATGCAACGACTGCGGCAATACCGTCATCTGCGATTTCTGCAGCGCGCCGTTGGTGCTCTACGGCAAAGAAGAAGCGACTCGGATTTTCGCCTGCAATAAATGCAAGAAGAAAAAGAAGTCTGAAATGACCTGCGAAAATTGCAAAAGCTGGAATCTGGTTCCGCTCGGCATCGGCACGGAAATCGTCTTTGAAGAATTGAAGAAGCTGTTTCCAAAGCAGCCCATTTTCAAGATCGATAAAGAAACGATTACAACGAAGAAACAAGGGCTGAAAGTAGCGGAGCAATTCTATAAGAATCTGGGAAGCATTTTGGTCGGCACGGAAATGGCGCTCTTTTATTTGAAGGAAAAAGTCGAGCATACTGCCGTGGTCTCTCTCGATTCTCTGATGAGCATTCCGAGCTTCAAGATGAATGAAAAAATACTCAACCTGCTTTTAGCGCTCGAATCATACACTGAGAAAAAGCTCGTTATTCAGACGAAAAATCCTGATGAAAAAATCCTTCAATCGATAATCGGGGGTAATCTGCTGCAATTCTTCCGCGACGAGCTGGCTGACAGGAAAAAATTCAATTACCCTCCATACAAAACGCTGATCAAAATAAACTGCCGCGACTCCAAAGAAAGGATTGAAAGCATCAAAGAAAAAGCGGCGGAGCTGTTTGCCGAATATGAGCCTGATATTTTTCACGCATTTACCGCAAAGACCCGCGGTCTCTACTCCATCAATATCGTTTTAAAATTAGACAGAAAACTATGGTCACTTGAAGCATTGCATGGGAAAAATGGGCTTGATCAGAAACTCGGCGACAAACTCCTCTCGCTCCCGCCGTCATGGAGCGTGCATGTCGACCCGGATGATTTACTCTAAAATTAAAAAACGCGACAATTGTCGCGTTTGAATCGAATACGATCAACCACCGGCAGTAACGCGTTTCCTGATTTCGTCAGGTCGCGTATATGCATCAGGTCGGATGCCATATTTTTGCGCTTGTTTTTCCCGCCATTCTTCCGGAGTTTTACAAGCTTCATCGCCGAAATAGATAATCTTACTATTTTTCGACTTCGCGCGTTTTTTTAACTGCGCAATAACTTTTTCTGCATCGAGCTCCTCTATATTTATTAAAAGAAGACAATGGTCGGGTGCAGGTCCTTTTTTGTAGGGATAGACAAGTTCGCCTGTCTCACAATCAACGATAACACTGTAGCCACCGATTGAATGCATTTGGCTGGAAAAAATTGTCCAATATCCCTCGTGGTAGCATGCTCCATACGCATCAGAAAATCCGCCGCGACCGTCAGCTTGAAGCGCAAGATAAGGGACTTGCTGCCAGAGATCTTTTTGGGATTTGGCATAATCACGAATAAGCTGTATCAACTCTGAACGTTTATTTTTGATTTCCTCAGGAAAATTCATATTTTTTATTTTTTAAAGAATGTTTTGTTCCGTCCATAGATTACCTTAATTATTTAGGAAGTCAAATATTACTCGAATTTCTTACATCTCAGCGGAGTAAATCATGTTTTCAAAAATGTCTGGTTGAGCTAGCTTTGTTTGGAATATTGTTTTTACCAAAACAATATTCCCTCAAAAGCGACGCGACCCGAGGACTTTTTTAAAATATGATTTGCGAAGCGCCCCATTGACTCTCCCCCTAAATATTGTAGTATTCAAACCAGAAAAAGAACATTCACAACTAAAAAACCAGACAACATGAAAAAGATATTTTTGTTCATCTTTCTTGCGCTTTGCGCAGGCGCGGTGAATTCACAGATCAACATCAACACAACGACGGTTACGGCCACTCAAATGGCGCAAGCGATTATCGGCGCCGGATGTTCAGTGAGTAATGCGATTTTAACGAGCAGTCCCGGTTCTGCCGGAATATTCACAAATGGGAATACGACGAACCTTGGCCTCAGCTCCGGCGCGGTGCTCACTTCCGGCAATGCGAATAATATCAACAACCCGGGCCAAAATTTTTCAAGCGCCTGCAGCGGCAACCCTCCTATGCCCACCAATCTTCTTTCCGGCATAAATGGAAATCAGGCGACACTTGACGTATGTATCCTTGAATTTGACGTTACGCCTTATTGCAAAACATTCTCGATAAAATTCGTATTTGGCTCGGAAGAATATCCCGAATGGGTAGGAAATTATAATGATGCTTTTGGTATTTTTGTCAGCGGATTGAATCCGGCTGGCGGCAATTATTCGAATTTGAACATTGCCGTCATCCCGAATACGATCGTGCCGATAACTGTTTCGACAGTCAATGCAACCAGCAATGCCTCGTATTATATCGATAATCAAATTGGAAGCTCGATCGTATATGATGGATTTACTGTACCGATTGTCGCATCGGCAAATGTCGTTCCTTGCTCCTTATATCATGTAAAAATAATGATTGCGGACGGGAAAGATTGCAATTATGACAGCGGAGTTTTTCTGATGGCGGAAGACATGACGTGCCCGCCAGCGGCATTGCTTATCTCCCCCGACGTGGACATATGTATTGGAGAAAGCGCTGTGCTGACGGCAAGCGGGGCGGATTATTACATATGGTCTCCTTCAATGGGACTTGACGATACTGTCGGTTCGACAGTTATTGCGACGCCGACTGTTACGACAACCTATGCCGTCTACGGATACATCGGCTGCGACACCGCGGACGGAATAACAGATTCAGTGACGATAACTGTTTTGAGTTATCTCGTGGTATCGATATCCGCATCCAGTTCCCAAATCGCAATTTCCGAACAAACAACCCTTACTGCAACCGGAGCGATGTCATATCTCTGGCTGCCGGGCGGCGATACGACCGCAAGCATTACCGTGAGTCCGGAAACGACGACGACATATACAGTCATAGGAACAGGCGCAGCCTCGTGCGCTTCCTCCGCAACAATTACAGTGGAAGTCATCGGGCCGATATTCATCCCGAATGCATTTACTCCTAACGGCGACGGCAACAATGATGTCTTTATGCCGCAAACTGTTTTGATTCAGGAAAGTTTGGAAAGCTATGAATTTCTGATTTTCGACCGATGGGGAAATCTTGTCTTTAAAACGAATAATATCGCTGTCGGATGGAACGGATCCCAAAATGGAGAAGTAGCTCAGGAAGATGTGTATGTGTGGACAATCAATTTCAAAACAAGAGGCGATCATGCCTGGTCATATATCGGCCATGTGAGCCTCATCAGATAAGTCTTTATCAATCCCTCTCCAGCTTAAGCTGGAGAGGGATTTTTGTTTGCCCGGCATTGTATTGCCGAATTTGCCTAATAATTATTAGTATGATAAACTCTGACTCGATATGAGAAATATAAACATCGAAGTGAAGAAAAACCAAAACGAAAACAACGCCACCGTTCTCCGGAAGTTTTCAAGGCGTATGCAGGAATCCGGCATCATCCAGAAGGTAAAAGGAAAGAGATACAGCGAGAGGCCTGAATCGAAGCTTTCCATGAAAAACAGAGCGCTCAAAAGGATCATCAGAAGAAAAGAATCGGAGAAGATGAAAAAGCTAGGGAAAATTTCTTAATGATGGACTATTCCAGCAAAGGCATATCAATAAAAAGACTGACAAAAGGCAAGCTTCCACGCTTGCCTTTTGTCAGTCTTAAAGAGAAAATTCTGGGAAAAAA
>CAZSEN010000048.1:0-4780 GCA_964605995.1 uncultured Candidatus Saccharibacteria bacterium | reverse complement strand
CTTCCCGACCCACCGGTACATGCCGATCCGCTCGTACATGTGGTCGCCTCAGCTTTATGAAAAGAAAAAGATAATAATAAAAAAAATATTCCCAAAACAAAGAGAATTTTTTTATTTAATTTGTTCATTTGATGCTCTTTGACACAGCTACAGTAGTAATACATATATTTTATTACTCTCTCTATATATAGACAAGGATGAAAAGTACTTGCCTGTTGATAACTGAGTCCGCTTATTCTCTAAAAAATGCCGAATTAAACAAATCAAGACAAAAAATTGATATATTTGCCTAAAAAAGACATAATGGAGCTATGCTAAGAAAATTATTCCGCACAAAAGAGCTTGAAAGGGAGAATGGCGAACTTAAAAAGCTGAACGCAATGCGGGCGGATATCATTTCCATCAATGCCCATCAGTTACGCACGTCGCTCACCGCCATGAAGTGGATTTTTAAGATGCTTGTCGATAAAGATTTGGGCGAGCTTACGCCGGAACAAAAAGAATATATCGAAAAAATGTATGAGAGGAATGAGCGGATGATAAAACTCGTGGGCGGAATGCTTGCAGCGAACAAAAAAGAAGAGATGGAACTTGAATGCGTTTTCAAAGCGGAAGATATCATACGCTTGATTGAAAATATAGTATTTGATTTTTCCGGCGAAGCATACAAAAATCACGTTGAAATTATTCTTGAAAAACCTGAAGAAAAAATTCCTCACGTTCGCGTCGACGATGATATGATGCGGATTGTTTTTCAGAATCTGCTTGAGAACGCCATCAAGTACACCGACGGCGATGGAAAAGTTTTTATTTCCATAAAACCACAGAAAGATTTTGTTGAAATTTCAATAAGAGACAATGGCATCGGAATAGCGCCCGAAGATCAGGAGAAGATTTTCGATAAATATTTCCGCGCCAAGAATGCTGAGACAAGAATGCCGGCCGGCACGGGCATCGGGCTTTTTACAACGAAGCATATCATCGATCGCCACGGCGGAAATATTTGGTTTGAAAGCGAAGAGGATAAAGGCACGACATTCCATTTCACTATCCCCATTGCATAATTTTTGCAGACATTTTAAAAGTGATATAATGAACACATGGCAAAAAAGATACTCATTATAGAAGACGACAGCTTTCTCCAAGGCCTCGCATCGCGTAAACTCCGCAGCGAGGGATACGATGTTTTCGGCGCCGGTAATAGCGCGGAGGCGTTCAAGATACTGGACGGACTGAAGCCGGATTTGATTCTTTTAGACTTGCTCTTGCCTGATGTGGACGGATTTGAAATCCTAAAAAAAATAAATGAAAAAGGAACTATTAAATCAGTTCCGATCATCGTCTTCTCAAACCTCTCTGAAGAGAAAGACATCAAGCGCGCCACAGACCTCGGAGTGAAAGAATTCATGGTCAAAGCGAACTTCACGCTTGATGAGCTCTCACAAAAAATACAGCAGACGATCGGGAAATAAAAAATCTCCGACATTGTCGGAGATTTTAATTTGTTAAAACTTTACACAAACAACCACTGAGGGACCACTATATAATGGTGTCGTAAGGCAAACCATATTCCAACATAATCGAGATGAGGCGCAAACACCACAAGTGACCCATCATCACACGCAACTTCAAAGGCGACAAAGAATTCATTACCTTGTTGAATAAGGAAGAAAACCCAACTGTACTTATTTTTTTTCCGGAACAGATCCGGGTAGATTTCAATGAAATCATGGACTTTTTTATCTACATTTTCTTCTTTATTAATTTTCAATAAGCAAAGCTTGTCGCGTTCTTTTAAAAGCGAGTCAAACATCTCTGTAAAAGTGCTATCTTTTATCAATTCATAAGTCCTAAAACCGTCTTTTTCCGAAACGAACTTTAAAATTTCTTTCATGTACGCATATTTTTGGTTTTTAAAAATCAAGATCTGAAAAAATCTTACTACAATTTGATATAAAGACAAAGTGCTATAAAATGAAAATCATGGAACTCAACTCTCTCATAATAAATAATTTCCGCTTAACTGACTCGCAAAAAAGCGCGCTCAAAAAGCTCGGTCTTCACACGCTGCGAGACCTCCTTTTCTACTTCCCTTCCCGCTATGGCAACATGGGTGAAATCAAGCAGATCAAAGATGTCTCGCCCGGCGATTTGGCGACCATCTATGGAAAAATCAGCAATCTGAAAACCCGCAAAGCATTCCGAAGGAAAATTCCCATGGGCGAAGCGATGCTTGAGGATTTGAGCGGGAAAATAAAAATCATCTGGTTCAATCAAGCATACATGGCAAAAATGGCGCACGAGGGGCAGATGGTGAAATTAACCGGTAAAATCACCGGCGGAAAAAGCGGTGCGTATATGGCAAATCCTGAAGTTGAAAATACGGTTGATTTGCCGCTTTCACGTTCAAGCCTTTTTGGAAATAAAAAAACTTCAGAAGAAAATTTCTTGTACCCAGTATATCCGGAAACGAGGGGTATTACCTCGAAATGGATGTATCATCACATAAAAAAACTCATCACAAGCGACGAATTCAAGGCGCTTGAAGAATATATCCCGGAGGAAATCATCAAGAAATACAATCTGCCAACGCTGAAGACTGCGCTCATCTGGATTCATTCTCCCAAAAACGAAAATGATGCGGCATCGGCGCGGAAGCGATTTGCGTTCGAAGAAGTTTTTTTCATTCAGCTTTCGCGGCATCGGGACAAAATGGAATATCAGAAGAATGAAACATTCAACGTAGGCGTACAGAAAGAAGACATCGATGAATTCGTTTCCCGCTTCCCTTTTACGCCTACAAAATCGCAAAGAAAAGCGATCGAGGAAATCTCGAATGACCTGAAAAAAGCGCATCCGATGTCGCGGCTCTTGGAAGGCGACGTCGGCTCGGGTAAGACGATGGTCGCTGCCGCCGCTTCATATGCTGTCGTAAAAAATCATCCTGCCGGACAGAATTTCGGCAATCTGCAAGTCGCATATATGGCGCCGACTGAAATCCTTGCAACGCAGCACTTCGAATCGTTCATCAAGTATTTCGCCCACTTAAACATGAGCGTCGGGCTCATCACCGGAAACACCGCGCGTAAATTCCCCTCGAAGATATCGCCGCATTCATGGACGGATATTTCAAAGCCTCAGCTTTTAAAATGGGTCGCCAATGGCGAGATTCCGATTCTTTTCGGCACGCATACACTCATCCAGAAGAAAGTGAAATTCAAAAATCTTGCCTTGGCGCTTGTAGATGAACAGCATCGATTCGGCACCAATCAGCGCGCCGCGCTTGCGAAAAAAGAAGGATTCGCTCCCCACTTCCTTTCCATGACCGCCACTCCGATTCCGAGAACGCTGGCCCTCACTATCTATGGCGACCTTGATCTGACGCTTTTGGACGAAATGCCTCACGGCAGAAAACAGACGATTACTGAAATCATCCCCCCGAATGAGCGCGGAAACGCATACGAAAAAATCAGGAAAGAAATCGAGGACGGGCGGCAAGTCTATGTTATCTGCCCGCGGATTGATGAGCCGGAGCCTGAAAAAGAAAATGCTCTGAATGCGAAATCCGTCATTGCCGAAGCGAAGCGCTTGGAAAAAGAAATCTTTCACGGAGAAACAATCGGCATCCTTCACAGTAAAATGACGAAAGAAAAAAAAGAAAAAGTGATGAAAGATTTTTCTGAAGGAATGATTCAGATTCTGGTTTCCACTTCTGTCGTGGAAGTCGGCGTCAATGTGCCGAATGCCACGGTCATCATCATTGAAGGCGCCGAACGCTTCGGATTAGCCCAGCTTCATCAGCTTCGCGGACGAGTGCAGCGAAGCGAGCATCAATCGTACTGCTATATCTTCTCAGATGCTAAAACCAAAAAATCAATCGATCGGCTGAAAGCGCTCAAAACCGCAAAGAACGGATTTGAATTATCCGAACTTGATCTGACTCTCCGGGGCGCGGGCGACATGGCCGGCATGAAGCAATGGGGCATCACAGACATCGGCATGGAGGCGATTAGGAACATGAAGATGGTTGAAGCGGCGCGAAACGAAGCGCAGCATATCTTGAATTCAAAAGGAGGAATCGATCACTATCCGAAATTGAAAAAAATTTTTAAGGATAAGAATCTTAAGATTCATTTCGAGTAGAAATTAATACTGTATCCATGGTACGAATCTCCTGCGACTCTCGACCTCTTTGTGGTCACGAATAATTTCCGTGCCGACGCACAAAAATTTTCTCGACCCCGGCTCGCTATTTTTTCTACTGAAAAAATATAGCTCCGCCCGACACAAAACAAAGAAAAGCGCCCTGCTGCGCTTTTCTTTGTTTTGTGTCCCCGGTACGAATCGAACGTGCATCTACTCCTTAGGACGGAGCTGTTCTATCCATTGAACTACGGGGACAAATTAAAAAGCACCAATAAGGTGTTTTTTTAATATAGTAGAACATTTTTAACATTTAACAAAATTAAATGCCGAGAAGCTGCTCAAGTCGAGGCTTATTGAAACCGATTACCACTTCATCGTCGACTAAAATCACCGGCACTCCCATTTGTCCGGTTTTTTCCACCATTTCCTTCCTTTTTTCCAAATCAGACGCAACATTATATTCTTGATATGAAATATTATTCTCCTTGAACCATGCTTTTGCCATGTTGCAATATACGCATGTCGGTGTGCTGAAGATCGTTATATTTTTAGTCATAGTTTGTTGTAAAAATTGATATATATTGAATAATAATCGCGTCATTAAACCACTTCTCGCCCCGTACTCAAAAATCAG
>CAZSEN010000047.1:0-4870 GCA_964605995.1 uncultured Candidatus Saccharibacteria bacterium | reverse complement strand
ATAACTTTAAGAACTTTATAAACTTTCTACTAATTTACTTAGATTACAAAAAATAAGTCATTATGACAATACCGAACATTTCATTGACTTATTTTGAATCAATGGTAGTATAAACGCAGAAATTATTTTGCCCATTAAAAACCGAAAACCATGAGAGAGGTATTGATTGTTTCTCCTTTGGGAGAAAATTCTGTAAAAACGTATTGCGAAGCCGATGAAAATGAGCCGGTCTTATATGTAAGCAACAGGGCGCTCGAGGCTCTTGATAAAGTTTTTGATGTCGGAGTTATATATCCGCCGGATGAATTATGGGAACAACCAAAAGCTCCGACGGAAATATATCAGGAGTTTTTATACTCGATCCTGAAAGAGTTCAAGGATTTTTATTATGTTATTATTGTCGCGATAGATAAAAAAAGAATTGATTCATTTCTTGATTGCGTCAATAATTTCAACCAGCATAATGAAAGAGAATTGAACCTCATCGTCTGTAATTTTGAGAAAGACAGGAAACAAGCGCTCAAAAAGAATATGTTTATTCTTGAACAAACTCCGGAAGAGGATTGGATGATTATAAATTATTTTAACGACGGCGAGCTTGAACAAGAGGAATCTTTCTTCAAAAAACCTGAAGAGATTGAGATTTCCGATATGGATATACAGGAGGCCATCAAGACCGGCGATTATTCGAAATTTTCAAGTATGCAACTTGATCAGCTTATGAAAAAGTTCAATGTTGACGAGAATTACGAACAGGCAGTAAAAGTGAGGGATGAAAATAACAAGAGAAGCGGGATAAGATAGCAAAGCGGCACGATAAACGTGCCGCTTTTTTTGTGTTTGAATTTTAAAAACGAAGGAGTATTATTAAGAACAGAATCATTCTTGTTCAATTAATATCATCCATATGGAAAAAAAGATGATTGTCATCATATATGACGACCCAGTGTTGCAGAGCTTTTTTCCGCCACAAGGGAAGGGAAAAATCGTTCATTTAAGCAATGAGACGCAAAAAATCCTCGAATCGTCAAAACCCTCGTGGGTCTCCATTCTTGATGAGCAGTGGCCGAAAGAAAATCCCGGCGAACGTGAGCTGACTGATGATGAGATTGGTTTTCTTCTGTCTATTGTTGGATTGTTTGATATATCGCCGACTCTTGTTGTTGTTTTGAGTGTAAAAAGGAAATCAGCTTTTTTAAGATACGCAATCACATATCTGCGTTCAATTGACGAGGAAGACCGATTTGATATAGTGATCGATTCTTTCATTCCTCAGAAGTCAACGGAGAAAAACATTTTTTTCTTCAAAGAAGTTGATGACGAGAGCGATATCAATTTTCCGTTTGTTCGTTACATTACAAAAGACGGTGGCCCAAATAAATCTTTTCGATTTGAAAGCAACTAAACCTCTGCACATATTTCTATGCGGAGGTTTTATTTTTCTCTCTGTTCATTAAAAGAGAAATGATAAGAATGAAAGATGTGATTGAGAGCATTGGAATCGTGATATATCCGAATTCAATGAAAGGTACCTGCGCGCATAGCGATGCGCCATTCGTTGATATGTTGCATGTGAGAGCGTCAGCATTGAACATCTGTCCATAGTAATGATACACGGCAACTGCTGTGCCAAAAGCAGAAAGGCCGATTGATGCGCGGATGAGTCCCGAAGATTTCTTAAAAAGGGCAATGCCGAGAATAACCACTTGTGGATACAGGAAAAGTCTTTGTATATAACACAGAGAGCATGGCGGAAACCCGATGATATTTGAATATACAAGACTCGCAACCATGCCGCTTGCCGCAGTTAGGAAGCTCAAAAGCACGGCGTGTTTTTTTGCAAAAAGAGTAAGATGCCAGTCTTTTTTGAATACAAAAGAGGCGATCAATGCGAGAACAAGCGCTTGCCCGAGGATTGCGGCAGAAGAAATAATGAGGCTGAAACTTGAAGCAAAAATCGTCATGGGTGATTTGATTATTGAGGCAGAGAGCAGCCGGTTTTTTCAGCGAGGTCCGTCAAAGGAACTTCGCCTGTTGCGCGAGTGTCATCTGCAAATATCCATGTCGGATATCCTTCCACTTTTTTCTCCGTGCAAATATCAAGCTGACCTTTCCCGTCTGGCGTGGAACATTCCACGTAAGGAAGGAGCTTCTGGGATTTACCGAACATATTTTTTTGATTTTTGCAGTGAGGACACCAGAATGCGCCGTAGAATTCCGCGCCGCTGTCTTTCAGGCATGTTGCGAATGAGTCGAGCTTGCCCGGCTTGCTTGCGCTATAGACAAAGAGAGAGGTGAACGCGCCGATTACTGCGATGATAATAATCCAATTTATGATTATTTTTTTTGTTTTTTGGGTCATGGATTTATGACTATTTTGTTAATGTTATAATTATAATTTGTTAAAAAAGATATTTGTGGCTACAAATAATTTCTTGCCAACACTTGGATAATCGCTTTTGTGGTCACAGATATTTTTCTGTTGAAAAATTCTGCGACCCCGCCTCGCGCCACCGCGCTCCAGCCGTCACAAAGCTCCATGTATTCGCTTTGTGACCCTACCGGGAATCGAACCCGGATTACCGGCTTGAAAAGCCGATGTCCTAACCGTTAGACGATAGGGCCTTATTAAAATTTCTTGTATAAAAGACATAGACAATATACCAGTTTTTATTAAAAAAGCAAAAATGCTAGTATGTTGTTGTAGTCAATATGGAGGCGCGGCAGAGATGGGGCAGAAGCAATTTATTTTGCTTCTGCCCGCGAGCAAAGCGAGAGAACCACTTTGCCACGGAACCCGCAAAGCGCGGCCTCCGTTTGAACAAAGTGAATATACGGAGGCGTGGCAGAGTGGTTGAATGCACCGGTTTCGAAAACCGGCATACCGTAAGGTATCGGGGGTTCGAATCCTCCCGCCTCCGCAGGAGCGAGCAAGCGAATAGCTTGCATGGAGATTCGAACGCCGGAGCGATGTCGAGCAAGCTTGCGAGACCGCGAGGCGGTGCCCAGACCAAACCGAGTGGCGGCGAGGTTTGAGTCGCGGGAGAAATTCCTCCCGCCTCCGCCAAAATAAAAGACCCGACAATTGTCGGGTCTTTTTGATTCAGGGTCGCTATGGATCAGTTAATTTCCAGCTGATGCCGATTGTAGCGCCTTGCGCGGAAAATTCCGAGCCGTCGCTTTTTGCGATGGGGCCTGTGTGCTGTATTTGAAAATCAATCCCCCAAATTCCTCTTTTGGACTGAAACTCCACTCCCATGCCGGCGGCATACAGATAAAACGAACTTTGGAGATCTCTCATCGAGTGGCCGCTATAGCCTGGATTGTACGCCTTGTCGTCGAATATTTTTGAATGAGTGCCTCCCATGGTAAGCCCGATGCCGGGGCCAAAAAATCCATGCAGAGAAAATTTATTATATCTGACGCTGAATTTTACCGCTAGAGGAAATTCGACGCTATAAATGCTGTAGATGTCCTTGTAAAAATACAGCATCGGACCTCCCAGATTATTTGTGCCATCTTGCACCCATTTTTTGATCTTCGCGTTATATAAGCTGACCCCGGGAGAAAATTCAACAGCAAAAAATTTTTTAAATTGCCAGTTTGCCTCAATTGACGCCTGAAGCGCCACGCCCGGCTCGCCTGATTTCGGCATGTCTGTAAATCTGCACCTTCCGATGCCGATTCTCGGTCCGAAGCTGAAATCAGGCGGTTTTGCGAATGAACTGACGCCGGCGGACAAAAGGATAATAAAAATGACTGAACGCGCGCTCATGGTCTTTGATTTTAAATGAATTTCTACCTTAAGTAGAGCAAATGGAGGATAAATGTCAAATGGCGCTCGGATTTCTTGTTTGAAAAGCACGCATATTTTCTGCTGAAAAATTGTCCTATTGCCTGCTCGCTACGCTCACATCGGCAATTTCTGCCAAAAGGCAGAATCGGAATGAAAAGTAAAACAAATTACTTTTCATTGCCCTTGCCAGTCGCGCTGCGCAAGGCTTTTCAAACAAGAAATCCTCACTTTAGAGTTATGGGATAAAAAAACTCCCCGACAAATTTGTCAGGGAGTCGCTCTTGAGATTTCTCAAGAGTTTAAAGAACAAGAACTTTTTCTGTTTTTTTAGCCATGCAGATTCCAGGATGGGAAGGCCGGAAAGAAGTTCCGTAGTAATTGATGGCAAGGCCATCTTTACCAAAAGGCCCAATAACAACCCTTCGATCTTTTGAATTTTGATCAAAGTGAATTGATGAATACGCCAAGATTCTTTTGTCCTTGCCGCCCATCAGATAATCTCCGATAATCGTATAGACCATGATGCGGGCGCTCGGTATGACATTATTTCTCCCTAAAACAGCTTGTTGCATTTTAGGGTTATCAAAATAAGCTCCTGGGTTCGCACTTTTTCTGATCAAATACCAGCCAGCTTCTTCATCAGCCCTTTTTGTTACTGTTCCCTTTGGACGAAGCGCTTTGATGTCTTTACGAAAGAGATGCGGGTGCATGGCGCGAATTTCCGAAATTGAAACGGGGAATACCGAAACCAGAACATGCGTATGTTTGCATACTTCAAGCGTTTCCGCCGTGAACGGAATGTGGGCCAATGCGGCAAGCTGTGCCTCAGTCGGTTTGATCTTGAAATACTTCATCGCTTCTTCGATGCCGAAAAAATTCTTACCCATGATGTCGCGGGCGGTTCGTGTTGGTTTTACTTCTCTGCCGTTTTCATCAACCGACGGCTGAAGCGTTTGTTTCGGGGTGGTGTGGAAGATTGCTCTTACGACGCTGACGAGGAAATTCCAGATTGTTTTCATAACGGTTGTTTTTGGTTTCTATTCAGTTTTAAAGGTCCAAAAAAAGCATATCATA
>CAZSEN010000046.1:0-4914 GCA_964605995.1 uncultured Candidatus Saccharibacteria bacterium | reverse complement strand
AGAATCTGTATTCTTCAATATCTTTTGTCGCATCAGCCGCTACTCCTTGAAGCTCGAGCAATAATTTCTGATCTGCTTCTGTGATTTCTTGTTTTTCTTTTATATTTTTTTCATCAATATTTGAAAGTACGAATCGTGTCGCATTCCAGATTTTATTTGCGAAGTTCTTGTACGCCTTGATTTTATCTTCTGAGATTCGTGAATCAGTACCCGGCGTGTTCCCGATGATAAGCGCCATGCGTCCCGCATCTGCGCCGAATTTCTCAGCCACATCGATCGGGTCGATGCCGTTGCCGAGCGATTTCGACATTTTTCTGCCTTGCGCGTCGCGGACTGTGCCGTGCAGATATACTGTGTGGAAGGGAATTGAGCCCAACGCATAGCCGGTCATAAGCACCATGCGCGCGACCCAGAAAAATAGAATTTCATATCCGGTTTCCAGAACATCGGTCGGATGATAGATTTCCAAATCTTTCGTTTTTTCCGGCCAGCCCATTGTCGAGAATGTCCAGAGTCCTGAAGAGAACCATGTGTCGAGCGTATCTTCATCTTGTGTCCAGCCATCGCCTTCAGGCGCCTCAATACCCGTATAAATTTCATCATTGCGGTACCAAACGGGAATGCGATGCCCATACCAAATTTGCCGCGAGATGCACCAATCGCGGAGATTTTCAATCCAGTGGAAGTACGTTTTATTGAAATGGTCGGGCAGAATGTTTACTTGCTCGTTTTCCACGACCGTTCTCATGATATCTTTCAGCGTCACCTGAGATCCGCTCGCGATATTTTTAATTTCAGAATGAGGAATTGTAAATGGCTTGTTCACATCGATGAACCATTGAAGCTTCGGCAGCGGCTCGATGATGCCGCCAGTCCGTTCTGCCGTAGAAACGTTCTGTGAAATTTCTTCTTCTTTTTCGAGCAGGCCCTCGCTTCGAAGCCACTCGACAATCGCCTCACGAGCGACCGTTGTTTTTTTGCCAAGAATTCTTTCATCGCCGACTGTCATCTTTGCGTATTCATTGATGACTTGTTTGACTGGCAGATTGTGCTTTTTGCCGATATCCCAGTCAGTCATCGAATGCGCGGGCGTCACGCCGAGCGCGCCCGTGCCGAAGTCTTTCTCGACTGATTCGTCAGAGATTATGCGAATGTGAATCGGTACGCCGCAGAAAACTGCGTCATATTCTTTTCCGATAAATTCTGCATAGCGAACATCATCAGGATGCACCGCCACAGCTGTGTCGCCGACTTTGGTCTCCGGCCGTGTGGTGGAAATTGAAATAGGGAAGTCTTTTGAATATTTGAATGTGTAGAGTTTCGCTTTCCTTTCTTCATATACGATTTCATCGTCGGCGATCGTTGTCTGGCCTTTTGGATCCCAGTTGACGATTCTGTGGCCGCGATAAATCAAGCCATCATCATGCATCTTTTTGAACATCGTGCGGACAGCTTTAGTCCGCGCATCATCGAGCGTAAATGCTTCGCGCGACCAGTCGCACGAAGAGCCCATGACTTTCACCTGAGAGACGATTGTGTCATGGCTCTCTTGGGCGAATTTCTCGACTCGCTTGAGGAATTCTTCACGGCCTAAATCATGCCGTGACTTGCCTTCATTTTTTGAAATTTCTTTTTCGACTTTCGATTGCGTAGCGATTGCCGCATGATCGGTGCCGGGGAGCCAGAGTGTACGATCGCCCTTCATCCGGTGGTAGCGGATCATGATATCTTCAAGCGTGAGCATCAAGGCGTGCCCCATGTGAAGAATGCCGGTGACATTCGGCGGCGGCATGATGATGGTGAACGGTTTCGCATCCGGTTTTGTGCCGCCCTTTTCTATGCATACATCAGGATTGAAAAACCCGCTCTCCTCCCAGCGCTTGTAAATGCGACTTTCAGTCTCTTTCGGATTGTACGGCTTGAGGAGTTTTTCGTTGATTTCCATACGGAAATAGTAGCATTTTTGGCTATTTTTTCAAAAAGAAAAACCCGCACTTACATGCGGGTTTAATTTCATCCTTGCTGCGGATTAAGGCCGGTATTTGTACTTGTTTTCGAAATTATTTTGATATTTTCAACCTCTTTTTCAAAACCGGAGATTCCAAATTTGAAGAAATTTGAGACCGTGATATTCCAAAATTCATTTTCAAATTGCCACTCACCTGCAGTAGTTACTTTTAAGCCGCTTTTTTTTGCGCAGAAAAGATGAATGGACGGATGGTTCTTCTTGATATAGTTGAGAAGAATCTTACTGAGCTGGTCAACTTCGACATGGCTTAAGCTCTGTATTCCTGGAGGCTGATTCATGTTTGAGGTTTTAAATATACAGTTTCTATCTATTAAAATAGTATATTGTGCCACACAAGTCAATTTTGATTCAGACATTTACTTTGTTTATGGCTTGTGTTTAAATCAAAGACAGAAAAAGTAATTTAAAAAATAAGAAATGCAAGAAAAAATTAAGCAGCCGTATATGCCTCCGGGTAGGATTGTCGGTCATCAGTTTGATATTTGAATGCTAAAAATCTGAACATATATTCAGATTTTTTTATTTGATTCTCAAATTTCCTTGCGCTTTGATTGAAGCGAGATTTTTGCCTTTTTTATTCTTTAAAAATCTGAAGTACCCGGCCATGGCGATCATCAAGGAATTATCAGTCGAGAGATCTTTTCTTGGGAAATAAATTTTCAGTTGAGGATATTTCTTTTTCTGCAGATCATCAAATGCTCTCTTTATGTGCTCATTGCTTGCCACGCCGCCGCCCAAAAGAAGCGTTTTAGCCTTGTATTTATCAATCGCTTTTGCCGTCTTTTTTATCAGCACGTCGGTGACGGCATGTTCGAATTCTCGAGCGATATCTTTCTTGGTTTGCGCATCAAGCGGGCCGATTTTTCTGATCAGATACAGCACGGCGGTTTTCAACCCCGAAAAAGAGAAATTGAAATCAGGAGAATATATCATCGGCCGAGGCAATTTTGTCTCAGGGTTTTCCCTCCCTTCTTTTGCAAGCTTGGAAATCTGCGGTCCGCCGGGATATGGAAGATCCATCATGCGCGCTACTTTATCAAATGCTTCTCCTGCGGCATCATCAACTGTCTCTCCAATGATTTTATATTTCATCCAATCTTTTACTAGCACGAGTTCGGTGTGCCCTCCGCTTATCAGAAGCGAGATCGCAGGGAACGAAACTGACTGAATCACTTCTTTCCTGCCTGCTCTTTCTTGAACTTTAAGAATTGAAGAAATGACATGGCCTTCCATGTGGTTGACCGGCATGACGGGAATATTCCACGCGACAGACAAGGCCTTGGCGAAGCTGATGCCCACCCAAAGCGCCGGTTCAAGCCCGGGGCCTGATGTGACGGCAATCAGGTCGATCTTGGGGATTGCAATCGTTGGAATATATTCAAGAAATTGAGCCAAAAGCACCGGCTCTTTTTCAAGAATTTTGATGATTTTTTTGATTTTTGAATCTTGAAGTGAATTTCTTCCGCCGCCTTTTTCAAGCTTTGAATCTTTCAAGACTTTTTTTAAAATCGGTATGGAATTTTTTGAATGCTCACGCTTCGCCATCATCGGAAACACCCCGCCATATTGCGCGTGGAGTTCTATCTGTGACGCGACTTCATTTGCCGATATTTTAAACACCGGTTTTTTGATCGAACCGCTTGCTTCCAGAATCGACAATGCTGTCTCATCGCAGCTTGTTTCAATAGATAAGATTTTCATGATGATATCGTCATACTAGCACAAATATTTCTCCGCTCAAGCAAGAATAGAATAATAAGAGAAAATCCGAGCGCTTCTTTGACAAGCGTGGTCTATATGCTAATCTCTGTTCAGAAACAGATTTGATCTTCTAAAACCATATATAATGAAACTCAAAAAATTCAGAGATTTTTCGCCTGCGCAGAAATTTTTTGCCGCGTATACGGCGATAATTTTTGTAATTTTCCTGGTATTTCCTCAGGGACTGAGTGTATTGCTTGCGGGTGTGCAGATCCTGATGCTCATTGCTCTGCTAGCGCTTCATCTCATTTCTCGCAGCCAAGGAATAGATATGTTTTCCGGGGAAGAAGGAAAAGAGACTAAAAAAATTTCTTTTCCGGCGCAAAAGCCTTTTGCTATTATGCTGATCGGCCAATCAGGCTCAGGAAAGGGTACACTGGCTCCGCTTCTGATGAATCATCTTCTCTTGAATGATTCGTCAAGAAAAGTTCTTATATCAGCTACGGGTGATCATTTTCGTAAATTATTGAAAGAGAATAATTACACGACGAATCTCATCAAAGAGAAGAATGATTCTGGTGAACTTATACCGCTTGCCTGGCCAGTAATGCTCATATCGACGTTTCTTACCGATCATTTTACAGGCGATGAATATATTATTTTCGATGGCTCTCCCCGCAGAAAAGATGAAGCAAAAATCATGGAGTCGCTCATTCGCGATTTTTATGGTCTTGAAATTTTCGTCATTCACCTTACAGTCGATGACGACACCGCTTTCAAGAGACTCATCGAACGCCATAAGCATAATCCTCGCCCGGAGACTTCAAATCCGGAATCGATCAGGGAAAAACTAAGCTGGTATCATAAAGATGTGATGCCGGCCATTCGATATATGAAAACCTCACATGCATTTGTTGTAATCGAAGTTGATGGCACGATATCAAAAGAAGCTGTTTTTGAGAAAGTAATAGAAGAGTTATTTGAAAAGCCGGCAGTTTAGCCGGCTTTATTTTGCCTAGCGAAGAGCATATGCAAATAGCAATTTGCATAATGTCTGAGCGAAGGCAAAATATGGTAATCCATATTTTGTTAAAAGTTTTAAGTATGCGATAATTTTATTTACTTAAGATGGATACAGATAAAAAACCCAAGCCGATAATCATTATTTTTGCCGCTCCATCGGG
>CAZSEN010000045.1:0-4988 GCA_964605995.1 uncultured Candidatus Saccharibacteria bacterium | reverse complement strand
AGTGGCAAGCGATTTCCCGGCTTAAGCGGCGCTTTTTCTGAAACAAGAAATGTATCACCGACTTTTATTTCTTTCGGAGCGATGACATATCGCTTCTCGCCGTCAGCATATTGAGTAAGCGCAATGAATGAAGATCGGTTCGGGTCGTACTCGATTGTCAATATTTTTGCGGGAATATCAATCTTGTTGTAGAGAAAATCAACATCTCGATAGAGTCTTTTGTGCCCGCCGCCTTTGTGTCGAGTAGTTATTCTGCCTTGATTGTTTCTTCCGATGCTTCTTTTGAAGCCTTTAGTCAAAGATTTTTCTGGAGTTGACGCAGTCAAAACTCCTCTGTAGGTGACAGTGGTCATTTGTCTTCGTGATGGAGTTGTCGGTCTGTAATGTTTCATGATGTATATATTATATTAAACAAATTCTATCGTCTCGCCCTTTTTCATATAGACAAGAGCTTTTTTTCCGCCGGATTTTATACCAGCCTTTCCTCTTTTAAAGACATTCTTCGAAGGAATTGTAATCATTCGGATTTTAAGCGGCTTTACTTTGTATAGAGTTTCTACTGCTTTCATGACCTCATTTTTTGTGGCGCTTTTGGGAACCTCAAATGTATACACTCCAAACCCCGAAAGCATTGTTGCCTTTTCAGTGATTCTTGGCTGTTTGAACACGACCATTTTCTTTTTTGTGATATTTTTTGAAGCCATGATATTTATTTAGCTCGAAGAGATAGCGCCTTCATACTCTCATCCGGATTTGCAATGACAAGATACTTATAATTGAGCAGATTCAGCGGATTTATATTCTTTATCTCGCCCAAAGAAACAGTCGGCAAATTGCCAAAGCTCTTCTCTGTGTTTTTATCTTTCGCTGAAAGGGCGATATATCCTACCTTTTTCTTTGATGTGCTCATTTTTTCAAATCCTGGAATCTTGCTTAGAAAATTCACTATCTCAGCCGCTTTTTTAGTCTTTATCTCTGAAATTGAAACAGAATCAACAAAAAGAACCTCACCGCTCTTCAATTTCTTTGAAAGAATAGTATACAGAGCCTTGGTCTTCATTTTTTTATTGATTTTCTTTTTGAAATTCTTGTCATTGCGCGGACCATGAGTGATTCCTCCGCCTATCCAAATCGGAGATCGGCTTGATCCATGACGAGCGCGGCCTGTACCTTTTTGTTTCCACGGCTTCTTGCCTCCTCCGGAAATCTCTCCGCGAGTTTTTGTGTGAGCGACAGGGATTCGAGCATTCGACATCATACTCACAGCTACTTGATGAACCAAGTCGGCATTCCATGGCAAGCCAAAAATATTCTCAGGCAACTCAATGCTTCCCGCTTCTTTTCCTTTTTGGTTGTATACTTTTGCTTCCATGATATTTTTTTAGCCTCGCACTTGAATGAGCGTTCCTCGGCGTCCTGGAATCGCTCCTTTGATCAATAATTTATTGTTCTCCTGGTCTATTTCTAGAACTTGAAGATTTTTAATTGTTATAACATCGCTTCCCATTCTTCCTGCCATTCTCATTCCTTTTGGAACGCGAGTTCGAAGACCTCCGCCGATAGAACCCGGCTCTCTTTCAGAGTGCTTCTGTCCATGAGATCGTGGACCTCCATGGAAACCGTGGCGCTTCACAACTCCTTGAAATCCTTTTCCTTTTGAAACGCCTGTTATTTGTACTGTGTCGCCTTTCTCAAAGCCTGAAACAAGCAGCGTGTCGCCTGGTTTCATATTCTTAACTTCTTCATCGGTCAGACGAAACTCTTTAAGATGCTTGAAATTTCCTAATCCTTTAAGATGTCCTGTTTTTGGCTTTGATATTCTAATTAGTTTCTGTTCTCCATAACCAACTTGAACCGCATTATAGCCATCAGTTTCCTTGTTCTTAACTTGGACAACCATTGCAGGACCCGCGTCAATCAATGTCGCAGGCAAAGACCTCCCCTCAGGGGTGAAG
Source organism: uncultured Candidatus Saccharibacteria bacterium (assembly GCA_964605995.1). Taxonomy (GTDB): domain Bacteria; phylum Patescibacteriota; class Minisyncoccia; order Phycocordibacterales; family UBA9973; genus JALOQM01. The sequence goes on along the minus strand of CAZSEN010000045.1, from coordinate 3,033 downwards.
TATTGCACCATATTTTGTTTTGTCCCAAGGATAAATTTCATAGATTTTAATTCTATAATAATGCAATGAATTCTTTGCCGGCTAATACTACATCATTTTCACATCAATATCAACTCCGGAAGGCAGACTCAAATTAGTCAGCGCTTCGATAGTTTTAGGTGAAGGATTCAAGATATCAATCACTCTCTTGTGAGTTCTGATTTCAAACTGCTCTCTTGTGTTCTTGTAGATGAATGGCGATCGATTGACTGTGTATTTTTTGATTTCAGTGGGAAGAGGAGTGGGGCCCATGACTTTCGCATCATGCCTGAGAGCCGTATCCATTATCTGCTTAACTGAATTATCAAGTATCTTGTTCTCGTAGGCTCTGACACGGATTCTAAGTAATACCTTTCCGTCTTCTTTGCCCGAAGATACTTTTGCTACTTTTGACGCAGCCTTTGGCTTAGCGGCTTTTGGCTTTTCCTCTTTTTCTTTTTTTTGTTTTGGTTTTGTTGGCATATGAATTAGTTATAAAGTGAAAAGTTTTTAAAGTTTGAGTTTGTTTGAATTCTACTTTATGAACCTTATGAACTTTATAACTTTACGAACTTACTTACGCGATAATCTTTGTTACAACACCGGCACCAACAGTCTTGCCTCCTTCTCGAATAGCAAATCGTGTCTGAGCTTCAAGCGCAACCGGAGCAACGAGCTTTACCTTGAAAGTAACAGTGTCTCCCGGCATAACCATTTCTACTCCTTCTGCAAGAGTCACATCTCCAGTCACGTCAGTTGTTCTGACGTAGAACTGAGGCTTGTAACCTGAGAAGAACGGAGTGTGTCTTCCACCTTCTTCCTTCTTTAAGATGTACACTTCAGCTTCGAAGTCAGTGTGAGGAGTAACAGAAGCTGGCTTAGCAAGCACTTGTCCTCTGGTCAAATCTTCTTTCTTAACACCTCGGAGAAGAATACCGGCATTGTCTCCAGCCATACCTTCTTTAAGAGATTTATTGAACATTTCGATACCGGTAACAGTAGTCTTTTGAGTTGGCTTGATACCGATGATTTCAACATCTTCACCAACTTTCACGATTCCTCTTTCAATTCTTCCGGTTACTACAGTTCCCCGGCCTTCGATTGAGAAAATGTCTTCAATCGGCATAAGGAATGACTTTGCAGTATCTCTTTCTGGAAGAGGAATGTATGTATCGAGAGCATTCGCAAGATCCAATACTTTCTTTGCCCATTCATCATCATTGCTTGTAGATTCAAGAGCCTTAAGTCCTGAACCTCTGATGACAGGAGCGCCTGCGCCGTCAAAACCTTGCTTTGTGAGAAGTTCTCTGACTTCTTCTTCAACAAGATCAATGAGGTCTTTATCATCCACCATGTCGCACTTGTTTAAGAACACAATGATCTTTGGCACACCAACTTGCTTTGCAAGAAGGATGTGTTCGCGAGTCTGAGGCATCACGCCGTCAGTCGCCGCAACCACGATAATGGCGCCGTCCATTTGAGCGGCACCGGTAATCATGTTTTTGATGTAGTCAGCGTGACCAGGAGCATCAATGTGTGCGTAGTGGCGAGTAGGAGTTTCGTACTCATTGTGAGAAAGAGCAATCGTGATTCCACGAGCTTTTTCTTCTGGAGCTTTGTCGATGCCGTCAATTCCAACAAGTTTTGCGCTGTATCCGTTTCCTTGTCGTGCAAGAACGCTCAAAATAGCCGCTGTTAATGTTGTCTTACCGTGGTCAACGTGACCGATGGTTCCCACGTTTACATGGGGTTTGTCTCTTTTAAATTCTTCTGCCATATAGTTATAAAGTTACTAACAAGAATTCAATATACGAGATGAATAGTAAAGTCTTGTTACTAAATAATTTTAAGCTAATAATAACCAAACAAAACAAAAATACGCAAAAATGCGATCGAACTCCATACTATCCGAAAATAAAAAATGAGTCAACCCCCGCTCGGACTTTCCGACTGAAAAGCACGCATATCCGCCTGCTGGCGGTCTGCTCCGCTCAGCCCGTCAGCCTGCGCAAGGCTTTTCAGCCAAGAATTCAGAACTCTGATGTAAAAATCCGACGGTAGTAATGCCGAGATTCACAAGGCTAAAGATAAAAATAAATCAAAAACCGCCATTTTGGCGGTTTTTGATTTATTTTAAAGGGTTTTTTGATAGTATTTCTATTTTCTTGATTCAATGATGGTAGTGGCAACATTCTGAGGCACAACATCATATCTGAAGAATTCCATCGTGAATCCTGCTCGGCCTTCGGTCATCGAACGCAAATTTGTCGTGTAGCCGAACATTTCTGAAAGCGGCACGACAGCCTTGAGCACTTGATTCATACCACGCTGCTCCATACCTTCGATGAGTCCGCGCTTCGCTGAAATGCTTCCCGTCACATCACCCATGAATTTATCCGGAGTGACAACCTCGACTTTCATCATCGGCTCGAGAATCACCGGCTTTGCGCGTTTACATGCGTCCTGCACCGCCATCGAAGCGGCGATTTTGAACGCCATTTCGTTCGAGTCGACTTCGTGATAGCTTCCGTCGTACAAATCAACAGACACATTCACCATCTTGAATCCCGCGAGAATTCCGCGATCAAGACCTTCCTTGAATCCTTTTTCACACGGAGTGATGTATTCCTGAGGAATAACACCTCCCTTGATGTTGTTGATAAATTCAAATCCTTCACTTCTCTTTGTATTTTTAGGCAAATCTTCAGCAGTAACGGAAAGATCCATCGGTTTGACTTTGATTCTGACATGACCGTAGTTACCCCGTCCACCGGATTGCTTGATATATTTTCCTTCAGCTTCAGATGTACCGACAATCGTTTCCCTGTAAGCAACTTGCGGTTTACCGACATTCGCCTCCACACCGAATTCCCGTTTCATTCGATCGATGATGATTTCAAGATGCAATTCTCCCATACCGGCGATGATTGTTTCCAAAGTTTCCGGATCGCTTGATACTTTAAAGGTCGGATCTTCATCAGCGAGGCGTGAGAGCGCAAGTCCCATTTTTTCCTG
>CAZSEN010000044.1:0-5068 GCA_964605995.1 uncultured Candidatus Saccharibacteria bacterium | reverse complement strand
GCGTGCTTGAATCAAGAAACATTCCAAGCAGCTCATGAACATTCGAAAGATAACCACCAAGGTTTCCCCTCAAATCAAACACAATTCCATCTGCAGAAAACTGAACTTTTGATAAATAATTCTTAATAGTGTCTCGAGTGTCAAAATCAAAAAGGAAAGTATACAAACGGAGATCAATGAACATTTTACCGCCGCTGTAAATGGTATCAGCTGACCAGAACGGCGACACGATTTCATCGCGAGTAATGACAACGGTAAAAACAGAATCCATCCTTTTTAGCGACAGCGCCACAGTCGTTTCGCAATCACCCTTGATGAGAGTAATGACACTGTCGAGCGTCATGCCGCGAGTGGAGAGACTATCGATCTTTAAAATTCGGTCAAATCTTTCCAATCCGGCTTTTTTCGCCGGACTTTCAGGAAAAACATCATTGAGATAAAAAATCGTATCGCCGCAATCGACTATTTGGGTAATTGAACCTCCCAGGCCGCAAAAAAGCGTTTTTTGACTGATTAAATCTTCTGTCTGCTGCCGCACTTCCGGATATATAAAATAGCAATGCGAATCTTGAAGCGATGCGAGCAGCCACTCAGCGGCAACAAATTCAAGCGTGTGCCCGATCGAATCTTCGATCGTCTCAGCCATTTTTTTTGCGCGCGCAAATTCAATCGCAAATGTGTCCTTGCACTGTTCTTCGGTAAAATTATCTTTAAGCGTATCAGGAATAAACGATATTCCATGATAACCAAGCTCGACCGAAACGCCTCGAAGCGCGGAATTGAGCATTTCAGGATAATTCAATGAGTCAGAAGCATAATACCGGCTTTCCAACACATCACACACCTCAAGAACAAAATCAGCGCCATCAACATCAACCCTCACGGGCACATTAACAGCGCGGAACCATTCATTTTTTGCCCGTCCGGGAAAAATGACGAACAGGGCCAGAATCAGAACAACTGTCGCCATCGGGCGGATTAATCTTTTCCGTTTCATCGTATTTTCATTTAATTTTTAAAGTGCAATTTGAATTAAGACTATATCTTACGGAGCTCTGTGTCAATTAAAGCAATTATCAAGCAAAAAACCGCCGCGACATGCATGTCGCGGCGGTTTTTTGCTTGATTTACAGAGACGCTTTTTTGAAATTCTCCTCAATCACAGTCCAGTTCAAATTCGCGAAAAAATCTTCCACATATTGTTTCTTGCCGCTTGGCTGATAGTCCGCCACATACGAATGCTCCCACATATCAAGCGCAAGGACAGGAACAAGGCCGGTCAGATGTCCGAGATGCTGCTCGTCAACCCATGCGTTCAAAAGTTTTTTCTGTATCGGGTCATAATAGAGCATCGCCCAGCCGATGCCGCGAGTCATAGCCACGGCTTTGAACCGCGCGAGCCACGCATCAAAACTCTCCCATTCTTTTTCAACCGCTCTTTTAAGAGCAGAGTCGCTTTCAAGCATCATCGCCCCGCCCTCAAGACTATGAAAATAATATTCATGATTTCTCATGCCGTCGAATTCAAAGCTGAATCGGCGCTGGAGCTCGCCGAGAACATATGCGTTTTTTTCAGCGTCACGAGCAAGCTCGTCTATCTGGCTTAATATCAGATTTGTAAATTTCACATAGCCGGCATAAAGCTTCAAATGCTCTTCGATATTTTTTGCGGATATTCCTTTGAGTTCCGGAATAGCGAACTTTTTCTCTGAGTAATGTTCCATAAATAAAAATTTTCTGTTAGGGTATTAATATTATTCAGTATACCAGATGAAACAATCGCAGAAAAAATTTGGCTTTTATTTTCTCGGCGGACTCTTGATGAGTTCCGCTTTCATTTGGCATCTTGCGTATCAATCTGAACAGCAGAAATATCTCACTGTCGCATTTTTAAACGTAGGTCAAGGCGACAGCATCTTCATAGAAGCGCCGAATAGAAATCAGGTCATCGTCGATGGCGGCCCTGACAAGAAAATTCTGCAAGAGGTGGGAAAAGTCATGCCGTTCTACGACCGAACAATCGATATGCTCGTCGTCACCAACCCGGATAAAGATCATTACGCCGGATTCATCGATGTGCTGAATCAATACGAAGTCGGCTCCGTCCTTGAGCCCGGTACGCATTCTCCCGCTGCGGCATATGCCGCATTTGAAAAATCAATAACAGATCATCGCGTTCCGAAACTTAAAGCTCGCCGAGGAATGAAAATCATGCTCGATGAGAAGAAAAATATATATTTGGACATTTTATTCCCCGACCAAGATGTTTCCGGCTGGACGAGCAACGACGGATCGACGGTGGTGAGATTAGTCTACGGAAATACATCGGTGATGCTTACCGGCGATGCGACCGCCAAAACAGAGCGTATTATCTTGAATGATGGCGGCACAACCTCACTTCATTCAACGGTTCTCAAGGTCGGACATCATGGCTCAAAAACGTCTTCAAGCGAAGAATTCCTGAAAGCCGTTGAGCCGTCGCTCGCCGTCATTTCCGCCGGCTTTCATAATCGTTATGGCCTGCCGAAGCAAGAAATCATGTCCAGGCTTTCCATGCTTCATATTCCGACGCTCATTACTTACGAACAGGGAACAATCATTATGGAATCAGACGGAAAAAGTTTTTGGAGAAAATAAATTTCTCGCTTACAGTATCGTTGACAAATGCATCATCGCAAGCTAATCTGATTTACAGAAAGTAAAAACTAAAACCGTTTTACGAATGAGTACTTTAAAAAATTTTACGGATCGTTATTATAACGAGCTTATCCCTGAATGCAACCGCATCAGAAAGGAAGCCGATGAAAAAATTTTGGCAAAAAACGATGAGATCCTCGGTGGGCTTGTCGAAGTTATAAAAAACTCCATTCCGAATGGAAAATGGAAAAAATTGATGGAAAAAACATTTTCTTTCATTAAACCGTCGGAAACAGAAATTGATAAGAGAAAAATTGTTCTCTGGAAATTACTTGAAAAAAGAATGACGACAATTTTCGGCATACCATTTATACAATTTGAAAGAACAAATGTTATTGATTCCGGCTTCAGTTCTTGGAATGAATTTCTTCAATGCCTTTCTGAGCTAAAAGATGCAACAAAAGATGTATTTGTGCTTTATGACTTTTCTGAAGACAAAAGAGAAGAAGATCCTGTTCCAGACAGCCAGGAAATACTGGGCCTTATATTCAGTATAACCTGCATACCAAAAGAGCTTGCTGAGCGTCAGGAAAAAGCCATTGATGAAATACCCTGAAAAAGAAAAAGATGTCCTAAAACAAAAACACCCGATATATCGGGTGTTTTTTATAATTTATTTTATGATTCCTGCTTTCTTGAGAGTTGCGTATGCTCCATTTTTATTGATTGTCTTGATTCCTCGAGTTGAGACAGTGACAGTCATTGATTTTTTGAGCTCAGGGATATAAATGGTCTTTTTCTGGAGATTCGGATACTTGCGCACCTTGCCGGTCGGGTTGAATTTGGTAGCACGAACACGGTTGCTGTAGCCGCCGGCAACTTTTGAGCCCTTATTCATTATTGGACATACTTTTGTCATAATCTCCAAAATGCTATCATGGAGTTAATAATTATGCAAGAACTGGATGCTATTTTCTATATTATTGTCCTCATCATGTCTGTTGTCGCTCATGAAATCTCTCACGGCTACGTGGCGGAGCGGATGGGCGACCCGACAGCGCGGCTTGCCGGGCGCCTGACATTAAACCCCCTCAAACATCTCGATCCGATCGGCTCGGTCATCTTGCCGGCGCTTTTGATTCTCTCAAATTCCGGATTCGTCTTCGGCTGGGCGAGGCCAGTGCCATACAATCCGGAAAATTTGCGCAATAAGAAATGGGGGACGCTCGCCGTAGCCTCCGCCGGAATTCTGACAAACTTCTTTATCGCTATTGTCTTTGGACTGCTCATTCGTGCGGCAATCGCTGCCGGCATCTCATATCAGCCATTATTCACCATCAGTAGTACGATTGTCTTCATAAATCTTCTTTTGGGAATTTTCAATCTTGTTCCGCTCCCGCCGCTCGATGGCTCAAAAATCCTATTTTCTTTCCTGCCCTTCAAATTTCGGAATATTGAAATCTTTCTGGAAAAATATTCCCTGATATTACTCATTCTCTTCCTGCTCTTCATTTGGAAATATTTTGCCATCATTATTTTCTTCCTTTTTAAATTATTAACGGGTATAATGATCATGTAAGAACCATCTCTTTATGAACAAAATCAGCAAGATATCAATTATCATAATTTTCTTTTCTCTTTTTAATGCAAGCGTTTCTTTTGCGGATACCAATATTGACATTATTGACCGATACGCAAAAGTTCTTCTTACCGGGGACTTGATAGATTTCAATTGTTCCTACGGAGCAATCACACCAACCTCAAGGGGAGAACCAACACCACAGCAAAACGAAGACATCTGCAATGTGATGGTTTCCAGCTACACAGTCACCGGATCTACATTTGGGCGAAGTGTCGGTTTGATAGATTTGAGCCCTGATGGCGGCGGCGTATTGAACGATACTCGCGGCAATCTTTCCGGTTATGCATGGGGAGAGGATACGGGATGGATCAACTTCGCCCCGCAAAACGGAGGCGTTTGGATTGATCGCGACGGTTTTTTCCATGGCATGGCGTGGAGCGAAAATTATGGATGGATTGTATTCAATTGCGACACCGATGGAACATGCGGGGAAAGAGGCTATAGGGTTCGAACATCATGGAGGCCAGCAGGCGGGGGTGGAGGCGGCGGGTCACCATCGGGTCCAGTTCCTACGCCACCTTCCTCATCTTCAAGCACGACCGTTCCTTCAACTCCTTCAAGCACCGAAACTCCCGGCGAAGCTCCATCTTCAAGCCCCAACAGTTCTTCAACACCGAGCCAAACACCTTCAGGGATTACACCAGCTGAAACAGGCGGCCAGCCTTCTATTCTCACGACAATTTCCGAACTGATATCAAGAACTTTTGAAAACTTCGCCTCCGCCATACACACCATACAAGGAGATATTGCGATTAAGACAGTGGCGGCTGTCGGTATCATGAGTGCCGC
>CAZSEN010000043.1:0-5091 GCA_964605995.1 uncultured Candidatus Saccharibacteria bacterium | reverse complement strand
TCTGGAAGAAAATTTCTTAATTCATTTGTCAAACCAAAAAATGGAGAAAAAATGAAAAAATTTTTAATCGCCCTTTTTGCCTCTTTTTGCTTGATCATTTCAAGCATCGAGGCAATCGCGCAAAATGACAGCGATTTTGTCTACAAAGATGCATTTGTTTCGGCAAATGAAACGCTCCTCGTTTCATTTGAGACAAGCAAGAATCTATATATCAGCATTGAGATCTGCGACGCGCTTGGAAATCGTATTTCACTTGAGATTGTCGAAGCATTTCCCGGATCAACCGTGGAAAAAATCGATGTTTCGAATCTGCTTCCCGGCGCATATTTTGTTTCGATTTACGAAGAACAGAAGGTACTCACGAGGAGAATTGTGATTAGGGAATAAAAATGAAGACGAGCACAGTGCTCGTCTTTTTTGCTTCTTGAATATGATTTTATTAAAGTATATACTCTGAACACTTAACGTCATATGGAACATATTGAACAAAATCTAGATAAATTTGAGAATCAGAAGCGGATTTTCTCAGAGTTTTTCAAAGAAGGAAATATAGAAAAATCTGATCTTTCGAAAATTCCTCCAGAAGTTCTAGAGGTTTTTGAAGGATACAGCAGACGATTCATCCTTCCCGAAGAATACAAAAAGGGTGATTTTAATGATATCTTTTTGATCCATCATATGAATGGCGATGAAACATATGTCGCTCAGCAAATAAAAAAATTCGGAGATGAATTCAAAGAACAAAATACTTATTTTGTAGACACTCGAAATAATGAAATTACCGGCCGAGGAGAATTGAGGCTCGGACTTGAAACAGAAGAAGAATATTATAAAGATAAGCCGACGGTCGGTTATACTTTTACGAAAGAAGATTATCAAAATCAAGGATTGGGCAAGAGAAGAATTGAAATAATGAATGCTTTTTCTCGAATGGATCATGGCCTACCCCTTTATTCTGACACGCTTATGGCAGATAAAAATGCCGAGAAGGTGTGGCAATCGCTTGAGCAGAAAGGAAAAGCGAAAAAAATACAAGAAGGAGACACATACAGATACGTATATTTGAATTCTTAAATTATGGAAAAATTTCTCATTCTCAAAACAAAAAAGAGCGCCGACTATGAGCTTCTCGACAGCGGCGACGGCAAAAAACTTGAACGCTACGGTGATTTTATTTTGTCGCGTCCGGACCCGCAAGCGCTTTGGCCGAAGCATCTTGCGGAATCAGCATGGCAGAGCGCGGATTTAGAATTCATCCGGAAAGGAAAAGAAGTCGAGTGGAAAATAAAACCCGGCGTCCCGAAAAAATGGAACATCGCATTCGAGGGTTTGAATTTCTCTATCCGTCCGACGACATTCAAGCATACGGGTCTTTTCCCCGAGCAGGCGGAAAATTGGAAATGGGTGCGTGAGATACTTTCTTCTCAGAAAAGTTCAGGCAAAAAACCTGTTGTGCTGAATTTGTTCGCCTACACTGGAGGAGCGACGCTGGCAGCAGCTTCCGCGGGTGCAGAGGTGGTGCATGTGGATGGATCGAAAATGGCAATAGATTGGGCGCGTGAAAATGCGGAACTCTCCGGTCTTGAGGAAAAGCCTGTGCGCTGGATACTGGATGATGCAAAGGCATTTCTTAAAAAGGAAATTCGTCGAGGAAAAAAATATGACGGCATCATCATGGACCCGCCGGCATTCGGGCACGGCGCCAAGAATGAGATTTGGAAGATTGAGGAAGATTTTTTAGAGCTTCTGGAACTGTGTCGGCGCGTTTTATCCGAAGAACCGCTTTTCTTTCTGATCAACGGCTACGCGTCGGGCTATTCCCCGATCGCATATGCGAATAACCTAGGCCATGTCATGGAAGGATATGGCGGCAGCATGGAAATCGGCGAACTTGCTATTGAGGAATCAAAAACCGGCCGTCTTTTGCCTGCGGGCATTTTCGCCAGATGGAAAAATTATGATAGTATTTTAAATGATTAAATTATCAGCAATATTTAAATAGATCATATGGCTAAGGATTCGAAGAAAAAAAGAGAAACAATAAAAACGGTTTTTTATTTTATCATCATAATCGCTCTCGTCGCTCTGGGAATTTACTCAGGCATCAAAAAGCCGGGGGCAAATAATCCAAAAATGCAAACACTAGATAATGGCTTAGTGATAGAAATTGTAAAAGAGGGAAGCGGAGTCGAAGTTAAAAATGGAGATGTCGCGGTAGTCAGTTATACGGGAATATTCGAGGATGGCACAGCGTTTGATTCAAATGTTGATCCATCTTTTCGCCATCCGGTTCCGTTTGAATTTACCGTGGGCGCAGGGCATGTGATCAAAGGTTGGGATCTTGGAGTTTTGGGAATGAAGATCGGAGAAAAGAGAAAACTGACTCTTCCTCCGGCGCTTGGATATGGCGCTTCAGGCAACAGATCGATCCCCCCTAACTCTACTTTGATATTTGATGTTGAATTGATTGGAATAAAGCATGACTAAAATTGCTATGAAAATCGCAAAAAAAATTATTGTGTGGGCTATTGTTCTTGGAGCTTTGGGTTATGGAATTTATGCCATAGCCACTTCGCCGAAGATTACCGAAGAAGAGATTGTTTCAAATAAGGGACTGCATTGGCACGCTCGTTTATCCATAAAAATAAATGGAGAAGAAATTGCCATTCCTACGAATATTGGAGTAAATGGAGTGACGGGGATCGGAGGAGATCCGATGGAGCTTCATACTCATGCCGAGGACGGCATCATTCACGCTGAATTTACCGGACTTATTACCAAAGAACAGCTTACGCTGAAGAATTTTTTTGAAGTATGGGGCAAAGACTTCTCAAAAGACTCAATTCTCGGCCATAAGGCGGACGACGGGCATATCATCAAGATGTTCGTCGACGGCAAAGAAAATTTTGAATTTGAGAATTACTCCATAAATGGGATTGATGATAAGATAGAAGAAATACAAATCGTGTATGAGTAAGTCATCAGCTCATACCTTATCAATTAATCGAAAAACAATATGATAAAGGAATTTTTTGATCAAAATAAAAGAGCGGCGAATATCATCATCACGCTTGCGGCAATCATCTCGATCTTCTTTGCCGTTAAAATCGCATCCGAGATACGGGCGTACCGATTCATTGGACAGGGAATCGCCCCGACAAATACCATTTCTTTTGAAGGAAGAGGTGAGGTCTTTGCCATTCCGGACATCGCGGGCATCACATTTTCTGTAATCAGCGAAGGAAAAACCGTCGATGAAGCGCAGAAAGGAACCACGGAAAAAATAAATGAATCCCTTGATTTTCTTAAAGCATCAGGAATTGAAGATAAAGACATAAAGACCTTAAGTTATAATTCGTATCCGAAATATGATGTTCAGATTCTGCCGCCGTGCTATGCAGGGAATTGTCCGCCTGTAAATCCGAAAATTATCGGCTATGAAGTCAGTCAGACCATTGCCGTAAAAATCAGGAATACCGACGATACGGGGAAGATTCTTGAAGGGCTGGGAAAGATTGAGGTTTCTAATATGAGCGGACCTGATTTCACAATAGAAGATCAGGATGCGCTTCAAGCAGAAGCTCGAAAGAAGGCGATTGATGACGCAAAGCAAAAAGCGGAAATTCTTTCCCGTGATCTTGGCGTGCGCCTTTTGAGGATCGTTGGATTCAATGAGTCTGGGAATTATCCGATTTTCTATTCGAAAGACATGATGGCTGTTTCAAGCGAAGCTCAGGCTCCAGCCCCGCAACTTCCAAAAGGGGAAAACAAGATTGTCTCGAATGTGACGATTACGTACGAAATCCGATAAAAACCGCTCGAATTTGTCTTTGAAAAGCACGCATATTTTTCTGCTGAAAAATTGTCCTATTGCCTGCTTGCTACGCTCACATCGGCAATTTCTGTCAAAAGGCAGAATCGGAATGAAAAGTAAAACAAATTACTTTTCATTGCCCTTGTCAGCCGCGCTCTACAAGGCTTTTCAAAGACAAAATTCTCGCTTGAGTATATTAAAGTCAAACCCCTTTAATTTGAAATTGAGGGGGTTTGACTTTGTTGATCTAAAATAGTAGTATATTTTTGAGCCCCCAAGGGCTCTTTTTAATAAGAATAATCAACATCTGTTTACGCAGCCGCTTCAAATAGGGACTTGTCCCGTTTAGAAGTAAGAAACCGAAGGTTTCTGCCGCGTGAGCGGACTTCTAACGGGATGAAAATCGCAGAATATATAAAAGAAACAAAAGCAGAGCTCAAACACGTCAATTGGCCGACTAGAAAACAAGCGATTGCGTATACCCTTATCGTCATCTTGATTTCTGTAATTACGGCCTATTATTTAGGCTTGTTTGACTTCATTTTTGCTCAAGTGCTTCAAAAAGTATTACCTTAATCAAATTCATAATCATGTCAAAACAAGAATTAAAACCAGAGAGAAATTGGTACGCCATTCATACATACGCTGGCTATGAAAACGCCGTCCAGCGAAACTTGACTCAGCGTATAGACTCGCTCGGCATGCATGACAAGATTTTCAATGTCGTCATTCCAGTGGAAAAGAAGGTGAAGATAAAAGGCGGCAAAAGAGTTGAAGTTGAAGAGAAAGTTTATCCGGGTTATGTGCTCGTTGATATGATAGTGACGGAAGATTCTTGGTATGTAGTTCGAAACACTCCGCGAGTGACTGGTTTCGTCGGCGCGGGAGTCAATCCTGTTCCATTGAATAAGGAAGAGGTTGATTTCTTGTTCAAAAAGATGCAGACCGATACTGTCAAGCATAATATTGAGCTTGAAGTCGGTGAAACTGTCACGATTGTCGACGGACCGTTCAAAGAGCTTGAAGGCAAAGTCAACGAAGTCGACTCAGAAAGAGGCAAGGTCAAAGTCCTGGTTTCAATGTTCGGACGAGAAACTCCAGTCGAGCTTGATTTCTTGCAGATTAAGAAGCTTTAATCAATAACACACAACTGACAGCTGACAACCTTGTAATTTTCTGCATATTGTTATAAGTTATAAGTTGTTAGTTGAAGAGTTAATTCTATGGCAAAAAAGATAACTAAAAAAATAAAACTTCAGATTGCAGCCGGCAAGGCC
>CAZSEN010000042.1:0-5133 GCA_964605995.1 uncultured Candidatus Saccharibacteria bacterium | reverse complement strand
CTCAAGGCCTGCAATTCAACGAAGTTCAATTCAAAGTTGATTACGACAAGGAAAAGAAAGATAAAAAAGAATTCCCTGAACCTCCTAAATACAAGACTGCTGATGATATAAACAAGGCGCGAACAGCAACATTAGCGGAAACATTCAAAGGAGGAACATTCCTCACAAAAGCGGCCGGATTGGTCACTCCGGAACGACAGGCTGAAATTGCGGTTGGTAAGAAATTGGCTCCGGAACCTTCAGCTGCGCAAATTCAAAAGGGTGAAAAGGATCTTGCAACCTTAAAGACCGGTTTTGACAGGGCAAATAAGCGTCTTGAGCAGATACGTGAAGAGATTAAAAAGTTTGAAGATTTTGCTAAAGATAAAAATCCTGAGGAAATCAAGAAATATGTTGACGAAACCGCTGCCGGCCATAAAGTAGAGCTGGTTGATATTCAATCAAAAATTCAGACATTTGAAGATCAATTCAAGACTACGACTGATGCGCAGAAAAAAGATGATATCGGCAAACAATTGAAAGCTGCGTATCTTGCAAGGCAAAAGAAAGAGAAAGAGCTTAAAGACACTGAAAATATGATTAAGAATTATACCGAGAATCAGGATGAAGAAAAGAAACTTGAAGATAGGACAGAAAATATAAGAGGAAAAATTAAAGAAACTGAAAATAAAATCACACCATTAGGATATGGGGAGAAATCATCAGAAGAAGAGAAGAAGAAATAGATATTAAGAACTAAAACAATCATATGGATTACACACCGGAAGAAGTCGCAAAAAAAATAGTATCCCTGCCAGAAGATCTTAAAGAGATTATCTTTGATTCTTCCATTGGCGAAAAAATGCAGGCGATCGGAAAAAAATACGGCTTGCATGTCAATGAAACGAGTTCCTTGATGGACGAAGCGTATTGGGTGATGATCGGGCTTACGCATCCTGACCAATTCACAAACAGGCTCAAGGAAACGCTTCAGCTCCCGGATGAAAAAATCAAAGCGATCACATCAGACATAAGCGAAGATATCATCGGCGATATTCGCGGACAATTGCAAAAACTTCACGGCGAAAAACCGGATGAAGAAGAAATAACTGATGAGGAAATAGATAAACTGCTCGCAGAACCGATTGAATCCGGAACAACCAAAAATATCCTTGAAAAGTCTGGAGTTGAGGTGGTGGAGAACAAGCCGCTTGATATGGGATCTTTCGGGAATGTGACCGTTTCCGCAATCGACAAAAATCTTGAAAAATCAGGAGTACAGGTTGTTCCGGAAAAGAAAGAGGAGGCTGAATCGCCCATTCCATTTCATTTAAACAGAGACATGATTCTCAAGGGAGTGGAAAACCCTCAAAAAATCGCTTCACCAATCACTTCTCCGTCAGAAGAGCTGAAAAAGGGGATTGTCGGCGAGAAACTTGCCGGAACATTTAAAATTTCAAAAGAAGAGAAGGAATATTCGTTCAAAAAACCTGATATCAGCGGGGCTGCGACAAGCGAAGAACCGATACTTCGCCACAAAGACAGAGTTGATCCGTATAGGGAAACTATAACCTAGCTACTATGGTATAATTTTCGTAAGGTCTTCGACGACTAGCATTTAAAACCTAGTCATTAGAACCTAATTCTTATGCAATTTCGAGTACCCCAATTTATCGACATTGAAGATAAAATTTTCGGTCCTTTTACCTTCAAGCAGTTCGTCTATCTTGGCGGAGGAGCCGGCCTTTCTTTTGTGCTATGGAAACTGCTGCCTCACTGGATTGCAATTATCCTGATTCTTCCAGTCGCCGGCCTTTCTTTAGCTCTGACTTTCTACAAGATAAATGGCAAGCCGTTCATTGAAATAATGGAAGCATATTTCAATTATCTTTTTCAGAATAAATTATACCTCTGGAAAAAAGAGAAAAGAAAACCGACGAAAGAAGTCGAGAAAAAAGAAGAGGTTCCGAAAGCCGCCGCACCCCGGCTCTCAGGAAGCAAGCTGAAAGACATCGCTTGGAGCCTTGATGTATTGGATATGAAAGAGATAAGCAAATTAGATAAGTTAAGAAAATAATTTTTTATTATGGCAATCAGCGCAAAAGCATCACAAGAATTCGTCCCCATAAAAGAAGTCCGCGACGGAATCGTCATTTTGAAAGATGGCGGCTTGCGAGCGGTTCTTCTCGCTTCTTCGATCAACCTGACGCTTAAATCCTATGATGAACAGCGTGCCACTCTTCTTCAATTCCAAAATTTCTTGAACTCGATCGATTTTCCGATGCAGATAGTGGTCGAATCAAGACGCCTTGATATCAGACCGTATCTGACAATCCTTGAGAACAGGATGAAAGAGCAAGTCGAGCCGCTGCTTAAGATTCAAACCAGAGAATATATAGAATTCATCAGAAGCTTTACGGAATCAGTGAGCATTATGACAAAAAGCTTTCTGATCGTCGTGCCATATTCCACGACCACGCTGCCCTCCGCTGAAGGAGTACTGAAAGGATTGTTCGGCAAGAAAAGCAAAGAAGAGAAGAAAAAAGAAGAACAGGTTGATTTTGAAGAGAAGCGCACCCAGCTTGAAGAGCGGATGGGCACGATCCAGCAAGGACTCGGCAGGATAGGGGTTCGCACGGTACAGCTCGGCACCGAAGAAGCGATCGAACTTTTTTATAAATTATTCAATCCGGGAGAAACGACAGCGAGCATTAAATTAGAGAGTTAATATATGGCTTTTTTAGATTCATTGTTCGGAAAAAAGAAAACACGAACAGAAGAAGCGGCAACGCCGGTTCTTTCCGTGCTTCCTCAAGAGATTTATGAATCTGCCACGCTTGAATTTCAAGATATCATCGCTCCATCAGCGCTTAAAATCGAACCCAAATCAATCAACTTGGGAGACAAGATCGCCCGCACATTCTTTGTCATTTCATATCCGAGGTTTTTGACCGACAATTGGTTCACCCCCGTCATAAACTTGGACAAAATTTTTGACGTTTCAATTTTCATACATCCGGTTGAAACGCAAAAGATATTGAGGGAATTCCAGAAAAAAGTCGCCGAGGTCCAGAGCCAGATAAATGCCAGAGCATCAAAAGGAGTCGTACGGGATCCGGTGCTCGACACCGCGTATCGTGATCTTGAAGCGCTTCGGGACAATCTTCAGCAAGCGCAAGAAAGAATCTTTGAAGTCGGTCTCTATGTCACCATCTACGCCGACAATGAAAACGAATTATATAAAGTCGAGAATGAAATCAAATCAATCCTTGAATCGCGGCTCATTTATTTGAAGCCGGCATTATTCCAGCAGGAAGAAGCGTTCAAAAGCGTCATGCCGACGGGAACAGACCTTTTGAATGTCCATCAGAAACTGAACACGGAACCGCTCTCGAGCATCTTTCCTTTCGTTTCATTCGACCTTACATCAGACAAGGGGATTCTCTATGGCGTAAATAGGCACAACTCGAGCCTTGTCATCTTCGACAGATTCTCGCTTGAGAACTACAATTCGATTATTTTCGCAAAGTCCGGCGCCGGAAAATCGTATGCCACAAAATTGGAAATTATCAGAACGCTTATGTTCGACACCGATGTGATCGTCATCGACCCGGAAAGAGAATACGAATATTTGGCGGAAGCTGTCGGCGGACGATATTTCAATATTTCACTCTCATCTGATCACCATATCAATCCGTTCGATCTGCCTATTCCGCGGGAAGATGAGACTGCCGCGGACGTGCTTCGTTCAAATACGATAAATCTGGTCGGCCTATTCAGAATAATGCTGGGCGGCCTCACTCCTGAAGAAGATTCTCTTGTCGATCAGGCAATCACTGAAACGTATGCCATTAAAGACATCACTGCTGATTCTGATTTTTCAAATATTGAACCGCCGCTTCTTTCTGATTTTGAAATGGTTCTCTCAGGCATGGAAGGAAGCGAGGGTGTGCTCCAGCGGCTGACAAAATACACCAAAGGATCATGGTCTAGCTTCATAAACAGACCAAGTAATGTCGATATCAACAAGAAGTTTGTGGTCTTTTCGGTGCGTGACATGGAAGATGAGCTCAAGCCTGTCGCTATGTATATCGTCACTCATTTCATCTGGAATGAAGTGAGGAAAAATATCAAAAAAAGACTGCTCGTAGTCGATGAGGCATGGTGGATGATGAAATCAGAAGATACTGCCTCCTTCCTCTATTCTATCGCCAAGCGCGGAAGAAAATATTATTTGGGACTTTGCACGATAACTCAAGATGTGGGCGACTTTATGCGTTCTCCATATGGCGTGCCAATCGTCACCAACTCATCATTGCAGCTTCTGCTCAAGCAATCGCCATCATCCATGGACTTGCTTCAAAAGACATTCAATCTGACCGACGAGGAGAAATATCTGCTGCTTGAATCAGGCGTCGGGGAAGGAATCTTCTTTGCCGGACTCAAGCATGTGGCGATAAAAATAATCGCTTCATATACCGAAGATCAGATCATTACTTCTGACCCATCGCAGATACTCGCCATTAAAAAAGCAAAAAGCGAATTGGAGGCATCTGAGGCGGCTGGACAGCAGGAAGCTATCAATGCTTCTGCTGTTGAAAGAGCCGGGATGGCAGAAGATGTTTTAAAAGCGGAAGAAGCTCAGGAAAAAATAATTGAACCGGAAAAAGTTGAAGTTAACCCTCAACATGAAGAATCTCCAGAACTAGCGGAGCTGAAAGGAATTGATGAGGACGTAAAGATGTTTGAGGAGGAATTGAATGCATAATATTCAACAAAACTCTCCCTTTATAAAGGGAGAGTTTTGTTTTGAGTGATTATTGATATAATAAGAAACATGAATGATGACCACATGCAAAAACCAGTTTCCGGGGACGTATCCACGTCAATCCCAAAACCTCAAGAAGCCAGCGTAGAAATCAATCTGGAAGAAGAATTCCAGAAAGAGCTAGGCGGAGGAGAACATATGGCTGAACAAACTCAAAAAAGCCCCGAACTCGAAGAGACACGGAAAAAAATTGAAAAAAAGGTCAGTATGCTTGAGGAAGATGTCAAGAATAAACTGAAAGAATTGAAGGATTTGAGGGTAAAAATCGAAAGTGAAATCAGAGAAATCAAAGATCTCAAAAAAACCGAAAGTGAAATCAGAGATTT
>CAZSEN010000041.1:1274-5490 GCA_964605995.1 uncultured Candidatus Saccharibacteria bacterium | reverse complement strand
TTCTGCTCACGCTCTTTTATCGATATTTTAAAAAAGTCATTGAAGCCGGGTATGTCTATATCGCCATGCCGCCGCTCTACAAGATTAAGAAAGGGAAAGAAATTCATTATGCGTATTCCGATGATGAAAAGATGAAAATCATAGGAAAGGACGCGCCGGAAATCGAAGAGCTTTTGGAAGTTGCTGCTGAGCAGGCGGAAGAAGAAGGAACTGAGGAAGAAACTGTAAAAGCGATAACAGGTAAAGCGAAAGTTTCAATCCAGCGATACAAGGGTCTCGGAGAAATGAACCCGGAGGAGCTTTGGGAAACAACGATGGATCCAGCACAGAGAATCTTGAAGCAAGTTGGAATCAAAGACGCTGAAGAAGCCGACAAAGTTTTCGACATTCTCATGGGTTCTGAAGTCCCTCCTCGAAAATCATTTATCCAGTCCAACGCTAAAATGGCGAATTTGGATATTTAGAAAAATAAGGAGCGTTTGTTGCGACTATATTTTTCTTAACCCAGCCCTTAGGCAACATTTAAAATTAAATTTATATTCACAAAATAAGAAAAGTTTTAGCTAAGGGCTGGGTAATAAAATTGGCAGTAAGACATTATATAAAAACATGGAATTCTCAGAAAATAAATCAAACTCACAAGAGAAAATGCAAAAGCGGATTGAGCTTGCTGAGCAGATCGAAAAATATCTTGCAGAGCATGATGGTAATCCGCCGTCTTTGACGTGGGTGGCAAAAGTGCTTCGCAGCGAAAAAACAGACATGAGCACAGTAGAAGCCGGGTATCTGCATGACCGCGACAAACTCGAATTTGCGCATAAAGACATTAGAAGCATTCTGGATGATTTTTTCGGATTCAAGCCCTTCTCCATAGATCAATCTGAAGAAGAATAAACAATAAAAAATCCCGCCAATTGGCGGGATTTTTTATTGTTTATTGCTAATCTTCTCTTTGAACATCTGTATCGCGCTATCAAGTGAGATTGCTTCGTGCTTCTCGTCATTCCGTCCTTCGATCGTGAGCGTCTTTGATTCCATTTCCTTATCACCGATGACGATGATATATGGAGTTTTTTGAGTTTTTGCGGCGCGGATTTTTTTACCAAGGCCTTCTTTGCTCTCATCGATTTCAGCTCGGATATTTTCTTTTTTGAGTAGAGCGAGAATCTCTTCTCCATACGCATTATGCTTGTCTGAAATTGGCAGCACAACGACTTGCACAGGCGAGAGCCAGAACGGAAATGCTCCGGCGAAATGCTCGATCATGATGCCCATAAATCGCTCTGTAGATCCCAAAACCGCGCGGTGTATGACGACAGGACGGACTTTCGCGCCTTTTTCGTTTACATATTCAAGTTCGAATTTCTGGGGCAAATTAAAGTCGAGCTGAATGGTGGAGAGCTGCCATTCGCGGCCTATCGCGTCTTTGAACATGAAATCGAGTTTCGGTCCGTAAAATGCGGCTTCACCCTCTTTTTCTTCATATTTCCAGCCGGTCGCTTTCACAATATCTCTCAGGGCATTTTCCGCCATTTCCCAGACTTCATCACTGCCAAGATATGCCGATTTATTTTTTGAGTCGCGAAGCGAAATTCTCACGTAGAAATCTTCAAAGCCGAATGCCGCGTAGACTTCTTTAATCATGTCGAGCATCACTTCGATTTCTTGCTTGATCTGTGTCGGCTCGCAGAAGACATGGCAGTCGTCTTGCGTGAGCGAGCGTACGCGGGTGAGGCCGGAGAGCTCGCCAGATTTTTCATAGCGGTAATTTGTCGTCGTGCAGGTGTAGCGGATCGGGAGTTCTTTGTATGAATGGGGAAGCGTCTTGTAGAGCATCATGAAATGCGGGCAGTTCATCGGCTTCAGATAGTAATGCTCTTTGTCGATTACCATCGGAGAATACATTGCGTCGTATTTGTCCAAGTGGCCGGAAATTTCATATAGCTTCCCTTTGGTAATATGCGGAATCCAGATCGGCACATAGCCGCGCTTTTCTTGCGTCTCGGCGATGTAGTTTTCAATCGTGCGGCGGAGTACGGCGCCTTTCGGATAAAAAAGCGGAAGGCCGGGGCCGATTTCGTCGATGACTGTGAAAAGCTCAAGCTCTTTTCCTAATTTTCTGTGGTCGCGCTTCTTCGCTTCTTCCTGTTGGACGATATATGTTTCAAGATTTTCCTTTGTATCAAATGAGAGGCCGTAGATGCGAGTGAGCATCGGATTCTTCTCGTCTCCGCGCCAATACGCGCCGGCAATGCGGTCGAGTTTGAAAGATTGCGGGTCTATTTCTTCCGCCGGATTTTCCACATGTCCGCCTCGGCATAAATCAGTGAAGCCGCCGCATGTATAGAGCGTGATTTTCTCTCCGCGATCAGCGATTTCGCGTATGAGTTCAGCTTTGTATTTATTTCCTGAGAATTCTTCAAGCGCTTCGTCTTTTGAAACTTCTTTGTGGACAAACTCTGTCCATTGCGGAAGATTTTTTCTCATCGTCTTCTCGAGTTTCAGCAAATCTGCGTCGCTTATCTTATCTGCGCCAAAATCGATGTCGTAGTAAAAGCCATTATCAATAGCCGGACCGAGTGTGAGCAGGGCATTCGGATAATACTCTTTGACCGCTTGGGCAAGAAGATGGGCGAGTGAGTGCCTTAGATTGTGCAGTTTTTCTTCATTCATGATTTTAATATAGCACAGCCAACCTCGTTTTCTAAGCATTTTTTAATCGAAATACCTTATAATAATTGACTTTTGTTAAAAATTACGTATATTAGTAATCAGAAAAGTACAATAAAAAAGAAAAAACATGCTTCTACTCGCATTTATACCGGGCATCGCCTTTCTTGTCGTTTTCTGCTACTTTGCTTATCCGTATGCTTCAAGAGATATTTATTTTCACGTCAAAGAAGCGCGATCGAGGAATTACTGGAAGGATTTAAACCCGACAATCCTTAAAGAAGATCTCAGTTATCAGGAAAAAATCGATGCCGTCAATGGGATAATCAGCTATGATATATATGTGCCGTTTACGAAGGTTGATTTGCTCATCATCCTTGATTTTCTGAAGGACAAGAAACTCAATGCAACGCATGTGAAAATTTTCCGCATGCTCAAGGACGGTTCAAGGCAAAGGCTTACAAAAAATGATAAATATCTGATCCTCAGCCGCTATTCTGATATTGAAGATCATTATCGCGATTTCCTGATTAATCTAGTGTATGATGATCCGCATCACGGAGTCTATGAAAAACGGGAGAATGATAATGGTTTGAGCCTTGAAGAAAGGATTGGTATTGCCCGAAATACGCTTGCGTATCATGAAGGCAAGCCATTCTCAAAAGCTGACATCCTTTATGTACTTGATCTTATAAAAGACTCAAAGGAACTTCGTGATGAGCATATGCAAGCGCTTCGGATGCTCAAGGAGAATCCGAGAAAGAAAATAACGAAGCGGGATAAATTTTTCATTTTTGCCCGTTATAAGCATCTTCCCCCGAAGGATCTTGATTTTTTGATCAATCTCCTCTATGATGAACCTCGCAAAAAAAAGGTTCGAAAATGGCTGTGGTTTTAATACCGCAGCTTTTTTAATTATTGCAAAAATAAGAATTTATAGTACAATGTTTTTGTCTTGAATTAATATCGCGGGGTGGAGAAGTGGTATCTCGTCAGGCTCATAACCTGAAGATCGTCCGTTCGAATCGGGCCCCCGCAACATGGAGCGAAGCGGAATGTAAGGGTTGCAAACTAATTAGCTTGCAACCGATTCGAACAGCGGAGCGATGCCGAGCAAGTATGCGAGGCCGCGAGCTGGTGTCCAGACCGAGGCGAGTGACAACGAGCCGAGAGTTATGGAAGAATCGGGCTCGCTCCCGATTTATATGTAATTTTTGTCGGGGTAGCTGTCTTGGTAGGTATGACCCAGATTAGTTATTTTGAAAAATTTAAAGAATTTTTGTCGGGGTAGCTCAGTTGGTAGAGCACAGGACTCATAAGCCTGGGGTCGTGGGTTCAATCCCCACCCCCGACACAGTTGAAGAAAAGTTTAAAACTTGTTAGAGTTTTTAATGTTCAGCAACATAATATAATTTGCGGCTGTAGCTCAACGGTAGAGCACCCGCCTGTCACGCGGGAGGCCGTGGGGTCAGCACCCATCAGCCGCGCAAAAGAAAAAGCCACGAAAGTGGCTTTTTCTGCGGCTGATGGGTGCTGACCGCTGGAG
>CAZSEN010000041.1:0-1174 GCA_964605995.1 uncultured Candidatus Saccharibacteria bacterium | reverse complement strand
GTTACTTTGAGAAGTTGAATATAAAAAAAGCCGTTGTAGCTCAGTTGGTAGAGCACAGTCTTGGTAAGACTGAGGTCCCCGGTTCAATCCCGGGCAACGGCTCCAGTTAATGAATGAATTATGGAAAAAGAAAAATTTGAATCTAGAAAAAATAAAGAAAAAACGAAGCATAAAAAGCAGCTCCCGGGCATCTTTAAAAATCCAGATGGAACGCCCGTGTTTGAAGAGTTCACTCATGATGTTGAATATCAGGAAGGAATATTGTTATATGTGCCCGGAATAAAAAGAATGATTGTTGTTAAATCAATGTCAGATAAAACTCCAAACCTTATACAAACTGATAATTCCGGATCAATACCGCTTGAAGATGTTCAGGAGCCGTCAGATGAGCAGATTATGGATTGGACGAGAAAGCAAGGAATGCCAGAAACAATTGCTGAGAAATTTTTAAAAAAACAACGAGAATTAATTGAAAACACTCTACGATAAATAGATAAGTTTTATAAAAAAATGAATCAAAAGCGCTTAAAAGAATTTTGGAATAAAGAATATAAAGACCCGGAGTTTTTTACGCTATCGGAAAAACCAAGCGCTGATTTGGAAAAATATACCCGTTGGATGCAGAAAGAATTCGGCAAGGATGTTTTCCGTCCCGGACTCTCTGTACTCGATCTCGGCTGCGGCAACGGGCGCAATCTCATTTATTTCGCGAATCAATTTAAGATGAAGGGAATCGGCTATGATATTTCAGAAGAAGCGATTTCTCAGGCAAAAAAATCGGGAGAATCACTCGGCTTTCGAATCCAGTTCCATGTTCATTCGATCAGCGATCCGTTTCCGATTCCCGATGAATCAATCGATCTCGTGCTCGATTTGATGTCTTCTCATTTTCTCACGGAAAACGAGCGAGAACTATATTTCAAGGAAGTATTGCGGGTGCTCGCACCCGGCGGCTTTTTTCTTTTCAAATCATTTTACGCAAGCGGCGATATTCATGCCAAAGAGCTTATTCATAAGCATGGCGCGGGAGAAACAAATGCGTACATTCATCCTCGCTTGAAAGTGTATGAATATGTGTGGGACGATCAAGCGCTTGAAGAAACATTCGGCCAGCATTTTGACCTTCTCCATAAAGAAGCTTCTCATCGGCATTTCAACAAAGGCAAGCCGAATA
>CAZSEN010000040.1:3746-5770 GCA_964605995.1 uncultured Candidatus Saccharibacteria bacterium | reverse complement strand
TTCTTCAGTTCTTCATTGGTGAAATTCTTGCTGTATGCTGCTGATTTTTTAAAGACATATGGATTGAGGCCTGTTTCTTTCATGCTTGCCTCATCCGCTTTTTTATCTTTGGACAGGATCATCGATTTTATCTGCCAAAAAAGGATGCCCTGTATCTCTTCCGCCGCAACTTCAGCAGACAATGCTTTTTGAAAAATGATCCATGCCTCTTTTTTATCGCGTTTTCCGAAAGCATCAGCAAGAGAGAACATATTGAACTCTCGCCCGCCGACAGCGGATTCCTCCGGTTCAAAACTCACGACTGATTCGGCTTCTTTTTCAAGAACAGAGAGTATCTCCTTCGGCGCTTTCACTTCCAAGAAGACGAATATGCTGCCGGAATCCTTGAGCAGCTCGATTTTCTCAAAAATAAAATTCCTTGCTTCTTTATTCTCGAGAATATTCTCAAGCACAATCACATTCTTTGCGGCAAAAAGTCCGGAGCTTAACGCAAGCTCTTCAATAGCGCTTTCGCTCCAATTATCACTCCCTATCAAAAAGCGCGAATTCGCATCCTCAAATCCCTGAGATTCCAAAAGCTCTCCCAGCGCTTTCTTTTTTTTTACCTGATTTTCTCCGTAGAAAAAATAAATCATTAGATCCAATTCTTAACGGACTTCTTGTAGTTGAGATATTCTTCGCCGTATTTTCTTGCCAGAAAATCCTCTTGTCTCCTGATAAAGATAAGCCGCGTGATGAAAAAAGAAACGAGGGAGAAGGCGACGATAAATATCGAATTGATCAGAAAGCCGAAACCCATAAGAAGAAGATTGAGTCCGACATGCGTAGGGCTTCGAGTGAATGCGTACGGTCCGCGGAGAAAATTAACGGCAGCATTCCCTTCTTTTTTTTCTGAGCTGAATTTATACGATGTCCGCTGTGCCCAAAAAATCAAAAGCGGCGCCGCAAAAAGGAAGAAAAGCCCCAAGGATGAGCTTAAAGTTTGAGGCAATATATGGATGGGGAAAAAAATATTCAAAAGAAGGCCCGCAACAAGTCCGGCAAAATACACAAGATATGAGTGCGCGAGAATTTCATGCACTTCTTCTTTTATTTCCTTTCGATGGTCTGTCATCTTGCCGAAAATTCTACCACATGCGAGAGGAATTTAAAACAAATTATTCCATTTCTCCCCAATTCTTGCCGACAGAAACATTGGCGCTCAGCACAAGCCTGCTTTCCACGGCGGCTTCCATGACTTTTTTTATAAGATCGCGCGCTTTTTCCACGATGGCGTCCTCGGCTTCATAAATAAGCTCATCATGAACCTGAAGGAGAAGGTGGGCGTTGTCCCCCAGGCCGGCTTTCGCCAATTCCTCATCAACTTCCCGCATCGCAATTTTTATGATATCCGCAGCCGTACCTTGAAGCGGCGCATTAACGGCCATCCGCTCAGCCATCGCTTTCACATATGGAATTCTTGATTTCAATCCGGGGAAATATCTCCTTCTTCCGAATAATGTTTCCGTGTATCCTTTCTGCATCGCTTCTTTCTTCACTTTCTCGAAATAATTCCTGATTTTCGGAAACGCCTTGAAATAATTGTCGTAAAAAATCTGCGCTTCTTCCCGTGTCGATTCCAAATTCGCCCGAAGCGCATTGACGCCCATGCCGTATACGATTCCGAAATTTATCACTTTCGCCTGACGGCGCATATCGGGAGTGACTTTATTTTCCGGAACGCCAAAAACAAAAGATGCGACACCCGAATGGACATCTTTTTCAAGCCTAAACATTTCAATCAGATTCTCGTCTCCTGACAGGAGCGCGAGCACTCTCATTTCGATCTGCGAATAATCGCAGGCGATCCATTTGTGTCGGGGCGCAGATATGAAACCCTTCCGGACTTCGTTCCCGTAATCTCCGCGAACCGGAATATTCTGCAGATTGGGATTATTCGAAGACATCCTGCCTGTCGTCGTACCGGCTTGATTGAGCGTCGTATGAAGCCGATGCTTCGAGTCCACCATTTTAGGAATCGTATC
>CAZSEN010000040.1:0-3646 GCA_964605995.1 uncultured Candidatus Saccharibacteria bacterium | reverse complement strand
TCGGCGAATGAGCTTGTTCCGGCGTATTCAAGAATATCGCTCAATGACGGCGTAGTGAGGTCGGAATTCAAAAGCCAGAGGGCAATCGATATTTTTTTTATTTCTCCTTCATCGGCTGATTCTGCTGATTCTTCCGCTCCGCTGCTTCCCTCTTTTTTTTCATCCGGCTGATTGAAAAGCTTTTCCAATCGATCGCCCAAGCTCTTGAATTCGAATTCCTTGAATGTTGCTTTCGCTTTTCCGATATCGAAGCTTTTCCTCCAGCTTTCCTTCGGCAGCTTGAAATCGATCGGCGCATCGCGGCGGATCGTCGCCAATGTTTTTGAAAAATGAGCCTCTTCTTCATTCTCTTCGAGAATTTTTATGATTCTCTCTGTGACGCCGATCTTCTTGAATGCTTCTTTGTCTTTTTTGAGCGCCTTGTAGATATTTTCAATGGTTCCGAAATTCTGTATCAGAATCGTGGCAGTTTTCTCTCCGATGCCCGGCACGCCGATGATGTTATCAGACGGATCGCCACGGAGGCCTTTGTAATCCGGCAAAAGCTCCGGCGGAAAGCCGAATCGATCGACAACTCCTTTTTCGTCGTACATGACTGTGTCGTTGATTCCCTTTTTAAGGGTATAGACTTGAACTTTTTTGCCGTCGATCAGCTGCAATGTGTCCATATCGCCAGACGCAATGACGATTTCTTCATTCTTTTCTTTCTTGAGCTTCTCCACAATCGTGCCCAGCATGTCATCAGCCTCAAAGCCGGGATGATCATACATCGGAATATTGAAGCTCTCAAAAATATCCCGCGATCGCTTGAGCTGCGAGATGAGCGCATCATCCGCTTTTTTCCTTCTGGCCTTATATTCGCCGTATGCTTCGTGCCGGAATGTTTTTCCAGGCAAGTCATAGCATGCCGCGATGTAATCCGGCTTCAGATCTGCGATGATCTTCATCAGCATTGCGGAGATGCCATACAGCGCGCCTGTCGGCTCGCCCTTGCTCGACGTGAATTCCGGCAGCGCATGATATGCGCGGTGGATGATGGCATGCGCATCCAAAAGCACGAGACGTTTTTTCTGCTCTTCTTTTTTAGGAAGTTTTTCCTTGGCCATAATCAAGATAAGTATATCATTTTAAAATGATGATTTGAAAAAGAAAAAGCTCTGCAAAAGCAGAGCTTTACTATCAACTAACACCTTATCAAGATTAACAAATACTCCTATGTTGTAATTAAAAAGCCGGTTTAAAACCGGCTTGATCGTGAGTGGACTTTTCCTGTTTCATCTGTCCAAAGAATTATTTTATCCTTGCCAAGAGTGCCGAAAGAAAGACCGTCCTCATTGAAATGGAAAACAGAATCATACCTTTGCTCATAGAGCGGCGCGCCGCCGCGGTTGGTATGGAATTGTTTTCCGTCTTTCGTCGTAGCAATGCCGGTCCTCCCCTTATCGACAGGATTTAATTCAAAAGAGGCGTATCCGAACGCCTCCATTATTTCCTCTATCGAGAGGTCAATTTCTCTGCTCATCCGCATCGTTTGATTGTTTTTTTCTGAATCCAATACTACTTAGATGGAAAGATTTGTCAAGAAAATTTCAAGCAGAGAGCAGCTGGCTATATTTTTAAATTTTTGATTTCAATCTTCCGCTCCTCGATTCCGGCATGCTCGAAAAAAATGCCGATGTGGCTCTCTGGCATCACATCAAAAACTTTTTCAGGCCATTCTATGAAAATGAGATTCTTATTGTTATTGACCAATTCTTCCCAGCCAAGCCGCGTGAGTTCATCGCCGCCTTCCAGCCGATATGCATCAATATGAATCAGGTGTTCGAATTTATTTTTAGAAGAAAGCTTATAGATTCTCTCCAGAACGAATGTCGGACTGGCGACGGATCCTTTCACGTCCAAGATTTTTGCCGCTTCCTTAGTGAAAAAAGTCTTGCCGGCGCCCAAATCACCATACAAGCCGACAATCGTCGCTCCTTTTTTTGCCGGACCTTTTTTGATCAGATGTTCGATAAAAGATCGCGCAAATTTTTTCGTCTCCTCGGAATTCTTGGCGATAGTTTTCTTTTTCTTCATCGGAAACATAATAACACACAACAAAAACCCCCGCACTTGTGATGCGGGGGCTGGAGGTTTGCGATGCCTCCAAAACATTTTCAAGGACTGAATCCAAGGAATTAAAAGAAACCACAGTGGACAAGTCCCGAGTGCTACTTGCGGAGACGGAACACGAAGCGACAGTCAGCATACCAGATAATGCCAGGCTCGTCATAGTAGGCGCGAAGCCACATGCCATCGGTATCATGTCCAACATCAAAGATGAGAAGGTTGCCGATCGAACAGGCAATGGGCTCCATCGCCACACGGACACATTCGCCTTTCGGCTGGTCAGTGTATTGTTCGCGAAGCGCGGGACCGGCTTCAGTCGGGCAAAGGCCGAGTCCTAATTCTTTTGCGCGTTCGCAGATGTTCCTGTAAGTGGCTCCGTTTTCAAAACCGAGCTCTTTTACGGAAAGGTTCACGAGGGATATTTTTTTCTCGGTAGAGCTTACGCTGAATGCGGGCTTGTCGAGAATGTCATCCGCCCAGTAGCTGATTTTATACCCGTTCGCTTTGATAGCTTTACGGTATTTGTCGGCGGATTTGCGAACGCCGAGCTTGATAACTTTCCATTTGATGACAATTTTGGCAGTCATGTTGGTTGAGTTTTTTGTTTCTGCTGGGACAACACCTTCGTTGGAGTAGTCATAGCCAGAAAACAACAAGCGGTTGCAGCCTTTTGGCTATGACTACATTTGCAAGTAAATTTTGAAGGAACTCAACAAATCATGTCATAAATAGGCTCTCAAGTAAAGTAATGAAAAGAGACATCAAAAAAAACCGCCATATGGCGGTTTTTTTTGATGTCCTTATTTCGCCTGCGCGTATAACTTTCGTCCGAAGAAAATCAGTCCGAAGATCACGAGCGTGAGCAAGAGCCATCCGAGAAGCGTCGTTGGGAGGAATCCTCCGTCTCCGAAGATTGAGGCTGCGGCAAGAGAGCTGGTCTTGCTTACAGAATTCAATACATATGCAATCGCCTCTTCTTGAGCGGTCGTAATCGGATTGGTGTATTTCATGAGCGCATTCGTCAAGATAAAGTCTTTGTTCTTGACTGAAGATAGTGCCTTGGCCTGGACATTGATTGTTCCTTCATCGCCGACCGCCAATGTGCCGACATTCACAGTCAGCATATTGGTGTTCGAATCAAATTCTCCACGGTCGGATTTTTTGAATTTAACTTCCTTGGGAAGCACTGCTTGCACGACTACCTTATTGAGCGTTCTGCTGCTGATATTCTTATATGTAATCGTGTAATCAATGACATCTCCAGAAGCCACAGCATCATATCTGTTTTCAATCTTCAAGAAAACGAATTTTGAGCTTGTCGGAGCTGATGATGACGGAGTTGGCGCCACGACGACAGGAGAAGAAGCGGATGCTGTTTTAAAGATGAATATTTCTCCGGTTGAAACTCCAGAATTTGTCTTGGCGACTGCCCTGAAATAATACATCGTATCCGGGATAAGTCCGCTCACGGATTGCAGATAGCTCATTGATGATCCGCTTCCCAAAGATTGCGATGCTGTCGCAAGTCCCAATGATG
>CAZSEN010000039.1:0-5866 GCA_964605995.1 uncultured Candidatus Saccharibacteria bacterium | reverse complement strand
ATGTTTCTTTGCCTCGCACAAAAGACTTCCGCGGACTTACCAGAAAGTCAGTCGATAATATCGGCAATCTGACATTCGCCGTCAAAGAACACACGATCTTTCCTGAAACATCAGATGAGGAACTGAAAGATGTTTTCGGAGTTTCAATCACGCTTGTGACAACTGCAAAGACAAAAGAAGAAGCAATCGCTTTCTTTGAAATGATCAGCATTCCGTTTAAGAAGGAAGAAAATCTAAAAAAATAAAAAGCTTCGTTCAAAAAAAACACTCACAAATGAGTGTTTTTTTTGTTTGGCAAATATAAATAAAGATGAAAATATGTTGATATAGAAAAGTTCTACAAAATCTTGAATGGAATATACAAAACGTACGTCGGCCCCGGTCATGGCTTGATATGAGTAAACGCTTTATGCGCATCGGCTTCGGCTGGCCGAAAAAAGAAGAACTGATTGCGGGATTGAAGAATATTTCCAGGGCAATCAGCGAATCCAGGAATTAATTTTCCCCTTGACTCGACTGCCTATAAAAGTTAAACTTTTTCAAGAAAAGTTCATGGAAAATTAAAAAACAGACTCATGTTGGACAAAATCAAAGAAGCAAAAGTCGTCCTTAAGCTCAAAGAGCTTAAGGACGAAAGCGAAAATCTCGCTTCTGCTCATTCATCTAAAGTAAGCTCGAATACAGCCGCATGGAAGGAATATGGCAGCGAGTTATGCGCTGGCGATATGATAAAACAGGAGAATAAAATTCTCGAAGAAAAGGAAGATGTTGATGATGATATCGACTTGCTTGAAAAAGTCCTTGCCGGAATGGAAGATTTTTCCAAAGTTGAACGTCTTTTAGCATGATTTCTCAACCCCTCGATCAAAAGATCGAGGGGTTTTTACATTGGACACCGGTGGCATTTAATGCTACGTTTAACAAAACACTTTCTTTCACAAAAAAATAAAAAATGAAAAAATTCATGTGCATGGTGAGCATTCTCAGTGTGTGTATGTTCGCTCCGTTTACTATTTTGAATTCTCAAGTTCTCAGCCAGGAAAGCCTTTTCTCGAAAAGCGGATTTTGGCCGATAGATACAGCAATGGATTCGGAGCACAACCACTACGCCATCGGAAGTTTTTGGGGGACTGTTGTGTTTGGAAAAGACACGCTTGCAAGCGATGGTTTACTTGATGTATTTATCGTTAAATACGGGCATGATGGAAAATTATTGTGGGCGATCAAAGAAGGAGGCAGGAAAAATGATGCTGGTTTTGGATTATGTGTTGATTCGCTTGGCAATGTCTATGCCACCGGATATTTTTCTGATACCGCGTCATTCGGATCAGTATCTTTAGTGGGCGATAAGGAATATGATGTTTTTGTCGCCAAGTATGATTCATCGGGAAATCTTCTCTGGGCAAATCGACAAGGCGGTCCATGTTTTGATGCGGGTTATGATATCGTCTGTGACGAATTCGGTGATGTGTATGTCACCGGATTTTTGAGTGATACGCTCGCGGAAAGCGGTACCAGTTTTTTGGG
Source organism: uncultured Candidatus Saccharibacteria bacterium (assembly GCA_964605995.1). Classification (GTDB taxonomy): domain Bacteria; phylum Patescibacteriota; class Minisyncoccia; order Phycocordibacterales; family UBA9973; genus JALOQM01. Next base: position 4,339 of record CAZSEN010000039.1, on the reverse strand, counting down.
TACGGGAAATCGTGATGTCTTTGTCTCTAAATATGACAAAAATGGCACATTGCTCTGGACTACCCGCGGCGGCGGCGCAAAAGATGATTATGGTCATACCATTTCTGTCGATAGCACAGGGAACATCGTTGTTGAAGGCTTCTTTACCGATCAGGCGGTCTTTGATGGAGAAACCATCGATGGACGCTTTCCGGGTCCCAATTCTTTTTATTCGGTGTACAATTCTTCCGGAAATAAGAAATCTGTCATCTGCAAATAAGTTATACCCAGTCTGTATTGACTGGGTATTTTATTTATTGTATGGTTTAAAAAACATTCTTTTAAAACTAAATAAAATGAAAACATGTAAAACAGTGAACATGCTCATTCTGGCTATATTCTCGATCTTTTCAGGATTGGAATGCCGGGCGCAAGATGAAGCCGTCAAAAAGCCTTTGAGTTTTGGCTTCGGATATTATCGCTATGTTTCAGGAAGCGGACACGGGACAGGGAATGTTCCGGTGCTCCTCCTTGAAAAAGGCAGGAGCAGATTTTTGCTCGGACCCAACTTCCAAAGCGCGCATGCGCATTTTTCGGGAGGATATGCAAGCTACGAATATGCAATAACGGCCGGAAACCATGGCGGAGAACTTTTCATGAACGGAACCGTCGTGTATCAGCACGTGGCGTATTTGAGCAGGAGATTTGTCGAATATGAAAGTCGCCTCGCATACGCGTATGGGACACATGCAAAGGAAATTGAAAACCTAAGATTCAGGACCGTTGAATATTATTTCGGTTTTGGCTTGCGGCATGAAATTGAAGAGAGTCTTACGGTTTTCGGAATGATCAATGTCGGCGGATATTCGACTTTATGGAGAAACTATCCAGAAGTCCTGTTGTATGTCAGAAGCCCCTCGGCAATGTGCTTGATGCTGGGAGCCGGAATGACGTATCAATTCTAATTCAAAAACCCCCTTTGTAAGGGGGTTTACTTTTTTATTTAAAGTGTTATAGTGTGCTTGAATAACGATCTTTCACAAAAACCAAAAAAACATGAAAACAAGCAATTTCTGCAAAGCAGTGAGCGCGATGCTCCTGATCTTTGTTTTATGCGGTTCTTCCGCACACGCGCAACAGGCGCAAAATGAAACAGTGCAAGAACAGGATTCCCTCAGTCGCAAGCTTATATGCGGAGTTGGAATTTCAGGATCAATCTCCGGTGCCGGCTTCGGATTCAACCTGAGCCCGTGTTTTTCCATCAGCTATAAATTGTCCACTCTTTCGTTTGGGCCGAACATGCAGCTGTTCAAAGGAAACTTTTCAGGAATTCAATGTTCGTATGAATACAAGCTCGACACGATTCGTTGCTGTGAAAACATGCAAGTATTTCTTCATTCAAGCATCGCATATCACATGTCTGCATACTTAAACAGCAAAGCCGTTGGCCGCGAGCGCGCATTTTCAGAAAATTACAGCGACATGGATGTCTCCGGCATTGAAAATTGGAAATTCAAAACTTTTGAGTATTCTGCAGGCGCAGGAATCAGAAAAAAGTTCAATCATTTTGGAATTTCTGCTTCGGTCGGAATCGGCGGTTTTCATACACACCGCAATCCTTTGTTGTGGACTGGCTGGCTGCAAAGGGAAAGAACGATTGTGATTATCCAGTTTCAAGCCGGAATAATATATGATTTTTAATAAAAACCCCCGCAATTGCGGGGGTTTTATATTTTCTCAACTCTCATTTCGTAATCCGGATCAAGCCAAATCTCAGTGATCTCTTGGGCAAGTTTTCTCGCCTTGGAAAATTCTCCGGGCGTCAGGTCTCGAGAAAAAAAATTCCATGCCGAAATTTTCTTTTCGGGGTGCACAAAGGGATCGATTTTTGGCTCATTTCCAAAGACTGTAATTTTTGACGGCTGATAGCGTCTGTTGGCAGGTTTTGCGATTTCCGATTTCTTTTCAACGATAAACGCATATTTGTTATTTTTAAATAAAACAGTATTTATCTCCCGTGCAATTTCCTCGGGAGTTTTACGGGTGAAAATCAGTGTCCATGCGTCATGCCTCTTTCTGTCGACGATGGATATATTTCTCGGCTCGCTTGTTCCTCCAAAGCACCGCGGCTTTCGATGGTGCTTGTTCGTGGCTTTCTTCGCCATTTCAAATCAGGATTTGAAAGAATTTTTTCTGCTCGAATAATATAATTTTAATGAAAAATAATCAAGGAAATTCTTATGCATTTTCACGCCATAGCGAGCCCCTTCCTTTTTCCGCAGTGAGCGACGCTGATTTTCTTTCACGAAGCATCGTGTGGGGAAAGGGAGGGGCGAGCACTATTTGACAATCATGCGCCTTGCTGATAATCTTGTTCTTGTAGCCAAAGAAGATAGGTGTAAACATAAATCCTATCTAGGGTCGAACAAGAATTTCCTTTCGGGGAGTTCTGTCTACATCGAACGGCTATTAGGCCGTTTTTTAATTTTTTATTGTAATTATTATGGCGTTAAAGAAAGAAGAAAAAGTAAAGATGATCGCAAGCCTTGAGAAAACAATCAAGGATTCAGATTCCGTCGTATTCGTTAATTTTCATAAATTAACAGTGCATGACTCAACTGATCTTCGAAAGAAGCTCCGCGAAAACGGAATCGGATACAAAGTTGCCAAGAAAACGCTTTTGAAGCGCGCGCTTGAGTCTGAAAAGATCGAGGGAGATATGCCGTCGCTCGACGGCGAAGTCGCCATTGCGTTCGCCAAAGATTTGATCGCTCCAGCCCGGGAAGTGTATAGCTTCCAGAAAGAGCACAAGGAAAATATCAGCATCTTGGGCGGAGTATTCGAAGGCAAGTTCATGAACAAAGAGGCGATGATGTCGATTGCGACAATTCCTCCGATCAAAGTGCTGTATGGCCAATTTGTAAACCTCATCAATTCTCCAATTCAGAGATTTGCGGTAGTTCTTGATCAGATTGCGCAAAAGAAACAGTAATTATCAAATTAATTTAATTAAAAGTTATGGAAAAATTTAAAGATCTCATTGAAAAAATTGAAACAATGTCTGTGCTTGATCTTCACGAGCTTGTGAAAGCTTTGGAAGAGAAGTTCGGCGTGTCTGCCGCTGCCGTTGCTATGGCTCCGGGAGCTGGCGCAGCTGCCGGTGCCGCAGCTGAAGAGAAAGATTCGTATGGCGTTCACTTGGTGAATGCCGGAGAGCAGAAAATCGCTGTCATGAAAGTCGTCAAAGAAGCGCTCGCTCTCGGACTTAAAGAAGCCAAGGATCTCGTTGACAATGTTCCTTCAGTTTTGAAGGAAGGCGTAAAGAAAGCTGACGCTGAAGAAATGAAGAAGAAGATCGAAGAAGCTGGCGGCAAAGTCGAATTGAAATAAATAAAAAAATAAATTTATCAACTAAAAGGACACTCGAAAGGGTGTCCTTTTAGTTTTCCTTGGCACTCTTTGATTTATATGTTAAAAATAAGCCGGAAATTATTAGAACATTCATTTAAAACAAAATATCATGAATACAACATCAATTGCCGGCAAACAGAAATTTCTCGAATTAGTTGAAACCAAAGAGTACGGCAAGAAGAAATTTCAAATATTCAAACAAAAAAGAAATGCTTCACTTTGGAATATTTTCACCGATGCGCTGGATTTTCAGGGCCATACTAATTTGAGATCTCTATGTTTGACGGATGTGGGCTATAATCATATGTCTGGAGATGCTCTGTTGGATTATGTCCAGAGAAATGCGGAATTATTTGAAAAAGGAAGAACGATGTTTTTATCCAAACAAGGTGAAGAATTTACGGTAATTTGTGTTCGCGCGTTCAAATCATCACGAATCCAATTAAGTTTTTTCGAACTTTTTGCTGATAATCACCTCATTCTAAAGAGTGATTCATATCGAATCGTTGTTGCTTCATGATTTTTTATGCAATCCCCCCGATCGGGGGGATTTTTTAATTTTCAAAGTATGTTATTATCTTGAATAAATCTATGGAAATTATCGGAAAACTTTTCGGCAGCGCGGATCGCGTGAAAATCATGCGGCTTTTCCTGCTCAATCCTGAGCAGGTTTTTGAAGCTGATGACATTTCAAAAAGAAGCCGAGTATCAAGGAAAAATCTAAATAAGGAACTCTCAACGCTCCAATCTATCGGCTTTGCGAAAAAAAGAGACCTCGTGAAAGTGCTACCGGAAAAATCAAAGAAAAAAGGCAAGGTGAAAAAGCAAAAAACAGTCGTTTTTGCATTGAATCAAAGCTTCACATATCTCCGCCCGCTCAAGGATTTATTGATTGAAACGAATCTGATGAAAAAAGAGGATTTGATTTCGCGATTCAAGACATTGGGAA
>CAZSEN010000038.1:3498-6046 GCA_964605995.1 uncultured Candidatus Saccharibacteria bacterium | reverse complement strand
GCACTGCCGGCATACCATTTTCCATGAATTGTCTCATATAAGAAATTAAAATCAGAGGCGTATTGTATAAATAAAGCGAAAACTAAAAGCAAAAGAGGCTTCTTCATGATTCCACCCAAAAATTTCCTAGTCATTAAAAGCACAATCAAGGCCAGGGACACATAAATTGCCTGACCAAATGGATATCCGAAATCAAGAATCACTCTTACAGGCTGCGACCAGTCAAATTCATAACCTTTAAGGAAAATCAGATATGTTGCTATGAGCATTGCCAGCGGAATGGCAACAGATGCTATCTGATTGCGGAAAGATTTGAAAGAAAATTTTATTCCTGCAACATGGCCGAGCAGATAAACGCCATAAATATATGCAGGTATGCTGCCGAAATATCCGACATCTCCTAAAGACGGATATGGAGCTTCAACTTTTTGAATGATGATGTGATAATTATATGCCAACTGACCAAAAGATTGCAGAAACAAACCGGCAGAGAAGGCTATCAATGCCCTACCGAGCATGCTTTTATGTCCGCCCCATTTTTTAGAAATAATCAGTCCGAAAATCCCGCCCAAGACGGAAATTATAAAATACGCCGAGCTCCACAAGCGATGTTGATATGTAAATTGTCCAGTAGAATCAAAAGGATGCGCAGAAAACCACCATACGGTAATTGCAAGAAAAACAAAGACAATAGCCTGCGCCATCGGGTTTCTGAATAATGAATCTTTCATGTTTTTTAATACTTTCTGCATACTCTTTATTGTAATTGATGCGCTGACTAATTGCCAATTTTACGGATTGTGGATAAATGGAATTTTTTAAGATATCTGCGCGGCGAATATGACTCTTTGCTTTCTCGAAGCCCTGGTATGCCCAAATCTTGCTCGCGATTGAGATACTTTATGTTTTTTGAGCTCAATATTTTCATAAATTCACGCATCAAATATGGCTCAATTCCCTTAAATGACGATGTGAGTGCCTTTTTAAAATGATATGTGGCATAGTCATCATCAATGTGTTCAATCATTCCGGCGGCGATCAGCTTGTCAGATGCATAAATGCCCATAGCGAGATGATTGGATTGCGGGGCGCTCAGAAAACGCAGTATCGCCTGATATTCATTCTGAGAATCTTCAGCCGTGTCGTTTTTTCCAAGCGCCCACTCATTGCATAGTGCCATTATTTCTTCTTTGACGGCAGAATCCCGCAGATCCAATTCTTTGATCGTATGCGGAATATTTTCTTCGAAAAATTTTGCCTGCCGCCTTTTGCTCTTGAATGCACCTCCTTCCATGCGGACAAGATCTTCGATGGAATAGATATAGTCATGATTATCTCTGTCTTCGGCCACTTCAAACCTGTCAGTGTCCAATCCTTTGATCGAATCCTCTGGAACAAGTTTCAGCTTTGCCGGCAATCGGTTTTCCGTCAAGAAATCAAGCAGCGTCTGGGCGGTTTCGTTCGGCTTATTATTCCCCAAGAATGAGTAGAACAATTCGCCGGTTATGTAATCATTAAAGCGCACAACCAAATTGCCATTCAATTCTGAAACATATTTTTCTCCGGTTATATCCCACGACCACATACTAGTGAAATTAAAATCAGAGTGCGGAGGATGCCGGCGGGTAAAAATTTCGACATGATCTTTCAATTCGAGCTCAAGTTTTTTGAATTCAGGAAAATGAGGGATCATAAAATAAATATATTCAATAATATCATGATTGCGTAAATAAAAAAATGCTGGATTATTGCAGCATTTTTAAAATATTCTTTAATGTATCAGCCATATTCCGGCAAACAAAATACCGGCGAATATGATTTTCCTCAGCAATCCTTTGGCACTCATATCTTCCTTGAAAATCAGCGGAAATGCGAGCGTCAATACTAAGCCGAGAAGGATTCCATAAAATACCTGCGTGCCGCCAAGCACTGTGACAAGAGCCACTGGTCCGGATGCAAGCGCGAGGAATGTCAGTGATTTTGCTGCAATAAAAAACGCTTCATTCATAAACATCACTCCAAGCGTACCCTTCCTGACAGTTTTAGCGCTTTCAAAAAATGCCTTTCGAACAACAGGAAAAATAATAAAAAGGCTTGCACCGCCGATAAACAATCCCCAGCTTTCATAACTCACAATTTTAGAGAATGAATTTGCGCTGATCGTGAATTTCACCAGAATATATGAAGCTGCCCACAATATGTCTGCAGCAAACATGCACCAAAACGCTGGACTCAATCGGAATTTCCCGTCCTCTTTTTTAAACGATATTGCCAACGCTGAAAAAAGAACAAGCGCAAAACCGACAAGCTGACTGGATGTAATTGTTTCGCGAAGGAAAATAAAAGCCCCGGTAAGACTCAGAACCGGAATCATTTGAAACAGAATAATGACATGGCTTGTCGCATTTTTTGAAAGCGCCGTGAAATAAAAATAGAGCGCATACACGCCAAGCATGCCGGTTGCAAGTACGATAAACGCGTCATGTACGCTCAGTATCGGCTTGCCGGCAAAAAACCAAAATCCTGTACCGAATATCCCGGCCATGAT
>CAZSEN010000038.1:0-3398 GCA_964605995.1 uncultured Candidatus Saccharibacteria bacterium | reverse complement strand
ACAAAACCGCTCCAGCCGCCCGGATCTTTGTCATCATTTCCCGGCGCGAAATACACCACCGGATCCGCGAGCTTGCCCATCTTCAAAAGTCCCGGCAGTTCATTCAAGCATTTATGGACCAGATCTTTATTGTTCAATAATTCAGCATTTCCTCCATATCCATCTATTGTGAGATGTTCGCCGAAATTAATAGTTGATACAGTGTTCATTTGATTAAAGTATACTATAACAAAACAAAGCCGCCAATTTGGCGGCTTTCGATCAACGTATGCGAACTTTTTTGAACGTACACGCATATAATACGATTCCGTGAAGAATAAGGCAGAGCAGCGGATATACGGCATCTTCCCATTTTTTCCATCTTAAAAGCACTATAGAAAATAAGAGCGCATATCCCAAGGTCCAGAGAAGCCATGGCGTCGGTTTTTCAATGCTCGGATTTTTCCATACATCGCAAATCAACGGCAGAAAAGAAATGAGTGTGCTTGCTTGAAGAAGTAAATTTGTGAGTGTTGCTGATTTCGACAGCCACCAGAAAAGGACGATTACAATATCAAGAAACAAGATTGTCCATTCAATCATCCTAAGTTTTCTTAATCTTCCTTTAAAAAGACATGTGAGGAAAGTTGCCATATTCATGACGGAACACGCCGCCGGTAAAATTATTTTTGGCCAATCGCCCGTCATCTCCGCATACGAAATGAGATTAAGAATGCTCGCAAAAGCCCAGATGCTCCAGCTCGCCGGATTTGGGAAAATGCTTCCGGAAAAAGCATTTCTCATATACAGAACATAGCCGATTATCTGAATAATCCCAGCCATTATTCCAATCACCAAACAGAGATTTTCCAAAATTCCTCCTTTATTTAAATATTAAAAAACTTTTTCCTAATATATATAACATGTTTATGGCAATAAAAAAACTGGCCTGTTATTCGGGCCAGTTTGCTGCGATTTTTTTCGCTTCTCTCATCCTGTAAAAAACCAGCTCGGCGGTGCAGCCCACAAGCTCAAGGACATTTCTTGTGGAATTTTCTCCGAGAAAATGGATGGCGAATGCATCCGCTTGCGCCTGGCGGCGGTTGAGCGCATCGCCATAATCATCAATGGTGTTAATGGTCAGCTGCTCATTCAAATGCCCCCAAAAAACATGTCCGAGTTCGTGAGCGACTAATGCCTTGAGTTCCTGATCAGTGAATTCATCAATGACATTCTTATTGATAGTCACTAAAAAAGTGTCCCTGCTTATTTTTTGAACGTTCGCATTTTTCGTCATCTTCAATAAATCAAGCGGGTCGGAAACATATTGGAATAAAATTACCTGATCCATACAAGCTTCCTGTTCAAGCTCGCGAGCATACTCGACAACTCGACCTTTTTCAATCATTTCACAGCGAGGGATGATCATGCTCCCCTGCACAAACCCTATTGTCGCCAAAGCGGCAATCAAGGAATATAAAGCCAGTTTTTTCATCTTTATGAGTTTTTAAATGTTCTTTCTATTTGAGCTTAAACTACCATTTTTTATTAAAAAAGTCAATAGATTTGATTATTAAAAGAAAAAACCCTTGCGATAAACGCAAGGGTTTTAAAATCAATGGAGATAACTCATGAAAAACGGGAGAACAAATATGAGCATGAAGTTCCAAAAAGCGTGGAGTATTACGGACCACCAATATGAATTGGTCTTCAAAAAAACCTGGCACATGATCAATCCGCCGACACCCTGAATCAATATATTCAAAACAGAGCCATGAACTAGGCCGAAGATTGCACAGTTAACGATAATCGCAGCCCAGAGGTAGCGTTTATTGAGAGCTTCAGCGTCTTCTTTAATCTGGTATTTTTCAGCGGGATTAAGCGCTGCATATGCAGGCGAAGATAAATCCGCATCCATCCTCATCTTATCAAGATGAAACTTGCGCTGAAGTTTTCTTATGACGAAATTAAAGAAAACGGCATTTTCCCAAATTGGAGCGAGAATGCAGGCGAAGAAAAATATGAGCAATCCTCCTCCATCAAGATCCATCTGAAAACCAAGCTTATTATTGAGCTCAGGAATCAAGGTTTGATTGAAAAAATCAAACCCGATGAACGGATGATCGAGGACTGATGATAATGCTTCTTCTCCAAAAAGTGAATTCAAAAAGAGTATGATCACGGCAACCCACAGCAAATCAATGACCCACCAAAGCGCGGTCGTTTTGACATTCTCCCCAAACGTGGGGTTTTTCACATTTTCCATGTTTTTGTTTTTTAATGAGCGTATATATTCTACCTCAAGAATATCACCCCTTGATGTACTGTCAACATTGACAGTACATCAATTCAGTTGAGTTTCACAATGATTGATGCGCGGAGCTGGCGGCAAATCCGCACTTGAATCAAATCCCCTCTTTCTTTAATTTTTCTATAAGTTCTTTTGTGCTCCTTGAGAGTCTGTGCGGAAATTTGATATGCGTTTTTATCAGAATATCGCCTCTTTTGGCTTTGCTTGTCGGCACGCCTTTTCCACGGACACGGAGAATCTCTCCGGGCGAAATGCCTTCAGGAATCTGAACATTAATGACTCCATCAAGAGTTTCTATTTCATACTCAGCGCCAAGCAATGCATCTGTAAGCTTGATATTCAAATCCATGGCAAGATTCGCTCCATCTCTTTTGAAGATCTTGTGGGGAGCGACATTTATTTTTATATACAAATCTCCCGCTGTACCTTTTGAAACTGCTTCGCCCATTCCGGTAAGCCTGATCATTTCTCCGTCATTAATCCCTGCGGGAATAGATACAGTGATTTCTACCTGCTTTTTCATAACGCCGGCGCCTTTGCATACGGCGCATTTTTCTTCAGGCACATTTCCCGAACCGCCGCATTCATCGCAGATTCTGACATTCGAAAAGGTCCCAAAAAAAGAATTTTTGGTTTCGTGAATTTTTCCCTGGCCGTTGCAAACGGAGCATTTTTTCATACCCGCGCCAGGCTTCGCGCCCGAGCCGCGGCATGTGTCGCATGTTGATGTTTTGTTTATGAGAATTTTTCGCCCAACTCCAAAGATAGATTCTTCAAAAGACACATGAAGTTCAGTCGAAATATCCCGACCACGACGCGCTTGATGTCCGCGCCCGCCGGCATGGCCGCCGCCGGAGAAAAATTCGCTGAAAATGTCGTTGATGTTTCCAAAATCAAAATCACCCTGAAAACCAGACTGGCCATATCCGCCGAAACCGCCTTGGCTGTATCCGCCGGCATTACCAAATCCTTCTGCCGATCCATATGCATCATAATTACCGCGCTTCTTTTCATCGGAAAGCACTTGATACGCTTCATTCACCTCTTTGAATTTCGCTTCATCGCCTTCTTTTTTATCAGGATGATATTTATGCGCCAGCTTGTGAAA
>CAZSEN010000037.1:0-6284 GCA_964605995.1 uncultured Candidatus Saccharibacteria bacterium | reverse complement strand
ATATCGGCTCGACTAATGATCTTGAGAAAAGAGTTCTCGCGCACAATACGGCAAAGTCCGGCGCGCATTATACGAAAATTCGCCGACCGGTCATTCTCAAATATTCCGAAACTTTCAAGTCGAAAAGTGATGCGCTCAAAAGGGAACACACGCTCAAGAAATTTTCCCGGGCAGATAAATTAAAACTATTCTCCTATTCGCGCGAATAGGAGAATAGAAAAAATGATGATAGGATGGGGGACATGAAAGAAAAAGAATTGGAGAAAATACTGAAAGCTCTCGCCAATAAGCGTCGCATCTCGATTTTGAAATACCTCAAATCAAAAGGCGCAGCATCGGTCGGGGATATTGCGAGTCAGATCAAGCTTTCGTTCAAAGCGACATCCAAGCATCTGATGATTCTTTCGCATGCTGATGTTATTGAAAAAGAACAAACAGGGCTCACGGTGATATATAGCGTGCCAAAAACTTTGCATCCGCTTGTAAAAAAGATATTTGATTTGATCTAAACGCACCCTAATTGCGCTGCAGTGCGCCGCCAGAAAGTCAGAAACAGCAGAAACATTTATTGTTTTCATTGTTCTTACTATTCTCTAATTCGCGCGAATTAGAGAATAGTAAGAACAATCAGCCGAAAAAGATGAGATGTTTGCGATGAATTTACAAGTTGCATATTGCAGCAGGCCTAATTCTCAACAACAGGGGATATCGTTGCAAGAAATTTTATATCTGATAAGCTTAACTTAATAATGCAACAGCAATTTAGATTTAGATAGCCATCAACGAACACCGCACATTTCTCGCGGCTGTTCTTGGTGGCTTTTCTATTGCTGTTGTAGCTCAATGAAAGAGCATGCCCTTGAAGCGGGCGGGACGGAGGTTTGATTCCTCTCAACAGCACCATGCCCTCGTAAGCTAATGGATAAACTGTCGGGCTTCTATCCCGATCTTGGAAGTTCGAATCTTCCCGAGGGCACCCATGTCTTTTTAGTAGAGAGCTGTTCTTTTATTTCTCTAAATACAATAATATAAAGCCCGTATGCTATAGTGAGTTTAATCATTTGCGAGAGGGAATACCCATGTTTAAATTATTAAAGCTTAAATCTAAAATTAAAAATATGATGCCGGCGCGGCTTTTTATCATGAAAGGAGCCAGCTTGGGCGTGATATTTTTCGCGCTCGTGTATTCCATCAGCTCTACAAGTTTGCTTTCAGTAAAATATGATTCTGCGATTGCTGATGTCGGCAGATATGCAGACAATAACCGCCCAGTATCCAAACCTGCTGTTTTGGATACTGTCGCGTACAATAAAAAATTGGTTGAGATTGCAAATATCGATATTCCTGAAATTGAAATTCCATCCGCTGCGGACTCGACTTCTTCAACAGGTTCGACAAGCTCACCGCAGGCAACGCCAGAAGTTTCTGCGACCCCGCTTCCGCCGCCGCTTTGGCCAGTTAAGACAGTTGAACCGATTGCCGGCGCGCTTCTGCCATTCAATCGCATTATCGCGTATTATGGGAATTTCTATTCCACAAAAATGGGAGTGCTTGGCGAGTATGCGACTGATGTCATGCTTCAGAAATTAAATGCTGAGGTAGAAAATTGGAAAGCTGCTGATCCGTCTACTCCTGTCATTCCCGCTATTCACTATATTGCCATTACAGCGCAAGCAAGTCCGGGCGCTGATGGAAAATACAGATTCCGCATGCCAGATGATCAGATCGATCATGCTGTTGAATTGGCGAAACAAATAAACGGCATCGTGTTTCTTGATCTGCAGGTCGGCTTGAGCACTGTGCAGATTGAAGTTCCGCTTCTTGAAAAATATTTGAAGATGCCGAATGTTCATTTGGGACTTGATCCGGAATTTTCCATGAAGACAGGCGCGAAGCCAGGCTCGGTTATCGGTACGATGGATGCGGCAGATATAAATTTCGCGGCGAATTATCTGGCGACGCTCGTGAAAGAGAATAATCTGCCCCCGAAGATCATTGTCATTCATCGCTTCACGCTGCCGATGGTCACGCACTATAAACAGATTACGCCGTTGCCTGAAGTGCAGATTGTCATGGATATGGATGGCTGGGGATTCGGCGCGAAAAAAATCAACACTTACAAGCAGGTCGTTTACAGCGAGCCGGTGCAATTCGCCGGCTTCAAACTCTTTTATAAAAATGACCTCAAAGCCCCAAGCACCCGCCTGCTTACCCCAGCCGAAATCCTCGATTTAACCCCGCAACCGGTGTATATACAGTATCAGTAAATTATAAGAGAATTTCTAGATTATATTGTCAATTTTCATTGTAAAAATAAAAAATGTTATAATTTTTTCATGTCTTTAGTCTCAATCCCCGAAGCTTCAAAATGGGCATCAAAATATCTTGAAAAAGAGATATCGCCTACAAATATTTCTTATCTTGTTCAATATGGAAAAGTAAAAAAGCATGGTGAAAATGGTTCCACTATGATTGATTTAAGTGATCTTAAAAAATACTATGAGTCTTGGAAGGGAAAGCGTGAAGTGAGCTGGAAAAAAAACCTAGGTAATGATTTAAATTGGATACTTTCTTTTGATAATTTACGTGAAAAAGATACCACAAAACATGTTCACAGGCTCCACCCGTATAAAGGTAAATATATTCCACAACTTGTTGAATATTTTATAGATACTCATATCGATGATTTTAAGAAACAAACTTATTTCAAAGTTGGTGATATTATTCTCGATCCATTTTTGGGATCTGGAACAACGATTATTCAATCACTTGAACTAGGTATTCATTCTGTGGGTATAGATGTTTCAGAATTTAATTGTATGATCACAAGCTGTAAGGCATCTTGCTATGATGACGAATATTTACAGAAGGCAATCAAAAAGATGCTTGCCTCACTCGACTCTTTTGAGTATGACAATAAAATTCGAGAATTTGAAATCAAACTTTTAGCAGAGCTTTCAAAGTTTAACTCAGTACATTTTCCAGGTCATGATTTTAAATATAAAATTAATCAGAAAAATTTTAATGAGAACAAGTTTGCTACAGAGAAAGCAAAAGAATTTTTACCCATTTATAAAAAACTTCTCAAAAAATATTCAATTAAATTAAAGCAGAATAAATCAAACTCCTTTTTAGATAATTGGTTTGTCGAAAATGTGCGTCGTGAAATTGATCATGTATTTCAAACAATAAAGCAAGAAAAAGATATTAAGACGCGAAAAATTCTTGCCCTTATTTTAAGTAGAACAATCAGGTCGTGTCGTGCGACTACGCATAGCGATTTAGCAACCCTTAAAGAACCACAAATTACAACTTACTATTGCTATAAGCATAAAAAAATTTGTAAACCACTTTTTTCGATAACAACAATGCTTAATCGCTATGCGTTGGATACTTTAAAACGAGTAAAAGAATTTAAAAAATTACGAAAACCTGCTCACTATTCTGTTATAATGAGTGATTCAAGATTGGTAAATATTTTTGAAAAAGTAGAAAAAAAGAATCCTGAATTTTTTAAAATTTTAAAAAAACAAAAAATAGCAGGCATATTTTGTTCTCCTCCATATGTTGGTCAAATTGATTACCACGAGCAACATGCTTATGCGTATGATCTTCTTGGATTTAAGCGCAAAGATGACTTGGAAATAGGACCACTTTACAAAGGGCAGGGATTAGAAGCACGGCGGTCATATACACAGGGAATTGCAGATGTTTTAAACAATTGTAAACAATATTTAAAAGATGATTTTGATATTTTCCTTGTTGCAAATGATAAATATAATCTTTATCCGGAAATTGCAGAAAAATCAGGAATGAAAATTGTAAATCAGTTCAAGCGCCCAGTATTAAATAGAACGGAACGTGATCGAAATCCTTATTCAGAAATAATTTTTCATTTTAAATCAAAATAATTTATGGCTTTATCAAAAGATAAAAAAAATAGAATAAGTGAAGTAGTGAAAAAAATAATGTTAAGTAGAATTGAAAGTTTTCCAAGCCTTGAGTTAAAAGGGAACAGAAATGCACCATTTCATGAAGCTATTTTAGAATGCTTTCAAGAACAATTTAAAAATCTTAACATAGAAATTCCACGCCTGATTGCACTTACAAGTTGGATGCACGGACTCAATACTTCTCTCGGTTCAGGATTTGAAAACATTGCCCATATTTTATCGGGGGGTTATAAAAGACAATTTACAAGTGAATTTACTTTAAAAATTAAAGAAAGTCAGTCGTTAACTATCGATAAAATACTCCGTGACTTAAAAGCTGGTTCTGTAAAACCTAATTTGAAATCAGAAAATGACGCACTTATTTCTTTTGGAATGAATGAATTGGAAATTGCTTCTTTGGGCTTTACTGCAGATGTGTTCATTGAAAAAGAGACTGAAATTATCGCCATAGAGCTAAAGTCCGTTAGACCAAATTCTGGAGAAGGGCGAGGGGAAAAACAAAAAATTCTTTATGGTAAAGCCGCCTTACAGCTCATGTATCCTAATCACAAGATTAAATTCTTTGTGGGCTTTCCTTTTGATCCAACGTCCTCAAGTCCTACAGGATATGATAAAAATAGATTTTTTGATTATTTAATTGAGTTTAAAAAATTTTTTGCACAAGATGAAGTACTTATTGCTTCCGAGTTTTGGAATTTCCTAAGCGGCAGTAAAAATACAATGGAAGAAATTCTTGATGTAATTACTGAAACAGTAGCGCAAGTCAGAGGTTAGATCCTCGTCCGGACGTCTATATCAGTTCAAAAAAGTAACAAGCTTCTTAAAAAATAATTTTACTTTTTAATTAAAAGGAGTATAGTGGGCTTGTATTAAAATTAGGCTTTATCTAAATATTTAAAAAATGAAAAAGGAAAAATATTATCCACCAAAACACGCAGAAGGACAGTTTCATTGTCCTCATTGCGGTGTCTACTCAAAACAATTCTGGGCTCATATTGAGGCAAGGTATGCTTGGGGTGGTTATAATTCCATTCAGAGTCAAACACATTTTACAGAAGACCTGGATAATCATTGGACTATTTCCAAATGTGAACATTGTGATCAAAAAATAATTTGGCTTGATACTGAAATTATATATCCAAAGAAAATGATCGTAGATTCACCGAATGATGATTTGTCAGGCGAAATTAAAAAAGATTATTTAGAAGCAGCTGTAATTTTTAATGATTCTCCAAGATCCTCTGCGGCTCTTTTAAGATTAGCCCTTCAAAAACTTTGTAAACAGTTAGGAGAGAAAGGCGATAATATAAACGATGATATAAAAAGCCTTGTTAAGAAAGGTTTAAATCCTCAAATTCAAAAATCCTTAGACATCTTACGGATTACTGGGAATAATGCTGTTCACCCTGGAGAAATTAATGTTGAAGAAAAAAAGGAATTAGTCCTAAAGCTTTTTGAATTGATAAATTTCATTGCGGAAAAGATGATAACTGAACAGAAAGAAATAGAGGGTTTTTACGAACAACTCCCCAGTGAAGTCAAAGAACAAATAAAAAGAAGAGACAGTGAGGTGGGATAGGTGGATAATTTTAATCACAAGATTGCAGAAAATACCAAAAAAACTATAACTAAAATTGTGAAATTTTTATAATCTGAGGCCGAATAGCGAAATAAGCATAAATACCGCCACGAGGCGGTATTTAGCTAATTTTTGATCATTTCCAGATTTTAATTATTTATTAAGACAAGTAATAAACTTGTGCGCGCGAACTATTTCTAACAACCCAAGCAACAGAATTTTTTGCAGCTTCTTTGCTTGTATACCCCTCGCTCCAGCAAACGATCTGCCCGTTAGATGCTTTAAGTCTCCAATGATACCACCCATCTTGTCCAATGTAGATTTCAAATTTTGGCATAGTACTGTATTTATTAATTTTATAATTATTTTTGTTTTTCGACATAAACAAAAAGCGAAGACCTTTCGGCCCTCGCTTTTTGTATTTAAATAGTATTCAGTGCTTTTTCAATATTTTTAGCGTTGGTCGAAGATCGTTACGTTTTGTGTAATTAAGTTAAATCTTCTAAGTTTGTGTTTGGTTGTTTTTTTGTTTGAAATTTTTTAAGAGCTGAAGCTATTTTAGCACAAAATTTTGAAAGTCAAAAGTGGGTGATAGAAATAATGCAATAGAATTTTTCCAGTTCAATATGCTATACTAATTTCTCTTTAAACATATATGTCCCGCGGAGAAACAATAATCAGATTCGACAAGGTGTCGTTTGAATACGGAGTGAACAAGCCCATTTTGGATGAGGTTTCTTTTTCCATTCGAC
>CAZSEN010000036.1:2073-6311 GCA_964605995.1 uncultured Candidatus Saccharibacteria bacterium | reverse complement strand
AACGGCGCGAATGGCGCCAAGAGCTTTGCAAGATTTTTCAGTACAAAATACAATGTTCGTTTCGCTTCTATATCGCCGTCTTTGATCCGATCACGCGAACGGCGGACATACCACGTAGAAAGATCATCGATGAATTCACGGATTGCGCGCGCCGGCTCAAGAACTTTATATTTGTCCAGATTGCGAGTCATCTGCGCAGTCAGTTCGTTCAATTTTGCAAGTATCCATTTATCCAAAATATTTTTTGGTTTTTCATCATAGAGCCCGAGCTCCAGTGAAGGGTTGCGATAGAGCTCGTAAAATGAGATGACATTGTCGAGCAGGTCGAAAATTTTCCGTTTCAATTCAGCGACAGTCTTTTCATCGAAATTTTTCGAGTCACCAGGCTGATTGACTGAGTACATCCACAAGCGAAGCGTGTCGACGCCGTATTTGTCGATCATCGCCATCGGATCAATCACATTCCCTATCGACTTGGACATTTTCTTGCCTTTGGCATCGAGAATCAATCCCAGACAGATGACATTCTTGTACGGCGCTCCTTTCCCCATCAATGTTCCGATAGCGAGAAGCGTATAAAACCAGCCGCGAGTCTGGTCGATTCCCTCCGCGATGAAATCGGCCGGATATCCCGCGCCTAGAATCCATTTCTTGTTTTCAAAAGGATAATGATCCTGCGCAAACGGCATCGCGCCGGAATCAAACCACACATCCATGACTTCTTTCACGCGCTTCATTTCTCCTGCGCCGCAATCGCATGGGAACTTTATCTCATCGATGAACGGCTTGTGCAGATCAAGCTCGTAATTTTCATTGTGCGGAATCGGCGCAAATTCAATTTCCTTGATTTCTGCATTTCCAATGAAAAACGGTCCTGCTCCGTATCGCATCTCGCCGGCTTCTTTCTTGTTGAAGCCGAGCGCGACCGCATTCAAAAGCCATGCGGGAGAATCATGTGTGACGATCAAAATATTTTTTCCTGAATATCTGGAATCGATATCATAAATGAAATCGCCTACGCGATTTTTGATATCCATATGAGTCTCTCCGCCGGGCGGCGCTTTTACAAACCGATCTTCCTTGCTTGCAAAAAAATCGTGATATTCGGCAACCGTCTTTCCGTTGAAAATTCCCGCCTTCACTTCGCGGATTCTTTCCTCCTCAATCACGGATTCTTTCGGCAGGCCGATTTCTTCTCTGATAATTTCCGCTGTTTCTTTCGTTCTTACGAATGGCGATGCGAAAATGAGATCAATGTTCTTGCTTTTTAAAATCTCTCCGGCTTTTTTCGCCTGAGCTTTTCCATTTTCGGTCAGATGATGCCCGTTGCGCTCTTCTGAGCTTATGATTTTCAAGACATTGTTTTCCGCCTCGCCATGCCTCGTCAGAAAATATCTGTTCGAGCTTTTTGTTTTCTTCTTCAGATCAGAAATACTGCCGATGATTTCGATTTTCTTGCATGAATGGCAGTTCCAAATAGGCAACGGCGTACCCCAATACCGCTCGCGCGAAATCGCCCAGTCTTTGATGTCTTTGATCCATTCGCCGAAGCGCCCGTCGCGGATATGCGCCGGCTCCCAGTGGATTTTTTTATTTTCCTTCACCATTTCATCGCGCAAAGCTGACATCCTGATATACCAAGAATCACGCGCAAAATAAATCAGCGGTGTCTTGCAGCGCCAACAATGCGGGTAGCTATGCTCATGCTTTTCTTTTTTAAATAGCAATCCGCGATGAGCCAAATCTTTGATGATATCAACAGCAACCTCTTCGTCTTTGACGAATTTACCCGCAAGAAAACCGGCTTCATTTTTGAATGTTCCATCCTCTTTCACCAAATGATGCTTCGGCAAACCGACTTTCGTTCCAAGCTCGAAATCATCCTGTCCATACATAACCGCTGTGTGCACGATGCCCGTGCCGTCTGTGGTAGTGACAAAATCCGCCGAATACACCTTAAACGCATTCGGAAGTTTTTCTTTTTCATGTCCGGAAACAGAATCTTTCAGGAATGGATAAAGCGTCTCATATTCCATGCCCGCCATTTCTTGCCCCTTATGTTCCGCAACAATCTCATATGGTTCAGTGATTTTTGAGAGAAGATTCTTTGCAAGAACAAGAATTTCTTCGTCGACTTTTACATTCACATAATCAATATCTTTTCCCACTGCAAGTCCCACATTTCCCGGAAGCGTCCATGGAGTCGTCGTCCATGCGAGAAAATATGCATTCTCTTGCCCGACAATCTTGAATTTCACATACACTGACAAATCCTTAACATCTTCATAACCCTGCGCGAGCTCGTGAGATGAGAGCGCTGTTCCGCAGCGCGGACACCATGGCACGACTTTGTAGTCTTTGTACAAAAGATTCTTCTTCTCGACCTCAGCGAGCACATTCCACACGGATTCGATGTACTCATTGTGGTACGTCACATACGGATTCTTCTGGTCAACCCAATAGCCGATTCGCGTCGTGAATTTCTCCCAGATGTCGCGATATTCCCACACGCTTTCCTTGCATTCCTGATTGAATTTCGCAATGCCGTATTCCTCGATCGCCTTTTTCGAAGAAAGCCCGAGCTTTTTCTCGACTTGAAGTTCAACAGGAAGCCCATGCGTGTCCCATCCTCCCTTTCTCCTGACATGATAGCCGCGCATCGTGCGATAACGCGGAATGACATCCTTGAATGCTCGTCCCTCCAAATGATGAATTCCCGGCTTGCCATTGGCTGTCGGCGGACCTTCATAAAAAACGAACTCGCCGCGCGGCGACTTCTTATCCAGAGACTTTTGAAAAATATCATTCTTCTCCCAAAACTCTAAAATGCGCTCTTCTCGAAGCGCCGCTTCTGATTTTTGCTTTTCTTGTTCAGAGTTTTCTGCCATATTTATATTGAAATACTAGCAAAAAATCGGGAATTATCAAAAAAAGAAAACCCGACACATCGTGTCGGGTTAAAAAATCAAAATGCGGAAAATGGGACTACTACATGAACGTCTTTTTTAAAACCTTCCGTAATAATCCGATCATTCATGCGGCTCAAACAGAGACTGATCCTTGTATTCAGCTGACCGCCTGAGCCAAGCGATACGCATGCTACGCAAAACTGCTTGTCGTGCCATAAAAGGAAAAGCGTATGATAATAACCAAGACAGCCGTCATACTTGCTTACAAAATCATTGATCTGAGCTCGTGATAAAAATAAGTGTCTGAAATGAATGCCGAATGATTTAAAAATTTGGCTGTTTGTTCCAGGTTTTATTGCTTGATACACCACAGCCTGCGCCAGCCTTGTGGGATTATCCGGCCTACAAACCCCAAAACTTATATCAATTCGATCAAAAGGACCTCCTTCTGATTTATTTTTAAATAAATCGTGACCATCCCCCGGGCTGAGAATGAGTTTGCGCTTATAAGAAATGAGTTTTAAATGCCGAGTTTTTTCGGGAACATTCTTCGTTTCCATTTTCTTCTGTTTTTAACTTTCAAAAATCTAAAACGAATATTAGCATACTGTAAAAAATTATCAAAAAGAAAACCCGGCATAGTTTGCCGGGTTTTTATTCACACATCATACACTCTTCTCATTCCAAGCCGGAGCGCCTGATCATGCTCCCACTGTGCGCCGCTTGATGTTTTCCATGTCGGGAGGAAATACAGCGTCTTGATTTTCCCCGATTCGAAAATCGGCAGATAAAAGCCTTCCAGAATGTTGAGAGTCTTGTTCTGCTGCTTCGCCTGCTCACACATGAAACGAAGCGCTGGCTCAAAAGGCATCTGGTCGAAAATGACATATTTCTCCGACAAGCGCTGAATGGTTTCATTGAATACGCGAAGGTTCTCCTCGACTGATCCAAGACCACCGGTTGAAATCGGTCCGCATACTTGCCCGATATCATTGCTCGGAATTTTCGACAGGAGATCAAATGCAAGACCGCGAAGATCTTGGAGCGTTTTCATCCTGGATACATCGCGCAAATGATAGGCTTCCCAGAATTTATGCGGCGAATTGCTGATAAAATCATATCCAGAATTCATGATGGCTGAAATTTTAAATGTTCAATTTCTGAAATCAAACTATCAAAAGGTTATCTTTTGGTCAATAACTACATCTTCTCCGGCGCGGAGATGCCGAGAATATTCAAGCCGTTTTCCATTACGATTTTAAAAGCGGAAGTCAGCGCGACTTTATACGATGATGTGTGGTCGTCGGCATCAACGATTTTTGTCTGCGA
>CAZSEN010000036.1:0-1973 GCA_964605995.1 uncultured Candidatus Saccharibacteria bacterium | reverse complement strand
AAATCAAAAATGATGTCTTTGCCGGGAGATTGCTTGAGTACGGAATATTTGAGCGCCGCCACGGCAACTTCTTGGACCAATTTGTTCTTGTCGGGCAATTCCCCGCGATTACTCTCTTCAATTTTCTCAAAAACTTTTGATTCTATTTCGCTCAAAAGAGACGCGGCTGTTATCACATCGCCCGTTCGCGATGACATTTTACCCGTCGGGAGGCGAAGCATACCGTGAGAAATATGCTTTGTCTTTTGAGCCAAGTCAGGAAATACGAGGCTCATCGCCTTCAAAAGCACCTTGAAATATTCGTTGACTTCATTTCCGGTAATCACAACTGAAAGATCATACGGATATTTTTCGTATTTCATTTTCGCCAGACCGAGCTCTTTTGCTTCGTATGTCGGCAGGCCTTGGGAATTTACAAACACGCGAGTATGTAAGCCATATTCTTCTCCTTTAAACACGATTGCGCCGTCGCTTTCTTCAAAAATTCCTTTCTTTAAAAATTCCAAAACAATTTTCTTGCCGAATTCCCCCGTCTCACTTTCAAAAAAATAAAAATTAAATTTCGTGCCGAGTTTTTTGTAGATTTCTTCAAAATAATTGAGACTTAACTTTTTTCCTTCATCGTAAAGCTTATTTACTTCAGGATCTGAATGATCATAAATTTTTTTATTAATTTTTTCTATTTCCTTCTTTTTTTGTTCATCACTATCATATTCTTTTGCCCCCAAAGAATAAGCTTGAGCACTTCCCGTTACTGAAACTACATAATGTTTATTTTTTCTACTTTCAAGCAGCATTTCATAAATTGCTTTGGCTACATGAAGCCCCACATCGCCCTGATAACATGCTCTTTTGGTTTCCGCGCTGCTCCATTCGACAATTCGCGAGAGCGCTTCCCCGATTGTGTTAGACATCAAATGCCCAATGTGGAACTCTTTGAACGGATTCGGGTCGGTGTATTCGACGATGACTTTTTTGCCTTTCAGATTTTCATTTCTCCCGAAATTCTCTTTTTCATGAAGGATGTTTTTCATGCTCTGCGCAAAAAACTGTTTTGAAAGATAGAAATTGATGAATCCCGGTCCTGCGATTTCAACTTTCTCGATCTCTTCCGGCTTCCGGTCTTCGATGTACTCCTTGATATCCTGCGCGAGCTTAACGGGCGACATTTTCAAATCTTTCGCATACGTCAAAGCGGCGTTTGAAGAATAATCGCCGTGCGAAAGCTCCGTCGGATGCTCAAGCGTTACGGCGCTTTCTGCCACACCCAAAAACAAAAGCGCTTCCTGTATGAGATTTTGCAGATTTTCGCGTATCATTACGATAATTCTATATGAAATCGCACTCAAAACAAAACCCCGCATAAATGTGCGGGGTTAAAAATTACAAACCTTTGATCTTTTTCATAACGTGTTCATAAATTTTTTCATGAACGGCCTCTTTTGTACCGTTGGCGCTTATGACAGGCCAATGAAAATAAGCAGAGAGTTCGAGATGCGCCAAGCGGACATTTTCGGTCAGCTCATCATTGGATTCATGAGTGTGGCCGATTTCTATTCCTTCACGAAAGCGCTTGCCGTCGAGCAGAATCGAAACGTCTTCTTCTAAAAGAGTTCCATTGTGATAGAGGAGAAAATTTTTATTAACTCCGGCACCCATGCCCCATGCGATTCCTGTTCCTTTGTAATCTTCGGCGATTACGAAATCATTTTTAGACAGCATGGCCTTAAGCGTTGGCTGAAAATCTTTACGATTCTGGACATAGATAAGCTGCAAGTCTTTTGCGGAAAGTTTTTCCGGATTCCCTTTTCTTAAATATGCGTTGATTCGCGGACCTGTCGGCTCCAAATCATAAATAGGATATTTAATCCTCTTGACCTTAAAGCCTTCTTTTACAAGACGATCTTCGAGCATTTTCGCTTGAAGTGTTTTCCCAAGATTATTTATTCCGTAAATAGCAATAAATTTCCCTC
>CAZSEN010000035.1:2724-6759 GCA_964605995.1 uncultured Candidatus Saccharibacteria bacterium | reverse complement strand
CAAAGCGATGTTTGCCGGATATTTTTTCATAAGTAAGAATTTAAACCCTTGATTGCGATCAAGGGTTTTTTTAAATATGCTACGTGCGACGGTCGCTTTTCTTCCATTCGATAAGCTTGCTCGCGCGACGCTCCATCGCATCAGCTTTCCGGAGCAGCTTGATGTTTTTCTTCGGGAAAAGATTTTTATGCGGAGCATCATCTATCGCTTGGGCTATGTACTGCAGATTTCCACCGGATGTTATCCATTTTGTTCCCAGTCTTTTGATATTGAACGGATTTGCCGAATAGCTCCGGAGCGCTTTTCTTCCTGTTTTGTCGTTGAAATATTCATGAAAATAAGAAAGGGCAAGTTCGCGGATTGTTTTATACACCGGGTCGCGAAAGCGGAGCGTCGAATGGTTGGTTTTGCTTATCGCTCCCCAATAGCCATTCTTTTTATAGAGCGCAACGACATGATCTTCATCTCCTTCGGCTTTAAGGTCCAACAGGAGAGGCTTCTCGCCGTGAAGCCACAACGCGACGCCTGCAAGAAGCGCGCCTTCGAGGCAATGCATTTTTTTCTCGCGGAGCGCCAGCCGCGGCGACATGTATGTTTCCCCGTCCTTTTCCCAGTTGATAGGGAATGAGTCGAGGAAATCCTGAATCTTTATCGGAGTCGAAAGTTTTTTAAAAATGGCGAGTTCTGATTTTGAGAGGCCTAACATCTTGTAATTATATCAACAAAACATATAATGAAAAATCACCATGAAGAAAAAACAAAAATATGAACCGGCTGGTTATACTCTCCTTGTGAAGCGCTCCCGCACAGGCTTGGGGCTTTTTGCAGGCGAGCCGATTTCCAAAGGTTCGTGCATTATAGAGTATAAAGGCAGGGTCATTTCCAAAGCCGAAGAATATACAATCAACAGTCAATATCTTTTTGAAATCAATTCGAGAAAGACCATTGACGGCGCCGCGCGCTCGAATATCGCCCGATATATCAATCACTCATGCCGTCCGAATTCAGAACCGATAATACGGAAAGGGCGAGTGTTCATCATGGCTCGCCGGAATATCAAACCTGGAGAGGAAATTTCGTATGACTATGGAAAAGAATTCTGGAATGAATACATCAAGCCGAAAGGCTGCCGATGCGAGAAGTGCAGATAATATGACGATATGTGAGGCTTCGAAATATTTTGCAAATTTTATATTTTTTGCTAATATAACCTTGTTATTTAAAAATAAACAACATATTCCCCTGTAGCTCAGCGGTAGAGCAATCGACTGTTAATCGATTGGTCGTAGGTTCGATCCCTACCGGGGGAGCAAAAAAACGAAATCTGAAATGATGCGCTCTGCCACTATTTTTCTGGGGCAAAGGAGGCGAGACCGTTGAAACGAGTCGAGCAAAAATTATTAAAGTTATAATTTATCAATGCGCATATGAAAAATAAAATAATTATAGGAATCGTTGCGGTTGTAGTTGTGATCGGCGGAATTGTCATTTTACAGCAGTCAGGTACAGGCAATAAAGTGTCGGTTGGAAGTTTCTCTACTGACATTACCGGCCTTGCAGAAGCTAAGGCATCGGAAACGGTCGAGCTTAAAAATGGCGACACATACAATCTCTCTGCCTCAATAGTAAAGAAAACGATCGGCAACAGTGTGGTCAAAATGCTTGCATACAACGGAATGATTCCAGGGCCGCTTATCAAGGTGGAACAAGGTGCAGAAGTGATACTCAACTTCACCAATAACATTGATGTCGATACTACGATCCACTCCCACGGAGTACGGCTTCTGAATAAATTCGATGGTGTGCCGGATGTGACTCAGAAAGAGGTCAAACCCGGTGAATCTTTTACCTATAAAATAAAATTCCCTGATGCCGGCATGTACTGGTATCACCCCCATATCCGAGAAGACTATGCACAGGAGCTTGGTCTCTACGGCAATTATCTTGTTGTTCCTAATGATCCGAATTACTGGTCTCCCGTTAATCGCGAGATCGCATTGTTTGTCGATGATATTCTCATAGAAAACGGCAAGATTGCGGCATTCAGCAAAGCATCTGCTGACCGCACACTTATGGGACGATTCGGCAACACTATGCTTGTAAACGGCGAAACAAACTATGTGCTTCAGGCAAAAGCGGGAGAAGTTATTCGCTTCTACATTACCAATTCAGCAAATACCAGAGTATTTAATCTTTCTATTCCTGGCGCAAAAATGAAGCGTGTGGGGGCTGATGGTGGTAAATATGAACGCGAAACTTGGAGTGAGGGCGTGATCTTGAGTCCTTCTGAGCGTGCCATTGTCGAAGTCTTATTTGCAAATTCTGGATCATATACATTTCAGCACAAAACACCAGAGCGTACTTACACACTTGGGACGATTGCCGTTGTAAATGAAAAAATCGCGACTTCTTTTGAGAAAGAATTTCTTGCGCTTCGCTCAAATAAGGATATCCAATCAGAAATTGATGCGCTCAGATCATCTTTTAGCAAACCGGCCGACAAGCGTCTGAAGCTCACTATTGATATGGGTATGCAAATGCAGGGTATGATGCAAAACAATACTGGCGGTCACGATATGAATATGATGGGCAACGGCCAGACGATGTCCAACAGTGAAATGATGGCGAGCGGTGATCCTATTGAGTGGGAAGAAAGCAATATTGCAATAAACGCGCTGTCTAATCCTGAAATGATGAAGTGGATTATCCAAGATGAAGACACTGGCAAGGAAAACATGGATATCAATTGGAGATTCAAAGTCGGTGATAAGATAAAAATCAAAATCACTAATGATCCAAAATCCATGCATCCGATGCAGCATCCTATTCACTTCCATGGTCAGCGATTCTTGGTGCTTTCTGTTAATGGCAAACCAAATGACAACCTTGTTTGGAAAGATACAGTCCTCATCCCAAATGGTGATACCATCGAGATTCTCGTCGATATGACAAATCCCGGTGAATGGATGGCGCACTGCCATATCGCCGAACACTTAGAAGCCAGCATGGTGTTTGGATTTAAGGTTGAATAGCTGATATTTGCGTAATTAAGCAAATCGTCTCAAAGGTTCAAATTTAGCCAGACCGGCGTGCAGGCGAATTCATGTTTCAGCAGAAATAGCCTCTCAGGCATTTTTCTATTGCAAATTATGTCGGTTATAATCAGTGTATGCTCAAGATTACTATTTTAGGATCGTCAGCCGCAACGCCGTTTCCTCGAACCACGAAGAATCAGTGGGCCGATTATTCGGATATTGAACATTACGCCAAAAAATATCCACTGCACAATGATCCAATCTGCAACCTTGCCAAACAAGGCGGCAAGAACCGCCGTACCCGCTCATCGATTGCAGTCAAAAGCGGTATCGCGACAATACTCTTTGATGCAGGCCCTGATATAAAATATCAGCTTAAAAAATACAACATAAAGCCCGACGCGGTATTCATAAGTCATGCGCATGCTGACGCCAGAGCGGGGGAAGAGTATATGAAACAATCAGGCAGGCCGATTTACAGTGAGAAAAATAAGAATATAAAAATCGGCAGAACATATAAAATCGGACCGCTGGACATTTCGCCATTCCGCGTCCGCCATGTGAAAAATATTAAAACTGTCGGTTATCGAATGACTGACGGACGAAGAACTGTCTCAATCGCGACCGATCTTTCCAGCACTGCCGGCTTGGAAAAAATTTTCAAAAAATCCGACATTGTTTTGGTTGATGGCTCGATTTTGTCCCGAAATTTTGGCGGACACCTGCCGATTGAAAGCCAGCTCAACATATATAAAAAATGGAAACTGAAAAAAATCATCTTCACTCACATCGGCCATCAAACTCTGCCGCACGATGAATTGATTGCGCATGTCAAAAAAATCTACCCTAAAACTTCCGTTGCTTATGACGGCCTTAAAATCATCCTTTAATCAGCCGATCGGATCTCATTGTTTTTTTAATCTCATAATGCTGATAAAATAGCACTATGTTTAAAGATCGAAAAGAAGCCGGAGAAAAGCTGGCTTCTAGATTGAAAAAA
>CAZSEN010000035.1:0-2624 GCA_964605995.1 uncultured Candidatus Saccharibacteria bacterium | reverse complement strand
CGGAAAGAAGCCGATGAAATCGTTTCGATATCGGAAGATGAAAATTATCTGGGAGCGGTCGGTTCATATTATGAATATTTTCCGCAGATTGAAGATGGTGAAGTTATCAGCATAATGTCTGAATTCAACGCATGAAGATCAATAATGAAAAATATTTCGCGCAAATGCGGAATCGCCGGCTGCCTGCAAGAAAATTCAGAGAAAATGCTCATATGCTTTCTTTTTTTCTTGCGAAAAAAACTTCAGCTAAAATTCCCCGGCAAAAGAAAGGCAAGGTCGTTCTAATCGCTATTCTCCGCTCATCCATCGCCATGCTCCCTGCCTTCCTCGCGTATTTCCCGGATGCGCCGGTTGGCTTCATTGGCTTGAAACGCGATGAAAAAACTGCAGTTGCCAAGAAATATTACGAGAACCTGCCTCAAATTGATAAAAATTCAATAATCATAATTCCGGATCCGATGCTTGCAACTGGCGGCAGTTTGAACCGCGCCGTGAAGATGCTTCTCAAAAAAGGAATTCTTGCTGAAAATATTTTTTTTACCGGTTTCGTCGGCGCTGTCACCGGATTAGATCGCATCTCAAAGATCATTCCGCGGGAAAATATGACGCTTCTGGCGATTGACCCGAAGCTAGATAAGAAAAAGTTCATCGTTCCCGGCCTCGGAGATTTTGGCGATCGGTATTTCAAGTCTTAAAAATATGCGGATGCTGACTTTTTACAATGAAGGAAATTTTAAATCAGGAAATTGAAATAATTTTGGACGGTATCATTCTCAAGGGGATTTTGTCGGTACCGTCTGGCGCAAAAGGACTCGTGATATTCGCTCATGGCAGCGGCAGCGGGAGATTGTCGCCGCGAAATAATTTTGTGGCGAGGGTGTTGGAAGAGAATGCGCTGGCAACGCTTTTGGTTGATCTTTTAATTGAAGAAGAGGAATTGGATCGAGGCAATGTTTTTGATATCGCCATGCTTTCGAAGCGGCTGATTGAAATCACTGGATGGGCAAGGGGGCAATCTGCCATTAAGGTCCTACCTATCGGTTATTTCGGCGCATCGACCGGAGCAGCAGCCGCGCTCCGCGCGGCTGCTGCAATGCCGTATGAAATTTCAGCGATTGTTTCTCGCGGCGGACGGCCGGATCTCGCTATGGAATTCTTGGCGCAAGTCACGGCGCCGACTTTGCTTATTGTCGGCGGCAATGACGACGTCGTCATTGAAATGAATCAATCAGCTTTTGAAAATATACAATCTGAAAAGCAGATGATTATTATCCCGGGCGCCGGACATTTGTTTGAGGAGGCTGGCGCATTGGAGAGGGTGGCGGATTTAGCCGCGCGGTGGTTTTTAAAATATTTTAAATAAAATATGAGCAAGAAACACAAAAAATATCATACTCCGGCCAATGTCCTCGACCTGGAGCCGAAAGAGAAAACCGATGGAAATATTCCTTCTCTTAAAAGAAAATGGCTTGTTTTTTCGGCAATCATTCTTGTGATTGCCGGCTCGGGTTTCTTTTTCGAGCGCGCATATAGCGATAGATTTTACCCCGGTATTTTGATCGGCGGTGTGCCGGTCGGCGGTAAAACGCTGGCCGAAGCAATGTCTCATTTTAAAGATGAAGCGAAAGTGCTTACAGACACCGGCTTGAGGCTTAATTTTTTAGACAGCGGAACGACTAAAGAAGCGAATATTCCGATGTCGGCTCAAGGCCTTACACCGGATAAATCATTTGAATATTTCTCGCTCGGAGACTGGGAGAAGGTCGTGGAGGAAGCATATCATTTCGGCCGCAGCGGTTCCTTATGGAAGCGCTATAAAGAGCAGACGAATCTTCTTTTAAGGAAAAAGTTCAGTCTGCCATCTACTGTGTACGAAACAGCGATGCGCTCTTTTCTTTCGCGAGAGCTTGAGCTATTTCTCAAAAAGGCTGAATCCGCGCAATTTGCTGTGAATAAAAAAGGAGGAATATATATCGTGCCTGAAAAGATCGGGGAGAGTATGGATGTGGACGAAATCCTCGCTACTCTTGAAAAAAAGATATCTTCCTTTGACTCTTCGTCAGAAAATTTGAAGGCAAATATAGATGTTCCGCTGTCGACCGAAGAAAAATTGAAGCCATTCTTGAAACTCGCAGAAGAGTTGTCTCTGAAAACAAATCTATATTTCCATTATAAAACGTACGCATGGAAAGTCAGCGGTGCAAAACTTGCGACATGGCTGACGATTGAAAATGAAAATGAGATCGGCATAGATAATGAAAAACTGAAATCTTTCTTATCCAAAACCGCGGTGCCAGCGATCAATGATCCTCCTCAAAATAGCCGTTTTGAAATCCGCGATGGCGCGCTTAAAGAAATAACTCCCGGCAAAGCGGGCAGCGTGGTGGATGTTATGAAAACTGCGGAAAAAGTCGAACGTATCATTCCGGACATTCAAAAATCATTCGCTGTTACGGGAAATCTCGCGGCAGCGATCACCGCAGCCAGCGAAGAAATGCATTTTGACGTAAAAACCGGAACAATCGATATTCCTATTGAAGTGATTCAAGAAGAGCCGAAAGTCAGCAAAAAAACCATCGATCAATACGGCATTAAAGATCTTGTGGGATTTTCTCTCACTAGTT
>CAZSEN010000034.1:2910-6817 GCA_964605995.1 uncultured Candidatus Saccharibacteria bacterium | reverse complement strand
GTTCCGCCTAAGAGTTCATATCGACGGCGGAGTTCGGCACCTCGATGTCGGCTCAACTTATCCTGGCGCTGGAGAAGGTGCCAAGGGTTTGGCTGTTCGCCAATTAAAAAGTTACGCGAGCTGGGTTCAAACCGTTAAGGTCATAAGGATGACCTTGTGAGTTTAACAGTTTGAACCCGTTGAGGAAATTTAAAAGAAGAGATTCTTTCGAATCTGTTTTAATCTGAGAAAAGCCAAGTGCGCGGTATGCGCACGCACGGCGGCCATATGTAGAAATGCATATGGAGAAATCGACTTATATCGGGAAAATCCTGAAAAGGATAATTCCGAGAGAAGAATAAGTTATGAACTTATTCACTCGTAGAGACTAAATGTCGATGACCTTTCTTGAATCATGAATCTTTATTCGTGAATCAAAAATGGTTAAGTTATAGTCCGATCCCTTCAGTAATGAAGGTTCCGCTATTTTTTAAACGCGAAAATAACGGAAGTAAAACATAGATGCGTGAGACAGGTTGGTCTCCTATCTACTGCAGGCGTTGATTCTTGAGAAGAGCTGCCCCTAGTACGAGAGGACCGGGGTGGACTGACCTCTGGTGTGTCGGCTGTCGCGCCCGCGGCAATGCCGAGTAGCTATGTCGGGAATGGATAACCTCTGAAAGCATCTAAGAGGGAAGCCAGCTTCAAGATTAGGAATCGTTTGAGAAACCTAAGAGATGATTAGGTTGATAGGCTCTAGGTGTACGCGCAGTAATGCGTTTAGCCGAGGAGTACTAATTGTTCGATTCCTATTAGGAAATTTGAAAATCACATGCACATCACCAAAAATAGACTTGACAAAATGAGTTTATTAATGATACAATTGCCTTGGATGTTTTAATATTCGAGTTTCAAGTGAACCACTTGGCCTTCTGTTGAATAAGCAGAAGCGGTAACCACTAAGTCTCGGATTTTCGTTCAAACAAGAAAGCTGAAATCACTTTCGCGTCATTGATTACGCGGCCCAGATTACTTTAGTGAAATGAATTAACTAAAGCCTCGGCCAGTATCGGTACAGCGCAAGCGGCCGCCTTGATCTTGGAAAAGATACGGGTGTGAGTAATGTCTATCGGCTAAGGACTTGTTTGAGATTAGCGTAATTGCAATAACGAAAATCGGCACTCATTTGTTTATCGGCGCGAGCCGGCAGTCAAATAAGAATATTTTTTCATCCAAGGCGCGCCATTCATGGTTGCGCCTTATTTTTTACATTATTGATTATTTTGTGTTGGTGATTTATCGCAAGGGAAACACCTTTTCACATTCCGAACAGAGAAGTTAAGACTTGTTGAGCCGATGATACTCCTTGTGGGGAAAGTAGGTTGTCGCCAACACAAAGCAATCAATACAAAAAGCCGCTCTAATAAAATAGAGCGGCTTTTTGTTGGGCAAATACGGTTTCTGTGGTAGAAATTAAGCAGATCTTTTGATTTTTGAAAATAAAAAAGATATGAGAAGGATAAAGGGAGAAGTGATTGAATTAGAGATTGATCCTCAAAAGAGCCTCCTGAAGATCATAAAGGATGGCGTGTATGATTCAGTTGAGATGATTTTTGATGACAAGCATGAATTGGCAGATTCTTTTTTAGGGAAACATTTCGGTGAAAATATTTTCGAACCCGATTCTCCTATTGTAAAGAAGAGCAAGATAAGCATGGTAATTAATTTTTTGGATAAAGAACTTTGCTTGTCGGAAGAAAAAGAAATAAAAAAAATGAAAGTCGAACTATTTCCGCTAAGCAACATTATTTCAAAGAATGAAAGAGCTTCATTGCAGCAGATTGATTATAGGATTAAAAACCTCGGACTTCAGTCTGTGGGCATAAAAGAAATCGCTTCCCTTGGCGCGCAACACATGAATCTTCAAGAAAAATCAGTTATCTGTACGCTGGATTATTTCTGGAAAGGCTCTCTGGGATGCAGAATTCAAACCTGTCTTTATTCATATGGCTCAAAAAGAGGTATTTGCATAAGGAATTTTGAAGGATTCTCAAGAGAAGATCTGATTCCTATTGTGCATACATAATCCCTAACTCCGGCACTGCCGGAGTTTTTTTTGTCATACCGCTTATTTCTGTTATCATGTGTTTATGAATTGGGCATCCAAAAGACAGCTATTTTATCTCGCCGTGTTTCTTTTTGGCGTCCTTCTTTTTTCCGCTGTTTTCATATTTCCTCATTTCAAGAAAGCCGCGACATGTTTCGACGGCAGACAGAATGGGAATGAAACAGGCGTTGATTGCGGAGGAAGCTGCGAAGCCGCATGCTTCTTTGAAGCGAATGACATTGCCATCCGCTGGGTGAGAGCGTTTCCCGCCTCGGACAATGTCTATAATGTTTTGGCCTACGCTGAAAATCAGAATGCGAATCTTGGAATCAGAAGCATTTCATATGAATTCAATCTCTATGATGCCGATAATGTATTCATCGCGCGGCGAACCGGATCGACGTTTGTCGGACCGAACAGCAAGGTGGCGATCTTCGAAGCGGGAATTGATGTCGGCAATCGCGTCCCGAAACGGACATCCTTTGCGTTTCTTGAAGATCCGAAATGGATAAAGATAGATCCGCGGACTGAAAAGCTCCCGATCTTCGTTACAGGCAATAAGCTTTCAAATCTGGATACCGAGCCGAAGCTTGATTCTGCCGCGGAGAATGATTCAATTTATGATATTTTCAATCTTAATATCATCACTGTACTTTATGATTCCGCCGGCAATGCGATCGGAATAAGCAAAACGTTTCTCGATATGCTGCCCAAAAATTCATCCCAGAAAATATTCTTCACATGGCCCGCTCCGTTCAATGCCAAGCCGGAGAAGATCGAGATCATTCCGCGAGTAAATGTCTTTTCGATATCCTTTTAATCTTTTCTCATGCCTCATCTCAAGAAAAACATAGACTGGGTGCTGTTTTTCCTGCTCATTCCTGTTTTGGGAGCGGGTCTTATCACGATGAAATCTTTTGACGCAAGTTCGTCTTTTTTCATCAAGCAGCTGATTTGGATCGCTATTTCTCTCATCGTTTTCTTCGTGTTTTCATTCATTGATTTCCGTTTCTTGAAAAGAACCGATATTCTGATTTCCATTTTCCTCTTTTTCTGCGGGCTTTTGATCATGCTTTTTCTGCTCGGCCATATTTCCAAGGGCGCCAAGAGCTGGTTTAGCTTCGGAATATTCTCTTTCCAGCCGGCGGACATGATGAAGCTCGTGGTCGTGCTGATACTTTCGAAGTATTTTTCCCGGCGGCATGTGGAGATTGCCGACTTTAAACATATATTGATTTCCGGGCTCTATGCACTCGTGCCGTTCGCGCTCGTTCTCATCCAGCCGGACTTCGGTTCTGCGATGATTATTTTTCTCGTATGGCTCGGCATGACGCTTGTATCTGGAATTTCCAAAAAGCACCTGCTGATCGTGTTCGGCGCCGGCGCGCTGTGTTTTTTTCTGCTCTGGACGTTCGCTTTCAAAACATATCAGAAAGATCGAATCATGACATTCGTAAATCCGCTCACGGATATTCACGGCTCCGGCTACAATGTCAACCAATCCATCATCGCCGTCGGATCGGGAAAAATGCTTGGCAAGGGAGTCGGCTTCGGCACTCAGTCCCGTTTCCAATTCCTGCCCGAAAGCGAGACTGACTTCATTTTTGCTGCATTCGCCGAAGAGTGGGGCTTTGTCGGAACGCTTCTGCTTTTGATTTTGTACGGACTTATTATATGGCGAATTCTCAAAAGCGCGCTGGTTGGGTCGAGCAATTTTGAAGTGCTTTTCGGCATGGGCGTGGCGATTCTTTTCATGAGCCATATATTTATCAATGTCGGAATGAATCTCGGACTGCTGCCGGTCACTGGAATCCCGCTTCC
>CAZSEN010000034.1:0-2810 GCA_964605995.1 uncultured Candidatus Saccharibacteria bacterium | reverse complement strand
TTATCAATGTCGGAATGAATCTCGGACTGCTGCCGGTCACTGGAATCCCGCTTCCATTCATGAGCTATGGAGGTTCGCATTTACTCACGGAATTCATGGCATTGGGAATCCTTATGGGCATGAGGAATTATTCGCGCGCGGCGCATCGCGATGATCTGAAGCATGAATTCTTGGGAATATAGCAAAACTGCCTGTTTGGCGGATAACTTCGTTGCGGGTCCTGTAAAAATCTCGCGCCGTACTCATGTATGTTTTCAGATTTTTATTTCCCGCGCCTCGTTCTCCATCCAAACAGACAGTTTTGCTTAAATTAATGTATAATTTACCAATGAATCTTTCAATTTTTCACTATCTGAATAATCTCACTGGTGTACATCCGTGGTTCGATGCGCTGACAGTTTTTACCGCCGTGTGGCTCGGCAATGTTCTCATTCTTGTTTCAATCCTTTTTCTTTTTTTTCACAAGGATGACAGAATGGAAAAGCATTCTTTTGCCTTGTTTAAACAAAAAGGAAAGGAAATTCTTTTGGTTTTTGTCTCAGCGATGATCGCATGGGCGGGCGCGTGGATTTTAAAACATCTTGTCGGAAGTCTTCGGCCGTTTGTGGCGCTTCAAAATGTCCACCAGCTTTTTCCTGAAAGCGGATTCGCATTTCCATCGGGGCATGCCACATTCTTCTCGGCGCTCGCGGCAGCGATGTACATGTATCACAAGAAAATCGGTATCATGTTCGGAGTTGGCGCTATTCTGATCGGTCTTGCTCGCATTATCGGCGGGGTTCATTTTCCGGTTGATATTCTCGGCGGTTACATTCTTGGTATTTCAGTCGCGTGCATTGCGTATTATTTCATCCGCCCGCTCGGGAAGAAACTTTTGAAATTTTAATTTTTTATGAAAGTGAATCTAGAAAATCAGAAAAACAAAAAGATAGAAGTAGCGCACATGACTGCTGGCGGTACTGGCTTATATATTGAAAGCACGAAAAAAGATAGAGAAATTCCTCAAAGGAAAGTATCGAAACAAGAAAGCGATATCGAAGAAGAGCTGCAGGCTGAAGTTAAAAGTCCGCGCGCGCCAAAAAGTTTTTCTTTGAATGCCAGAGGCGGCGAATATGGCACTCCTAAATTCAAGGAAAAGCTCAAGCTGAAGAACTTCCGCGCAAAAATCACGGAAATCTTGAAAGCCAAAAAGCTTCGAAATGAAAAGGCAGCTCTTGATTTGGCGGCTCAAAATGAAAAGATTCTCGCTGAGAAAAACAGCAAAGAAATCGAATAATTTGACGAGTAGCGCAAAAACCGAGCCAGTATCTTAAAAGTTTGCTAATTTTTTCAAAAAAATATAGAATAACGAGTGTTATTTAGACCGC
This sequence comes from uncultured Candidatus Saccharibacteria bacterium, assembly GCA_964605995.1. Taxonomy (GTDB): domain Bacteria; phylum Patescibacteriota; class Minisyncoccia; order Phycocordibacterales; family UBA9973; genus JALOQM01. The sequence goes on along the minus strand of CAZSEN010000034.1, from coordinate 1,443 downwards.
CTCACGGCGGAAAATCTATGTTTAAAACAAGACTTACAGCATTAATAATCCTCATTTTAGGCCTCAGCGTGGGCTATTTTGTCTATAAATCAGAGCCGAAAATAAGCGGGCAGGTGCCGATTGCCGGATCATTTTTGTCCAAATTTCCTTTCAAGCTCGGACTCGATCTTTCCGGAGGAACCCATCTGGTCTACAAGGCTGATGTCTCTGCTGTTGATGGCGCCAATGTGAAAGATTCAATGAGCTCTCTCCGAGATGTGATTGAGCGCAGAGTGAATCTTTTCGGCGTCGGCGAGCCGGTTGTCCAAGTCCAAGATGGAGGCTTTTCAAATAATGGCGAAGAGCGGCTCATTGTCGGTCTTCCGGGCGTTACGGATATAAATAAAGCTGTCATGATGATCGGACAGACGCCGCTTCTTGAATTCAAAACAGAAAGGCCTGACGGCGTTGAAAAAGATGCATTGCTTAAAAAGCTTGAAGATGCGCAAAAATTGATCGCTGAAGGAAAAACTCCCTCAGAGGATATTGAAGATCCATATTATATTTCCACCGATCTCACTGGGCGCTTTCTTGACAGGGCAACGCTCGAATTCAATCAAAGCACTCGAGAGCCCGTCGTGTCACTTAAGTTCAATGCTGATGGTACTGCGCTTTTCAAAAAAATCACTGAAGAGAATATTGGCAAAACCGTTGCGATTTATTTGGACGGCGCGCCGATATCGGCTCCGGTCGTCAGAGAAGCCATCACTACTGGCGATGCGCAGATATCCGGCAGCTTCACTCCGACCGAAGCAAAGACTTTGGTGGGCCGCCTTAATTCAGGAGCGCTTCCTGTTCCAATTTCACTTATTTCAACGCAGACAATCGGCGCATCGCTCGGAGAAAAGGCTGTTGCCGATGGCGCTCGAGCCGCTGTTATCGGTTTTCTCACCATCGCCCTTTTCTTGATTCTCTGGTATCGGCTTCCAGGGGTTCTTGCTGTTGTGGCGCTTTCTATATATGCCGCTATTATGCTCGCGCTCTTTAAAGTTTTCAATGTTACGCTGACCGCCGGCGGCATCGCGGGATTCATCATTTCCATCGGCGTTGCCGTGGATGCCAATGTGCTGATTTTCGAGCGAATCAAAGAAGAAATTAGAAATAACAGGACTATCGGCGATGCCATCAAGACAGGATTCTCGCGGGCATGGCTTGCCATCAGAGATTCGAATGTTTCCAGTATAATCACTGCGGTTATTTTGTTCTGGTTCGGAACATCACTCATCAAAGGATTTGCGCTGATATTCGGAATGGGCGTTCTTGTCTCTATGTTCTCAGCGATTACAATATCAAGAATTTTTCTCTATGCCTTGAACGTTAATAAAAATACGAAGCTAACTGCATTCTTGTTCGGCAGCGGATTTTCCTCAGCAAAACCTAAATCTAATTAAAAAATATGTTCAT
>CAZSEN010000033.1:0-7073 GCA_964605995.1 uncultured Candidatus Saccharibacteria bacterium | reverse complement strand
CAGAGAAATTGAAAGTCGCGGAAGGAACAAATACTCACTGGTGTGTTGATTCAGCGGGATCTTCAAAAGGGCAAGCTGGTTCGATTACTTCGACTTCGTGCCTCTAAATCTTGATTCACGAATAGAGATTCACGATTCATGAATAAATACAAAAATAGTCCCGATATATCGGGACTATTTTTGTATATTAAAATGATATAATCAGCCCATGGGAATATTTGCAGGACTCGCTTTTGTTTTTGGCACGATCATCGGAAGTTTTTTGAATGTGGTTTCACTCCGATATAATACAGGGAAGGGAATCGGCGGAAAATCATTTTGTTTTTCATGCGGAAAACATCTTCATTGGTATGAACTTGTTCCGATTTTAAGCTTTGCGATTCAAAAAGGCAGATGCCGAAATTGCCAATCAAGAATTTCTCCGCAATATCCGTTGGTGGAGATTTTTACTGGCCTCATATTCACGGCATTGTTCTTCAAATTCAATCATCTGCTTTTCATCTCGCCGGCTTTCTTTGAATTTCTCTTCTTTTTTTTCGGGACCATAATGAGCATTCTGATCATTATTTCAATCTATGACATGCGGCACACAATCATTCCCGACAAGCTTGTTTTTCTGTTCATGGGTTTTTCATTCGCGTCTCTCTTTTTGGGATCATGGCCGAGCATGATATTTATTATGCCGCAGCCGATCGATCTTTTAGCGGGGCCGATTTTAGCCGCACCGTTTGCGATCTTGTGGCTTGTTTCAGGGGGAAAATGGATGGGTTTAGGTGATGCAAAACTTGCGTTAGGAATCGGTTTTTTATTGGGATTTTTGAAAGGCATTGCTACCGTCATGCTTTCATTCTGGCTAGGAGCTGCTATTGGAATCGTATTATTGCTTTTGAAAAGAGGGCGGATTACAATTAAAAGTGAAATGCCATTTGCGCCATATCTGGTCTTGGGAGCGATGATTTCTTTTTTTACGCATATCGATCTATACGCCCTGATTTCCTTGTTTGGCAGATAATTTATGTATGAAATTTTTTCTTAAAAAAAATAATACACTTGCAAGCTCAAAAGCAATCACGTCAGCACGTTACTTAAGGGGAATGACCTTTATCGAACTTGTCATTGTGATCGGAATTTTTGCGACGATTTCAGGCGTCGTATTGTTCAATTTCACCGGATTTTCCACTAATATTTCTGTTCAGAATCTCGCTCAAGACATTGCGCTCCGCATAAAAAATGCGCAGACGGCTGCAATCTCAGGAAAATTCAATGTTGGTTTCATTGCGCCGAATGTTCCTGCGTATGGGGTTTATTTCGATATAACTTCCCCTGAAAATCAGAAAAAGTTCGTATATTTCACTGATTTGGATAATGATGGATTCTTGACTGGACAAAGCGCGTGCGGAACAGCCGGAGCCGAGTGTCTTGAGGAAACAACCATTCAAACTGGCGATATTATAGAAGCTCTTTGTCTCAATGAAGAATCAGGATCTTTGAATTGCGGCAATCCGGTGGACAATTTATATATTTCTTTCAAGCGTCCTTTTCCAGATACGATTATCAGGAGTACGAGTTCATTCTTGCCGTATCAGACAAATGATGCGGAAATAAAAGTTAGATCGCCTAAGGGCGTGATAAAAACGATCATTGTCTGGCCGACAGGACAAGTGAGCGTGAAATAAAAATTCATGAAAACTATTTTTATAACAAAGAAAAAATCCCAGTCAAAAGGCTTCACTCTCATCGAAGTCATGATCGCCGTCGCATTGTTTACAGTCATTATGACCATCGGTGTCGGCGCGGTTTTGAATTCCAACAATACCCACAAAAAAAGCCAGACAGTCCGAGCTGTTCTGGATAATTTAAGCTTCATCATGGAAGATATGTCCAGAAATATCCGCCTTGGAAGCTTGTATCACTGTGGGGATCTTTCCAATATCGAAGCTCCGCAGGATTGCGCATCATCCGCAACGCTTGCGTTTGAAGGACAAGCCGGAGCCTCTGGCGACGCAGGGGATCAAATCGTGTATGGGATCACAAGTGATGATAATATCAATTATAAGATAATAAAATCGACAGATGGCGGCATAACTTCAAAAATGCTTACGCCGCCTGAAGTTTCAATAGATCCTCTCGCCTCTGGATTCACAGTAGTCGGTTCGGCTCCATTTTCGGAAAATGACAGCGTGCAGCCGAGAGTCATCATACGGCTTGCGGGAGCTGTGACGTATAAAGATCTTGTATCGAAGTTCACTATTGAAACGACCGTTTCGGAGCGATTGATCGATCTGTAGGATTATTTGAACATATTAAAATGAGAAATTTTATTAAAAAAAATAATATATCTGAAAAAACCGGATTCACGATCATTGAAACGCTTGTCGCGCTTTCCATATTTTCATTTTCGATTCTGGCGCTTCTTGTCGTGACGTCTCAAGGAACCGCCAATACTAATTTTACAAAAAATAAATTATCGGCCTTATATTTGGCGCAGGAGGGAATCGAAATGATACGGAACATGCGGGACAGCGCGAGTCTTGTTGGAGGCGCATGGAATGATTCTTTCCATAACAATGCTCCATTTCAGCTGAGCAGCTGCTATTCATCAGGGCAATCGCTCGGTTGTGATATCGATTCTCAGACACTCACTATTTTTGCATGCCCCATTGCTCGAGCGGCCTGTGGAAATTTAGGCTATGATTCATCATCAGGATTTTACAGATCAGGCTCATTCGCGCAATCATTGCCTGACTCAGGATTCAGCCGGCTCATCATCCTTCGCGATATTGGGAATGAGGAAGTTGAGGTAACCGCCGTCGTTTCATGGAATCAGGGAGTTCAAAGCAAGAGTGTGACTCTGGCGGAAGATCTGCTTGATTGGGCGACGATAACTCCGATTCAATAATCTATGAGAAATAAAATTTTCAAATCCAAAGAAATAAATGTTCCGGAAAATCTTCAAAAAGGATTCGTCATACTTTTCACTGTTCTGGTCTCAAGCATCGTTTTAGCGATCGCTCTGGGAATAACGAATATTGCCCTGAAAGAAGTTCTTTTATCCGGTTCAGCAAGGGATGGCGAATACGCTTTCTTTGCGGCGGACACGGGCGCTGAATGCGCGCTTTATTGGGATATCAAGCACGCCGCGTTCGGACAGACTCCGATTGTTCCCGATTGCCGCGGAAGTAGCGTTACGATGACGGCATCGTCGTCGCCGTTCATATTCAATTTTGATTCGGCAAGCGGCTGCGCCGTGGTTACTGTAGACAAGAGTGATCCTACAATCACCAAGATCGAATCTCTGGGATACAATATGGATTGCAATGTATTGCAGACAACTCCAGAGAATCCGAGGATCGTCGAGCGGGCGATACGAGTCACGTATGGCGCTGGGGAAGCTCCGTCTCCTGAAGCGCCAACATCGATACGCGCTGAAACGACAACTCCTCCGCCATCTTCAATTCTAGCTCCGGAAGCGCAGCCGAATGAACCATCTTCACCTTCTTCGATACGCTTATAATAGTCTTCTATGCAGACACCTGATGCAAAAAAACGAATAGAGAAGCTTGTTCAGCAGATTGAGGATTTGAGATATAAGTATCACGTCGAAAATATTCCGACGGTGACTGATGACGTGTATGATTCTCTGACCAAAGAATTGAAAAAGCTTGTGGCTGAAAATCCGGAATTCAGAAAGCTTGCGTCAAAGATCGATCGAGTCGCTGGAAAGCCGCTTGAAAAATTCTCGAAAGTCGCACACCATATTCCCATGATTTCTTTGAATGATGTCTTTAGCCATGAGGAGCTTTCGGATTGGGAAAAAAGAGCATTTAAATTGATTCCGAGCAGCGCGGAAGTCCGCTATTTCTGCGAATTGAAATTCGACGGACTCGCTGTTTCTTTGATCTATGAAAATGGAAATTTCACAAGCGGCAGCACTCGAGGCGACGGGAAAATCGGCGAAGATATCACCGAGAATCTGAAGATGATCGATTCGATCCCGCTTTCGCTTCATACGCCGTATCCTGAATATGTGGAAGTGCGCGGGGAGGCGGTGATGTCCAAAAAAGTCTGGCATAAATTGAACCGTAATAATGAAAAAGAAGGCAAGCCACTCTTTGCGAATACCAGAAATGCGGCTGCCGGAAGCCTGCGGCAGCTTGATCCTGCGCTGACGAAAGAGCGCCAGCTTGATTTTTTCGCGTATGATATCGCGGAGCTGAAAGATTCGAGCGGAAAATTCAAAGTTGAGAATCATTCCGACAAGCACGCACTCCTGAAAAAAATCGGTTTCGTTGTCGATGACAATGAGAAAATCTGCAAAAATCTGAAAGATGTTTTTTCGTTTATCGATAAAGTGGAAAAACTGCGTCCTGATTTTCCATACGGAACCGATGGAGTGGTGATTTCAGTGGATAATCTTTCGCTTCAGAATATCTTGGGAGTTGCCGGAAAGGCTCCGCGATTCATGGCGGCATATAAATATCCTCCGGAGAAAGCAACGACGATTATCGAAGGCATTGATGTGAATGTCGGGCGCACGGGCGTATTGACTCCTTTGGCCCGCTTTAAAGCGACAAAAGTCGCGGGTTCTACCATACGTAAAGCGACGCTTCATAATATGGATCAGATCGAGCGCCTTGATATTCGCGTCGGAGATACGGTAGTCATTCAAAAAGCCGGCGATGTCATTCCGGAAGTCGTTGAAGTTCTCGCGAAAATGCGGTCAGGCAAAGAGAGAAAATTCAAGATGCCGGCAATGTGTCCTGTGTGCGGAGGCAGGGTTGAAAAAAGGGAAGTAGGGGGAAAAGGAAAAGCATCCGCCGCATATTATTGCGTCAATCCGAAATGTCCCGCAAAAAATCGCCGCGGCATGCAGCATTTTGTGAATGTATTTGAAATATACACTGTCGGTCCGAAAATTTTGGATCGGTTCAAAGAAGAAGGCCTGATTTCCGACGCTGCCGACCTGTTTACTTTGAAGAAAGAAGACCTCGCCGGACTTGAGCGCTTCGGAGAAAAAAGCGCGGAAAATATAATTTCATCGATTCATTTGCATAGGAAAATTCCTCTTGCCAGATTCATATATGCGCTGGGAATCCTCCATATCGGAGAGGAAACTTCCCGAGATCTTGCTGAACATTTCAGGGGCTTGGACGCGCTCCTAAAAGCATCAGCGGGTGATGTGAATGAAATTCCCGATATCGGTCCCGTGGTTTCAAAGAGCGTGCAGGATTTTTTTCAGCAGAAAGAAAACATAAGATTCATAGATAAACTTTTGAAGAATGGAGTCGTCGTTGAAAAACAGCCAAAAAGAAAAGCCGGAAAATTCACCGGCAAGATTTTTGTCATCACTGGCGTGCTTTCTTCCATGTCTCGCGAGAAAGCAAAAGAAGAGATCGTGAACTTGGGCGGCAAGGTTACCAACGCTGTAACGACCAAGACTGATTTTGTCGTCGTCGGTGAGAACCCCGGTTCAAAATTTGACGCGGCTCAAAAATTGAACATACGAATCTTGAATGAGGAAGAATTCAAGAAGCTATTGAAATAGGCGCGCTTATTTTGACTTGCATATTTTTTATCTATACACTAAAGGCAGACACGTTTTTTAATTTAAAGCCACAAAAATGAAAAGAACATTCGGAGCAGTCTCGAGATGGCTTGCCCTGGCAGTTGCCATTACTCTTATCATTGTAATTTTTACAGTAGCGCTTATTGTTGAATTTAACTGGGAGAGAAATCTTCCATTAACCGCTGATTTGACCTTAAACAGTGTGTTGTCGGTGGTGAAAGGTATCGCACCTGCATTTTTAGGACAATTTGCTTTTTCTGTCGCGACAGGTTTGTTTTTCCGCCGGCTCATACAGAAAGAAGAAAAAGAAAGAGAGCTGCCGTGGTGGATGAAAATGTTCGGCATGACACTCGGGGCGCTTCTAGCGATTGCTTTCACTGTAAAGCTCAAGAGTGGCCACTATGAAGGATATATTGTCATGGGATTGTATTTGTTTTTTCTTTCAATAGTAGCTCTTGGGACTGGTCTCTGGCCGCGCATATTTACAAGATTTTGGAGCTATATGCGCAACACTCCGAAACAGGATGGAAAGGTTGAAGCATTATAGATTATTTTTAAAAAGCTCCGGTATGCGCCGGAGCTTTTTCTTTTTACCCCATGCGGGCCACCCTTTACTTTTATTTTTTATTCAGTAATATGGTTCACGGATATATTTTCTTTATAAAAAATAAATGTCATGTCGGCACCAAATCCAAAAACCATCCGAGGTCCGTTCATTTTCACTGTCAGTCATGAGCGCGTACAGGAAAAGGCGAAAGAATATTTCAACTATGTCGATCCGCTTGTCTTTATCGTAAAAACGCACAGCGCTCCGATCGATAATGAAGAAGAAGTTTCAATTTCTCTTTTGCGGAATATGTCGCAAGTGAATCTTCAAAAACATCGCCCGCTCTCTGTCGCGGAAATGGTCGGCTTCGCATGGAAATTCCCGCATCAATGCCTGAATGAGCCGATTGCCACACCGACTGCAAAGGTTAAGGCGAATAACGATAATAAATATATCGTTATCGCTGTCGATAGCGCGACGATGCTTGAGACTCGTCGAGCGCTTCCATGCAACGCATGGATCGCTGTTCGGAATATCTGATCAAAAACTCCGTTTTCTTTTGAGAAACGGGGTTTTTAATTGCTTAAAAATACTGTATACTGTGGATAATTATATGGAACTAAAAGATGTCGAAAAGCTGGCGAAGCTCTCGAGAATTGAAATTTCTGAAGACGAGAAAGAAAGCGTATTTGCCGACCTTAAATCAATTTTAGGATACGTCGAGCAGATCGAATCTATTTCTACAGGAGAAATCGGAACGACCGATGAGCCGCTCCGGAATGTCATGCGGGAAGATAGCGCGTCTCATGAATCCGGCATATATAGAGAAGCGCTTCTTGAAGCTGCTCCTGAAACTCAAGATGGTTATGTAAAAGTAAAGCAGATTTTAGCGGGAGACAGCCTCACGTAATTTTTTATGATCAATCCGAAAGATTTGGAAAATCTTACTATAGAAAAAAT
>CAZSEN010000032.1:1394-7569 GCA_964605995.1 uncultured Candidatus Saccharibacteria bacterium | reverse complement strand
CGGGAGCTTGAGCGTGTATCCGCCGGCGCGTCCGCGTGAAATAATCGTGATCTTGTGCACCGGATCGGCATACGGAAGCACGGAAGCCACGATCGCGTGTCCGCCTTCATGATAGGCGGTGATTTCTTTTTCTTTCATGGTAAAGAGGTGGCTCTTTCGCTCGGGTCCGAGCATAACTTTTTCAATTGAACGGATAAGGTCAAATTGCGATACTTTTTTCCTATCTTCACGAGCAGCCAAGATCGCGCCTTCATTCATTAGCGAATATAAATCAGCGCCGGAGAAACCGGGAGTCCGCTCCGCAACGACTTTCAAATTTATGTCTTCAGCAAACGGCTTCTTGCGTCCGTGGATTTTCAAAATCTCTTCACGATCGGCTCGATCCGGCAAATCGAGCATGACTCGTCGATCAAATCGCCCCGGGCGCAAAAGCGCGGGATCAAGCACATCAGATCTATTTGTCGCCGCCATCACGATGACTTTTTCATTCGGCTCGAAGCCGTCCATTTCGACGAGTATTTGGTTCAGCGTCTGTTCGCGCTCATCGTTTCCTCCGCCGATACCCGTACCGCGCACTCGACCGACAGCATCTATTTCATCCACGAAAATAATCGATGGCGCAGCTTTCTTCGCCATCTTAAAAAGATCCCTCACTCGCGATGCGCCCACGCCCACGAACATCTCCACGAATTCTGAGCCGGATAAATGGAAGAATGGCACGCCGGCTTCTCCGGCAACAGCTCGCGCGAGAAGCGTTTTGCCCGTACCCGGAGGGCCGGTCAAGATGACACCTTTGGGGATTTCCGCGCCAATTTCCAAAAACTTCTTCGGATTTTTCAGGAAATCAACCACTTCTTTGAGCTCTTCTTTCGCTTCTTTCACTCCGGCAACGTCTTTGAACATCACTTTCTGATTCTGATCTTCAGGATTCGTCACGCGAGCTTTCGACTGGCCGAATGTAAATGCCTGCATGCCTGCGCCGCCTTTCGCCTGGCGGGAAAGGAACCAGAGAAAAAGTATTATGAATACGATCGGGATAGCGAACGGCAAAATATTGAAGAACCAATATGAAAATCCTGTATCGTTTTTGATGTTTATGTCTACGGCATTTAATTTTTCAGGAGTAACGCCATAGTTGAAAAGCGTCTGAGAAAGCGACGACTCGCTTTCTTTTTTTGATTTCTCCAGAGTGCCGTCTTTCAATTCGATCGAGAGCTTATCGGATACAACCTCAATGCTCTTCACTTCTCCAGCAGCGATGTTTTTTGCCAATTCTGAAATTGATACATCTTTTATCTCTTTCGTATTTCCGACAATGACGGAATAGAGCGCAGTGATGAGCATGAAAACCAAAACGATCATCGCCAAATTTCTTGAGAGATCTGATTTCTGCTTTTTGGGATTTTTATTTTTTTTCTGACCCGGCGTATTGTTATTTAGAAAGTTTTTCATTATATAGAACAATATACAATAAAAATTAAAAAAATCGAAGGTGGCTCTTTATTGTGCTAAAATCAGCGTATGTCTGCATTGATAGAAAATCGGAAAGCAAAATTCAATTATGAGATTCTTGAAAAATTCGAAGGCGGAATCGAGCTTTTTGGATATGAGGTGAAAGCGCTCAAAAGCAAGCGAGGCTCTTTGGAAGGCGCGTTTGTCGTGGCGCGGGGCGGCGAAGTGTATCTTTTGGGCGCGCATATTCCGCCGTATCAGCCGGCAAACACGCCGAAAGAATACGATCCATACAGGAACAGAAAAATTCTGCTTACTAAAAAAGAAATTACAGAGCTCGCTGACAAAGAAAAAGCAACGGGGTTGACAATAGTCCCTATTTCATTGTATATTAAAGGCAGAAAAATAAAGATTGAAATCGCAGTCGCAAAAGGAAAGAAAAAATTCGACAAGCGCGAGAGCATCAAAAAGCGCGATTTGGAAAAAGAGCTTGGGCGAAGATTGAAAAGTTAGAGGGCGCTCGGATTTCTGGTTTGAAAAGCACGCATATTTTTCTGCTGAAAAATTGCTCCGCTCGTCCCGAAGCATCGGGACTGCGCAAGGCTTTTCAAACCAGAAATCCTCGCTTACATGGTAAAATTAAAAAAGTTCCTTAATAATTAAAAATGCCAGTCGTCATTCGCGAAGTGTGAAGTAGTCTCTCGGCCTTGCTCGGGACGAACTAGTTCGTAGTTCGGGGATGATCGGCCTAGACAAAAGACCGAGCATTCAATGTGCGCGCCGAGGATGGAGAACTCTCGTTAAACTTCTCTACACGATTAAGTGCAAACTCAATCTCAAAAGTAAAATCTCCATACTTCGGTATGAAAGATTTTGCTCCAGCATTCGCTTAACGCGTAGCTGGTGTCTCGCCTATCGACTTCCGATGGATAGATGGGGCATAATTTTTCGGAATAGAAAAGAGAAATTTTCTCGCTCTCTTTTCGAATCATTGGAGAATCGGCAACAAGCGATTTTGTTTATTTAATACGCTTGTCGCCTAAACATTTAAACAAACTACGCGCGTAGATCCATTGAATATCATCTTTTGCACGGCGGTTCGATTCCGCCCATCTCCACCAAATTTGACTTTTATTTTATATATGCTATTGTGTGCAGACTGGAAAATCCAGGTGTCTTAAAAGACAATTTCGTACATTAAAAACCGAAACAAATGAAAAAAGTGATTGCGATTTCCGCCATTCTTTTCGTGGCCATTGCCATGATGAGCTGTTCCGACAACAGCAAGACAATTTCAAAGTGCGAAGCAAAAAAAGCGATGCCTGCAAATCTGCTTCCTGAGGTAATAATTTTTGCCTCTGAAACTGACGAAGTTCTTGAGTCTGAAATGATAATTTTGCCTCCTGGTATTTATGCAAACAAAATTTCTTCGGAAGGCAACTTCAATGCCCATCATCCTGAATGCCTTCCTGGTGAGAAATTCTTCTGCAATATCCTCGGCGGCATTTGCTACAATGATGACGGTACGACAGAAATGATAACGGACAAAGCAATAATTGCGGAGGATATTCTCAGCAAATTTAAATCTCTGTCCAATCCGGGCAAGCGCCTCGGCAATATTGCTTATGACAATGCAGGAATCTGTATTCCCAATGCCCGTCCGGTCTTTGTTCCAATATTAGTTTCCGGAGAATGACATTCACTTTTTCAAATGCAACGCCGTCCAAATTTGGACGGCGTTTTTATTCTATAATTCCGCTCTTTGCTTAAACCAATTTTTATGTAAGTATACAAAGAAACAAAAGTGTACTTTTAAAAACCAATACCAATGAGAGCTTCCATATGGATGATTTTTTTGCTTTGCTTGATCGGAAAAAATTCATGGGCCCAATTCTTCATGGTCACAAATGCCACAGCAACTCAGATGGCGCAGATGCTCGTCGGCCCCAATGCCACCGTCAGCAATGCATCACTCACTTCAACAGCGAATGCATGCGGCATATTTACAGAAGCCAACACAACAAACCTCGGACTTGATTCCGGAGCAGTGCTGACTACGGGAAAAACAACTCAAATAAGCTATCCCGCTTCGTATTTTTCTAACTACATAAATAATACAGCAGGAGACCCTACATTAACCGGCATCACCGGCCAATCGACTTCTGACGCGTGCACGCTCGAGTTTGATATCGTACTGCAATGCAGTCCGCTTCAAATAAAATTCGTGTTCGCATCGGAAGAATATCCGGAATATGCGCAGAGCTACAATGACGGGTTTGGGATATTCGTCACCGGAGCGAATCCGACGAATTTTGCGTATACGAATTACAATATGGCGCGACTGCCGAATCCATCGATCCCAGTTACTGTGGGTAACGTCAATAATTTGAATAATTCAAGTTATTATGTCGACAATGCAACTGGAAGCACTATTGTGTATGACGGATTCACCATTCCGATAATTGCATCGCTCGATATTGTGCCGTGTACTTCCTATCACATAAAAATAACAATCGCGGACAGCAGAGATACTCAGTATGACTCGGCGGTATTTCTTCAAAAAGAAATTTCCTCCTGCGCACCTGCTTCACTGAACATCTTTCCAGGCAATTATTTTTATGCGTGTCCTGGCGATTCTATTCTTTTGTCTGCAAGCGGAGCAGAAAATTATATCTGGACACCAGCATCGGGACTCAACACAACAACAGGAGCAACTGTCATCGCAGCGCCACAGACGACAACCACGTATACCGTTTTCGGATTCATCGGATGCGATACGCTCGATGGCATTAGCGCTTCTGTGACAATCGATATGTCCGGCCCGAATGTAATCATCTCACCGCACGATCCGAATATTTTATTCGGCGACTCAGTCACTCTGACTGCGAGCGGCGCTTTTGATTATCTCTGGCTCCATAATAATCAGACATCGCCGATCATTACAGTTGCTCCGTCTGAAACGACGATATACACGGTTGTCGGAGCAGGACATCCGAATGATTGGACATGTGTTGATACCGCAACGGTCATTGTGGATGTGTATGACGACATATTCATTCCTAATGCATTCACGCCGAACGGAGACGGAATTAACGATGTATTTTTCCCAAAAGGCGGCACGCTTGTCACCGATCCAGAGAGTTATGAACTGCTTATTTTCAACCGCTGGGGAAATCTGATATTCAAAACGAATGATCCGAATACCGGCTGGGATGGAAACAATGCGGAAGAAGATGTGTATGTATGGGAAATAAAAACAAGCAACGGCATATATCATATAGGCCACGTGAGCTTGATCAGATAAATACCAAATCCGGCAATTTGCCGGATTTTTTTTATTGTGATAAGTGAAGAATAAAAAGAGATTATCCGACAAACTCCACATCAATAAATTAAATCCTTGCGATATCAAAGTCCGCGTGTTAGTCTATTTTCGGATTTCAGAAAAAACAAAAAACATACAACAATGGAACAACATGTTCATCCGGAAAACCCGAACCAAGTGGTTTTCGGCAAGCGTTTGCAAGCAGGCGAGACAGTTCGAGCAGATGATGTTTATGGCTCGAGCTCCGGCATCTGGGAGAAGGCGCCTTTTGATGGTCTTGTCTTGCAGGAAGGCTGCACTATTTACTGGGTTCGCCCCGAGAAAAAAATTTAAAATGAAATTCAAGCCGCTACATCGTAGCGGCTTTTTTAATTGACTTTTCATTTATTTTATGTTAATTTTTTTATAGAAAAAACTTAACAGCTCCTTGTAAATGAAAAAACAAACGAATTATCTGACCTTCCTGAAAAGGACTATCCTATTTTTCCGGCATTTTTGGAAAGACTTCGCTCTTGTGGTGACATTGATGATTATCGGGCAGATGCTCGGTCTGCTTTCCCCATATGTATTCGGGAAAAGCGTCGATGCGGTCACAAAAAATATCAGCCTTGCGCTGATATGGATCGCTGTCGGCTTTCTGGCGGCAGTCATCCGCGGACAGATTCTTGTCTACTTCAGAGAAACTTATGAATTGAAGAATGTGGATTGGAAAATCGAAAGCTTTGCGTCTGACATGTCTCTCTCAAAAATGCTCAATTTTTCAATCGGCCAACATCTCAGCGAACATTCAGGAGTAAAGCAGCACATCGTAAGGCAAGGAGAAATATCCGTCAAAGATACGATATTCCAGATGCTCTACGCGGTACTGCCGGTCATTCTGCAAATCGTCGTTACGCTGACGCTGCTTTTTGTCGTCGATTGGATTGTAGGGCTTTATTCTCTTTCTATGATCGGAATGTACGTATTTTTGAGCTATCGGCTGAATAAAAAAATAAGAAAGCCGCTCGAAAGCGTCCGTTTCGCTCGACAAGAAAATGCAAAGCTCAATTCAGAGATTTACAGGAATCTTCCATTGATAATCCTCGAAGCGCAAGAAGAAAAAGCGCGGCGGGAATTGCAAGAGGCGAATGAGAAGATAGGCAAAAAAGAAGAGCGGTTATGGATTCCATTCCTGAGGAAGCATTACAGCATAAAAACAACGATCAATCTGGGATTATTCGGGGCAATGGCGATTGTAGCCATTCTCATCTGGCACGGCGATCATAAGCCCGGAATGTTTATCGCATTCTACGGCTGGCTGATGGGCATGTTCGTCAACGTCGAACAAATCTCTCAGCTCACTCGCAGGCTTTCCATAATGGCGTCTCAGATAAGGAAATATTTCAACTTGCTCGAGGT
>CAZSEN010000032.1:0-1294 GCA_964605995.1 uncultured Candidatus Saccharibacteria bacterium | reverse complement strand
TGGCTAATCTGCTCCGCCGATACTATGATCCATCGCACGGAGAAATCCTCATTGATGAGGAAAATCTCACGAAGATCAATCTGAAATGGCTCCGTTCACAGATCGGAAACGTCGAACAGGAAGTAGCCTTATTCGACAGATCGATACGAGACAATATATTGTACGGATTGAACGGAAAAGCGAAATCAATTTCCATGGAAGAACTCGATGCAGTTTCGAAAATGTCCTGCATTGATGAACTCGTGAAGAATCTTGAACATGGATATGACACCGTCATCGGCGAAAAAGGAATCAAACTTTCCGGCGGACAACGGCAGCGGATCGCGATTGCGAGGGCATTGGTCAAAAATCCGAAGATTCTGATTTTCGACGAAGCCACTTCCGCGCTCGACGCCAACAATGAAAAGCTTATCCAGGAATCGATAGACCGAAGCTCGAAAGGCAGGACGACGATAATCATCGCTCATCGGCTTTCGACAGTCATCAATTCGGACAAGATTTTGGTCATGGATAAAGGGCGGCTTGTCGGAGAAGGCACTCATGAAGAGCTTCAGAAAAATTGCGATACATATCAGAAACTCATCAAGAACCAGGTAATTACAATTTAGTTTTTCAAAAACAGGGCCGCGAAGATCTTATCTTCGCGGCCTTTTTTAATTCCCTTCAGAGGCGGCATTTTCATGATTGAAAAATCAATCGATCAGCTTCAGCAAATATGACCTGACATCATTCGCTATTTTCGGATCGCTTAATGTCGATCTGAATTCTTCAAAAGCGCATATTCTCATCACTGCATATGATCTTCCTTCTTCTTCGATCGCCTTGAAGTGGTCGGCGAAGTAATCGGAGAGTTTTGAAATTTTTCCCGACGACGTGTAAATATTGATATCCTGGGGAATGAATCGCTCCGGAGATGTCGGCGGCGTGACGACAACGCTCTGTGGAGGCAATCCCGCAATCCGCTCAATCTCTTTTTCAACTGCTTCTATTTTTGAAGGAGTGGCGAGATTCGGCGATTTGATGATTTTTTCCATTTCCTCGTTTGTAATTCCAAGCACTGTCTGCGCTTTATCAGTCCTGTTTTCAATATCGGCGAATTCATTGGGGCGGAGTGCGATTGCGGTCTTCGGCAGCTGGCGATTCATGAATCGATGATACAAATCCTGGACAATCGGACTCTTGGAAGTTTCATACAAACCCAAAAGGCCGAAATCCGTGAGCGCCCAAAATTCTTCTTCGGACATATTGCTTGTCCGTATGAGTTCGGCGGTGATTTTCTGCACCAAGCGCTGAG
>CAZSEN010000031.1:0-7671 GCA_964605995.1 uncultured Candidatus Saccharibacteria bacterium | reverse complement strand
CGATGGCGCGGGCGAATAATGCAACAGCGCACTTATTCATTTCCGATCCGTTCGGCAAAAAAGTATCGTCTATCCATAAACTTTTCATGACTCATCCGCCGGTTGAAGAGCGCATTAAAATTTTGAGAGAAATGGGGAAATAATATATGAACATACGACCAGCAAAAAAAGAAGATTTTCATAAGCTTTATGAAATCGGCAAGAATACTCCTGAATTCAAGGTGAGTGCTCGAGAAGTTTTTATGGACGCGGATGAATTTGCATTCGGCATTGAAGATCCGAATAGTGTCTTTCTTGTTGCAGAAGAAGATGAAATTGCAGGTTTTATATATGCTAGTCTCTCGGACCACGATAAGCCTCTAAAGAAGCAAACTGCTTGTCTTATTTATCTGACAGTATTGCCGGCTTTTCGGAAGCATGGATTTGCTCAAAAATTATATTCAGCGTGCGAAAAAGCTCTAAAGGATAAAGGGGCCAGTGGAATCTATGGTTTTGCAAACATTGAGAGCGACGGCGCAATTGTAAAATTTATGGAGAAGCAAGGTTTTAGCTTAGGGCACAAATATATGTGGGTTGATAAAGAAATATAGTTTGAATTTTGGCTGTGGTGATGTCTCGAAATTAGAACCAAAGCGACTCAATTTCAGGAGTATTGATAAAATTGTACGGGATTTAAGGCGAATCTACAAAGAAAATCCTGCCTTATTCGATATCTCAGCATTTGCCCAGAAGGTTTACTAATATAATCCAACATAATCCGATATATATCCTATATCGGATTAGCACTGATTAAGTTCTGTAGAAAAGACTCGAATTCCGATTCTTTCATAGCTGAACCGTTCTTTTGTGTATTACATCTATTCCAAAGTCTACGATCGTTAGTAATGAAGAGAGCATCCTCATTGAGCGCGGTAACTGCCAGCAAAGCATCTTCAAAATTACTGGTCGTTAATTGTTGATCTCCAAGGATTTTTTCTAGAGTTCCGTTTGGAGCGGGAACTGACCAACCAGACCGTGAGATTCCGTTCACGTGTCCGAAAGTGGAGGTTGTGGTGAATGCATTTATGACTGAGAGTATTGAGTTGCGTAAAAAAGATTTTTCTTCCGGCATTCGGCTAATTTGATCAATATTTACATGAGTGACAACAGGATCAATCAGATTTTGCTTCTTTGCTAAGTCAAAAAGTTCCCTTAACCGTGAATTAGTATAGAACGTGTCGTAAATATTTGAATCTAGAAATATCTTTTTCATCTTTTCTATATAATCGCTTACTTTCGTTTATATTTGCTTGTTCGATTTTCTTATAAATCGTTCCATTTCTTTGTCAGAGAGCTTTGAGCCTGAATGCGCCGGTAGAAGCTATGAGCGTAGCACGTTGAAGCTCCGCCAGACGCTCTGGAAAGATATCGTGTTGCTTTCTGTTTTATTTAGACTCAATCATGGAAATTATTTTCTAGACTCTAAAAATTTGACCAATTTCATCGTAGCTTTATGAGGAGCAAATCCTATGTGCCCAATGCCAGGACGTCCGATTTCATTTATATAGCAATTTCCTGCGGCAACCCCAAGAAAGAGGAATCTTTGGAAACTCTCATTTTCCCCACTGGCCGCAACAAGCGCGACATAATTGAAAAACGCCTTCGTTATTTTTGTGGTCTGTTCGATTATCAATTTTTCGTCATTGATAATCGGATCGTATTCTAAGGTGAGTTTGTATCCATTGTCGTCTAAGGATAGTTCACCTGTAATCGTCAATTGTGACTTTTTGTCTTTTACACTTGGAGGAATCCACTCTTCCTCAAATGGTTCCGATTTACCATTCATGTAACTGGTGAATTTTTTATAAACGTCGGCAATTAATTTAAGTGACTCGTCGTCGTTTGAAATTGATACGGCAATTTTGTCCCAAAAAAACAAAAACAACAAAGGTAGTCTATCATTATCAATGTCAGTGTCTATGAAGACACCTTTACTATGTAGCTCGATTGTTAGGTTGTTTTTAGTCATTTTGGTACTTTAATTTTACCATAGAACCTTTATTTTATTTAGGTTCAAAGTTGCCAATCTGGCGGAAAGAGGGAGAATTTCTCCCTCGACTTTTTCCTCGCCGCCGCTCGGAAAAGTCTGGGCACCAGCTCGCTATTTTTTCTACTGAAAAAATATAGCTCCGCTGTTCGAATCTCCCACGCAGTGCAAACTATTGCACTGCTTCTCCCCGCAGCTTTTCACTGCGTTTCAATTTTGGCGGAGAGAGGGAGATTCGAACTCCCGATACCATTTCTGATATACAACCTTTCCAGGGTTGCCGTTTCAACCGCTCACGCATCTCTCCAATAACTCACTCATTCTAAAGAAAATCGGCTAAAAAGCAAAGGTTATTTTATGTTAAACTGACTGAATGAATATTCCTCAATTCCAAAAAGTAATCTGGAATTATTACAAAAAGAATAAGCGGAATTTTCCGTGGAGGAACACCAAAGATCCATACAAGATTTTGGTTTCTGAAATCATGCTCCAGCAGACACAGGCGCCGCGCGTTGTGCCTAAATATAATTCATTCATCAAACGATTTCCAACTCTAAAATCTCTTGCAGACACAAAACTCTCCGAAGTGCTGCGCGAATGGCAAGGGCTAGGCTATAATCGTCGCGCAAAATATTTGAAAATGTGCGCGGAAACAGTTGTGAGAAAGTATGGCGGAAAATTCCCGAAAGATTTTAATAAGTTAGTAGAATTTCCTGGCATCGGCCCCGCAACAGCGGGGGACTTAATGGCATTCGCATGGAATATGCCGGTTGTGGTGATTGAAACGAATATCCGATCAGTTTTTATTCATCATTTTTTTTCAAAAGAATCAGAAAAGCGAAAAATCCACGACAAAGAAATTCTTCCGCTGATTGAAAAAATACTCGACAAGAAAAAACCTCGCGAATGGTACTCGGCGTTGATGGATTATGGCGCATATTTAAAAGAAACATCAAACCCAGGCCGCAAAAGCGCACATTATGCCAAGCAATCGCCGTTCAAAGGTTCGAATCGCGAGAAGCGCTCGAAAATCCTCAAGCTCATTCTGCAAAAGCCACGAACTGAAAAAGAAATCTTCTTGTTGCTTAAGCTCGATAAAGAAATAGCGTCAAAAATTACACAGGGACTTATGGGTGACGGATTGATTGTCTTAAAACATAAAAAATTATATATAAAATAAATTTATGGACCGCATCTACCCTTTTTCTCCTCGTGCTTGGGCACGAGACAATTATGCTTGAAAAGTAATTAAAAATGCCGCTATGATTTTGGCAGTGTTTTAGTTTTCCACAGATCTGGCGGGGGGGGGGGGTGATGAGTTGGTAAGCTATAATTAACTTATAAATTCTTCTTAAATATAAGATGAAAAAAATAATTGAAGAAATTATCAACGGGCTTTCTGATCTCAAGAAAGGGCGCAGGCTTATTCATGTCGCCATAGTTTTTTCAATACTTATCCCCATTTTAATCATAAGCATTTTCGGTTTATTGAATGCTAAAAAGCAATTAACAAAAGAAATTTTTGAGAGCCGGCAATCTCTTTCATCTTTGGCGCAAGTGATCGTTAAAGGCAATTTGGATAATTTGATTGACCTGGGCAATTCGCTTTCGACAAGAGTGATCTTAAGAAAGCTAATAAGCGAAGGCAAATGGAGTGAAGGCGTCGATATATTGAAAAGCGTTCCAACTGATTTTCCGATCATTGAAAGAGTTTTTATAACGGATCCAAGCGGCGTCTTGAAAGCTGATTATCCGGCGTTGCCGGGGGTGGCGGGCAGAAGCTTTGCTTTCAGAGATTGGTATCGCGGCGTCAGTAAGAATTGGCAGCCATATGTTTCTGAGGTTTATAAAAGAGCGGCGGAGCCTCAGTATAATGTAGTGGCGGTGGCGATACCCATCAAAGCAGATTCAGGAGAGGTTGCGGGTATATTGGTCATGCAGATAAAACTTGATTATCTTTTCAAATGGACAAGCGATATAAAAATTGGTTCAACCAGTTTTATCTATATTGTTGATCAGGCCAATCACATAATTATACATCCGAAATTTGATCCCCAGGATGAGATTATTGATTTTTCCGGCACATCAGTTGTTAAGACCATGAGAGAACAGGGCAAGGGAATAATAATTTCTTTCAATCAGATTGAAAATGAAGAGCAGTTCGCGGCTTTTGAAAGCATGCCAAAATATGGTTGGGGAGTGGTCGTTCAAGCGCCGATCACAAGCATTTTCGCCGGCATAAACAAGGAACTTGCAAGCCTTTCAATTTTTTACGGCTTGATTTTTCTTTTAAGCGCGCTTCTCGCTTATTTTTTATTGAGAATTTTACACATGGCTGTAATTTATCGCCGCAAGGAGCAGATTTTTCTTGAAAGTGTTGGCGATGGATTGGTGGGCATTGACCGATTGTGGAATATAATTCTTTGGAATAATGCCGCCACGCAGATTTCTGGTTGGACGAAAGAGGAAGTGATGGGTAAACCGCTCAGGAATTTTTTGAAATTTATCCGCGAATATGACAGGTCTGAAAATACAGCTTTCATAGAAGAGGCGATTATCTATGGAAAGGTCGGGTATTTGGAAAACAACACTTTTTTAATAGTCAGATCAGGTAAAGAAATTCCAGTCGGCGATAGCGCTGCTCCGATTTTCGATGAAAACGGCAATGTTACTGGAGCGATCATTGTTTTTAGGAATGTGTCTCAGGAAAAAGAAAGTCAGGCGCTCAAATCAGATTTTGCGTATGCGTCGCATCAGTTAAATACCCCTGTGACCAAAGCGCTTTGGAGCATCGAGCGGGCGCTGGAAGAGAATGATTCGGAAAAAATAAAAGAGAAATTATCTCTTGCATATCAATCGACTAAAAGCACTGAGAAGCTCGTAAGAGAGCTCCTGATCGTTTCTGAAATCGACAAAGAATTAATTTCTCTGGAAATTAAAAAGATCAACATGGCAGACTTCATGGATGATCTCAGGAAAACAATAGAGAAAGAAGAAAATTACCCTGATCTAAAAATTATTTTTAAACCGATTTCTCCGCTTCTTGAAATCAACAGTGATGCTAAAATTTTGAAGCAAGCGCTCTATGAAGTCATAAAAAATGCCATTGACTACAGCAAGGCAGACGGTACAGTGAGCATAACTTTTGATCTCAAAGAAGATGCTATGCTCATCGTAATTGAAGATTCCGGTATCGGTATTTCCCCTGAACAGCAAGCTCTGATTTTCACTAAGTTCTTTCGAGGTAATAATTTTGATACGACTGAAGTCGTCGGCGCGGGACTCGGCTTGTTCATAGCCAAAGAATATATAAAGCTTCTTAAGGGAAAAATCTGGTTTGAATCGGAAGAAGGCAAAGGAACGACGTTTCGAATAACGTTACCGATAAAATAAATTATGGATCACGTCGCACTGATGAAAAAGCAGTGGAAATTTTTAGAAAAGATTATTTCCGGCGATAAGACTGTCGAATCACGATGGTACAAGAACAAATCTGCGCCGTGGAATAACATAAAAGCCGGCGATGATGTCTATTTCAAGAACTCAGGCGAAGCGGTTTCCGTAAAAGCGGAAGTCAAAAAAGTAATTTCCATATCTTTTTTGACCCCGAAAAAAGTTACACAGATTTTAGATGCATATGGAAAAAATATCGGAATCGAGAAGAAAGATATGCCGAAATTCTTGAAGATATTTGAAGACAAAAAATACTGCATTCTGGTTTTCCTTAAAAAGCCAAAGAAAATCAGGTCTTTTGAAATCAATAAGGCTGGCTTCGGCAATATGGCGGCGTGGATAACGGTATCAACTATAAATAAAATTAAGGTATAATAGCCACATGAGTAACAAATGTTTCAATTGTGAATTTCTATTAAAGAAGAATCTTCAAAAAGGGCATACTGTGATGCTTCCGAAAGATTGTCCTGGTTGCAGAAAGCTTGCGCCGCGCGCTTCCATGAGGCCGTTCAGGTCTCCGAAGAAGCCGGGAAGAAATGGTTGATTTTACGAAACATGCTTTTTAAAAAGCATGTTTCTCTTTTAAGTCATGGATAAAGAAATGAATAAAACCGAAGAAGAATGGAAAAAAGAGCTGACGCCCGAACAGTATCATATTTTGCGCGAAAAAGGGACGGAAATCCCGTGGAGCGGCGAATACGTGAAGACTGACGACAAAGGAATGTATGTCTGCGCAGCATGCGGAGCGCAGCTCTTCTCGTCTGACAGAAAATTCGACGCGCACTGCGGATGGCCGTCTTTTGATGAAGCGATTCCGGGCGCGGTAAAATTTCATGAAGATGACAGTTTAGGAATGAAGAGAATCGAAGTGACATGCGCTCAATGCGGAGGCCATCTAGGCCATGTGTTTGATGACGGCCCGAAAGAGACGACGGGGAAAAGATTCTGCATAAACTCCGCATCTCTCAAGCTGAAAAAAGAATAGACACCAAGCGTTATCCACAGCTGTGGATAACTTCATGCATATTTTTAGCCTTATAAAATATGGCAAAAATGGATTTTAGGTATTTTGAAAATATTCTCTTGCGGTTGCAATTAAATAATTAAAGATACAATAGGGGTATAACTATGCCGCAAAAAACTTTTAATTGGATAGTCGGAATAATATTCATACTCATATCGGCTTTTCATCTTCTCCGCTCAATTTTGGGCTGGGACGCTATTTTAAACGGCTGGAATCTCCCAGTCGGTGTTTCTGTCGTCGTTTTCCTTGTCTCGGCATTTCTTGCATATAGCGCGTTTGGTTTTGACCGGCAAGAAAAAACGGAGCAACAGTAGTAGTTTTGGCGGTATCAGCGATTGCGGTTTTACCTGATTTTCGTTCTTCGAATAATTTTAAAAATCATATATACGCTATGATAGGAGCAATAATTCTAATTTTGATCCTGATTTTCATAAATGGCATTTTCGCAATGTCTGAAATCGCCTTCGCCTCGGCCAGAAAATCAAAACTCAAAAGTGAAGCGAAAAAAGGAAACAAAAAAGCTGAAATTGCCCTCGCACTCCTCTCTGAGCCAAACAGGCTTCTCTCGACCACTCAAATAGTAGTTACGTTCATTGTAATTACTCTCGGTATTATCGGTGCGAAACATATCGAACCGCCTCTATCTCTGCTCCTGCAGAAAATTGGCATGGCTCAAGGATTTTCTGACGCATTTTCAAGCATATTAATAATTGTGTTCACTGCGTACATTTCTTTGGTTCTTGGAGATTTGACGCCAAAAAGAATTGCCTTGAGCAATCCAGAAGGCGCAGCCAAGCGCCTAGCTCCATATATGGATTTCTTTTCACGCTTGGCGTCGCCGCTCATTTCTCTTTTAAGCAAGTCGACGGAGGGGATTTTGCACCTTCTTAAGGTGGGGCAAATCAGGGAGACGGTTTCGCAGGAAGAAATTCAGACGATGATTGCTGAGGCGGCAAGCGCGGGAATGTTTGAGGATGCTGAAAAGAAAATTTTTGAACGGGCATTCCGCTTGGCTGATAAAAAAATAGGGTCTTTGATGACGCACAAGAAAAAGATCGACTGGCTCGACATCAATGATCCGTGGCCGGTGAATAGGGAGAAGATCATCAGGAATGCATATAAAGGATTCATTGTCTGCGAGGGAGAATTGGATAATATTCTGGGAAGC
>CAZSEN010000030.1:0-7685 GCA_964605995.1 uncultured Candidatus Saccharibacteria bacterium | reverse complement strand
CGCTCTTTGAGGTATCTGATATTTTATCAGCAGAATCTTTTTACGCCGAAAAGCACAAAATCATCTACAATACGATGGTCGAGCTTTCTCTCAAAAATGAGCCGATTGACTTCCTTTCTCTCTCCACCCGGCTGAAAGAAAAAAAACTTCTTGATTCCATCGGCGGATCAAGCTATCTGACCGAACTTGCGAACCTCGTCCCCTCTTCTTCAAATATCAAGCACTATGCGCAGAGCGTGCAGAAAAAATATATTTTGAGATCGTTGATCGAAGCTGCTGACCATATTTCAGAGCTGGGAATGAAAGACGGCGAAGATGATATTGAAGAAGTCCTGGATCAGGCCGAGAAAAGAATACTCGGAGTCTCCTCGCCGAAGACTCAGAACTTCGTAGCGATCAAAGACATTCTGCCGGAAATTTTCGAGCAGATAAACAATCTTCATGAATCGAAAGATAATCTCCGCGGCGTACCGAGCGGCTTTCCTGCTCTCGATCAGAAACTCTCCGGCTTTCAGAAATCAGACCTCATTATCCTTGCTGCTCGCCCATCCGTCGGTAAGACGACGCTCGCGCTTGATATTGCGCGCCTTGCCGCGACAAAACACGGAATACCTGTCGGAATCTTTTCTTTGGAAATGAGTACGAATCAACTCATCAGCAGAATGTTCTCGGCTGAATCGCGAGTCGATGCATGGAAGCTCCGCACGGGAAAAAATCTGCTTGATAAGGAATTTTCGCTATTAAGCGACGCCCTCGATCGGCTTGCAAAAGCGCCGATCTTCATAAATGACCAATCTGACAACTCAATCGTCAAAATACGCTCTATGGCTCGCCGGATGAAATCAGAGCACCATGTCCAGCTCATCATCATCGACTATTTGCAGCTTATGACTACGAGCAAAAACTATGAATCAGCCGTACGTGAAGTGACGGAAATTTCACGATCGCTCAAAGGACTCGCTCGCGAGCTCAACGTGCCGGTCCTGGCGCTCTCGCAGCTTTCCCGCGCCGTGGAATCTCGCGGCGGCAGACCACGGCTTTCCGACCTGCGAGATTCAGGCTCCATCGAGCAAGATGCCGATGTCGTCATGTTCATCCACAGGGAAGACAAGGAGAATTCCGTGGCGGAAATCCTCATCGAAAAGCACAGAAATGGACCAACCGGTATCGTGGAACTTTCTTTCGATAAAGAGAAAACGACTTTTCTTCCGATGGATAATGGCAGTCTTGATGATTTTGTCGCATCATCATCGAACAGTAATTCACTGGATAACTTCTGAAGCGCCATGAACGATATCGAGCGTCTAGCAAAATATTTCGGAGAATTTCCGGGCATCGGCGGCCGTCAATCAAAGCGGTTCGTATATTTTCTCTTGAACCAGAATCCTGAATATCTGAAAGATATGTCGAATCTTATCCTGAACCTGAAGAAGAATATTTCCCGATGCGATATCTGCTACCGATTCTTTCCATCGCCGAATGAAAGCATCTGCGATGTCTGCGTGAACATTGAGACGGATAAAAGTTTGCTGATGATTGTCGAGAAGGACGCCGATTATGAAAACGTCCGAAGAAGCAAAATTTATGACGGGAGATATTTCATCTTGGGAGGATTGGTGCCGATTGTTGAGAAAGACACTTCAAAGAGAATCCGAATCCGAGAATTGGAAAACGCCATTGAAAAACAGCTGAAAGAATTCCAATTAAAGGAAATAGTTTTGGCACTCTCGCTCAATCCCCACGGCGAACACACTGACATGTATTTGAGGCAAATTCTCTCCCCTGTCGCGGAGAAATATGGGATTAAGATAACAAGTCTGGGCCGCGGGCTTTCCACCGGAACCGAGCTTGAGTATTCCGATAATGATACGATTAAAAACGCGCTTCGGAATCGAAACTAGATTTTAATGCTATATGTCTGCTAAGATAGGAAGATGATGAAACAAGAAAGAGCTCCAAAAATAGAAGAGGCGGATCGCGGCGCTGCGGGCAACATTCACGCGCAATGGGAAAGTCCGCTGGAATCGGAATTGAAAGAAAAAAGGGAAAATCTCAAAGACGTGAATGACGAGCTTGAAGAGCAAAAGCGGGATTTGTCTGTACACGAACACGACCTCTCCGAGCTGGCAAAACTGGAATATTCCGATGCTACATATAACAAAATGGCGGCGATAGAGGAAGATATCGCTGACATAAAAACAAAAATAGAACAACTTAAAAACACAAAAGAGATTCTTGAACATGAGATTGAAGATTTAGAGAATCAAAACAGAAATTGATAAAAGAAAAACCGGGCATATGCCCGGTTTTTCAATATGAAGAACGGGCAGTATTTGACTAATTTTAAAAAAAGTTTATGATTTTGTTTGGAAAAATACGCACATCAAAAAACAAAAAAGATGGCAAAGAAACCATATCGCCTGTATTTCGGACGCCCGGTAAATACATATGACACACCATTGGAAAAGTGGCTGACACTTAAAATAATGAGGACGTTTCCGGAGTCTATAATTGAAAATCCGAACCAGCTTCATCATCAGGAAGGCTATAAAAAATGGAAAGAAAACAAGGGTAACGGAATGCGTTATTTTTTTGAAGAAGTTCTGCCAAAATGCTCCGGTGGAATCTTCCTTCCTTTTTCTGACGGTCTGTGGGGAGCGGGAGTCTATGGGGAGTTGAAGCCTTTTCTTGAAAACGGCCGCACTGCATGGGAAATCAACCATCATGGAATGATCAGAAAAATAAACTCGCTGGAAGAAATCCGCGCGCTGACGATTAAAGAAACGAGAGAAAGAGTTTATCGCTTTGATGCGGCAGGCAACAATCTCGGCATCAAAACTTTTGAATATTGATGACAAAATCCCCTCGCTTTTCAAGGCGAGGGGATTTTTATTGCTTCGAACTGAGCGCTTATTTGATAGAAGTTATTTTTATTTGAGCGTACGGCTGCCTGTGTCCATTTTTCTTGAAGTATCGGCTCTTGGCTTTGTACTTCATTACGACTACTTTCGCTGCCCGCCCACTGGCCTCATACGACGCCTCAACTTTCGCGCCGGAAATGTATGGAGCGCCTATTTTTGTGTCCTTGCCGTCATCGGCAAGAAGCACCTTATCGAAGGTAATTTTATCCCCTTTTTTATGGGCACCTGAAAGCTTTTCAACCTTGAGCATATCGCCCACCGCTACTTTATACTGCTTTCCGCCTGTTTGTATTACTGCAAATTCCATAAAATATA
The DNA here is from genome assembly GCA_964605995.1 of uncultured Candidatus Saccharibacteria bacterium. GTDB lineage: Bacteria > Patescibacteriota > Minisyncoccia > Phycocordibacterales > UBA9973 > JALOQM01. Next base: position 4,449 of record CAZSEN010000030.1, on the reverse strand, counting down.
TACTATCAAAAGTTTGAAAAAACGCAAGAGCGAGATATAATCAAATCAGTAAGTCGCAATATATATTAGATAATCGCTAACTCGCTTTTTGCAGATACTTCTTGAGGGACTTGTCCCATTAAAAGTAGGAAATCTTCAGATTTCCGTTAGTTCTAACCGGAATGATTTCAAAATATACTTATAAAAATCTCAAGTGGATCGACCTCGAATCGCCAACCGATGAAGAGATCATTTCGCTTGTGCGTGAATACAACCTTCCTCCGCTTGTCGGCGATGAATTGGCTCGTCCGAGCTTCCGCTCAAAGGTCGACAAATACAACGACGTCATCTATCTCATTCTGCACTTCCCGATGCTCAAGGGCGGCAAAGGCGGCGGGATGCAAGAGGTTGATTTCCTTATCGGTAAAGATTTCCTCATCACGACGCATTACAGCACGATCGATCCCATCCACGAATTCACTAAAATATTCGAAACGAATGCGATCCTCAACAAGAGCCGGGGCATCGGCGCGCACGCCGGCTTCATATTCTATTATCTCGCCAAGGAGCTCTACCGATATTCGGCCGACAGGCTCGAGGAAATCGACGAGGAACTCGACACTATTGAGAAGAATATTTTTGATGGCAAGGAAAGCGAGATGGTTGAATTCATTTCGCAAACCAATAAGAATTTGCTTGACTGGAAGCGCTCGCTTCGCTTCCATGGCGAAGTCCTCGCATCGCTCGAGCGTGCCGGGGATGAATTCTTCGGTGAGAAATTTTCCTACTATCTTTCCTCGATTTCCAGCGAGTACAGGAAAGTTCAGAGCATTATCGACGGCCACCGAGATACGCTCAACGACTTGCGCATCACCAATGACTCGCTTTTGACCGATAAAACCAATGAAACGATGAGGACGCTCACTATCATGTCATTCGTAATCTTTCCGCTCACTTTGATTGCGAGCGTCTTTAGTATGAATACCATTAAAACTCCCCTTGTCGGCATTAAGAATGATTTCTGGATCATTCTTAGCATTATGGCAATCGCAGTGCTTACTATGTACATTTATTTCAAGCGAAAAAAATGGCTATAGAGCTTTACAATACGCTTACAGGGAAAAAGGAGAAATTCGTGCCGATTCATAAAGAATTCGTCGGCATGTATCATTGCGGCCCGACCGTCTATCAATACGCGCATATCGGGAACATGCGCTCGTACGTATTTGCCGATATTCTGCGTCGAACAATCGAATATAACGGGTTGAATGTAAAACAAATCATCAATATCACTGATGTCGGTCATCTGACCAACGATTCTGATATGGGCGCCGACAAAGTCGAAGTTGAAGCGAAAAAAGAAGGCAAGACGGCAAAAGAAGTGACTGAGTTCTTTACGCGGGCATATCTCAATGACATTGCGTCGCTGAATGTAAAAACTGACGGCACGGTCTTCCCTCGCGCCACAGACCATATCAAAGAACAGATACGCATGATTCAAACGCTCGATGAAAAAGGGTATGCATATCAGACCTCGGACGGAATATATTTCGATACGAGCAAATTCGCCGACTATGGCAAGCTCGGCAATATCGACCTGAAAGGACTGGTTGCCGGCGCGAGAGTCGAAGCAAACCCTGAAAAAAGAAATCCTACTGATTTTGCGTTGTGGAAATTCTCAGTACCGGGCGAAAGCCGCCAGCAGGAATGGCCATCGCCATGGGGCGTCGGCTATCCGGGCTGGCATATCGAATGTTCAGCCATGTCGATGAAATATCTAGGCGAGAATTTTGATGTTCATACCGGAGGCATTGATCACATTCCGGTTCATCACAATAATGAAATCGCGCAATCAGAAGCCACCACGGGAAAACCGTATGTGAATTACTGGATGCATCATGAATTTCTCAATATCAATAGCGAGAAAATCGCCAAATCAGTCGGTAATACGACATATCTCTCCGACATAGTCGCAAAAGGCATCAATCCGCTCGCGTATCGTTTTTGGCTGCTTATGGCGCACTACAGAACACCCATGAACTTCAACTGGGATGCGCTCGCAGGAACCGAGACTGCGCTTAAAAAGCTTTATAATTCATTCATTGATTTGGGTGAGAAAAATGGTGTAATCAGCCAGAACTATCGGAGTCAATTTAAAGAATATATGAACAATGATCTTGATACTCCCCGAGCGCTCACAGTGCTTTGGGATGTCATTAAGGATCCCGTACTCCCTTCTGCCGATAAGCGGGCGACAATATTGGATTTCGATACAGTGCTCGGACTTGGATTCGACAAGCTTCGCCCCGCTCATATTCCCAAAGATATACTTGATCTTGCGGAAGAGCGCGAGACTGCGAGAAAAAACGGCGATTGGTATACGTCTGACAGATTGCGAGACAAAATAAAAGCGCTCGGCTATGAAGTCAAAGATACTTCGGAAGGTCCTAAAATATACACGCTGTAAAAAAGTTTTTCAGAGCGAGGATTTTCTTGCGTGAAAAGCCTTGCACAGTCCCGATGCTTCGGGACGAGCAGAGCAATTTTTCAGCAGAAAAATATGCGTGCTTTTCACGCAAGAAATCCAAGCGTCCCTTTTACATTGCCGCAAGTTCAACATAAAAAGTCGAACCTTTGTTTAATCCCGAAGACTCTATCCATATTCGCCCCTTATGAGATTCCACAATCTGCTTGGCAAGATATAATCCAAGTCCCGAGCCGCCCATATTTACTTTGACGCCATTGCCGCGAGAAAATTTTTGGAATAAGCTTTTTATCGTTTCAGGAGTCATTCCCAAACCAGTGTCGGTGACTGTAAGCAAGATTTTTTTCTTCTTTTCGTCCCTGGAGAGTGCCACGCGTATTATGCCGGCCGGAGTATATTTTATGGAATTATCAACAACATTGAGGATGACTTGGCGAATTTTTTCCATATCGCCGTTGACTATATAATCGCTTTTGCCGTCAGCAGCAAAAATCATTTCAATCCCCTTTTTCTTTGCCATGATGCTTAAGTCTTCTGTAATTTCTTTCGCAACTTTTTCAAAATCAAACGGAGCAATCTGATATTGCATTCCTCCTTGTTCTATTTTAGTGACGTTTAAAAGGTCTTCCACGACTTTCGAGAGATGTTGCACCGATTGAAAAACTCGATCAATGGCTTCCTTTTGCTTTTCCGAAACAATACCAAAAGAACCCTCAAGAAGCATTGATGTGTAGCCCTTGATCGCAGTGAGCGGGCTTCGGAGCTGATGAGACGCGAGTGAAAGGAATTCTGTCTTCAGCTTGTCCAAGCTTTTCAATTTTTCATTGGCAATCGTCACTTCCTCATACAATATCGCCTTGTCGAGCGCCGTCGCAACCACATTCACCACGCTTTCAGTCGCAGCTTTTTCAAATTCGCTCATGTCTTCATACTTGCGATTAAAGGTCATTGAAAATGTTCCGATAACTTCATTTTGAATCACGAGAGGATACGTCAATAGTGTTTTCGTATGTGATTCTTCAGCAAATCCGGCTACTGAAACAGGATTCAGCGCTCCGGAAAATATATCATTAAGATTGTACGTGTAAGAACCGACTTTGTCTTTTAAAACAGACCGAATAAACGGAATTTTTGATGCATCATTGATGATGAAATTTTCAAGAGAGGACGAATACTTTACACGCATGGACTTGAAGCGGTCCGATTCCGCAATATCAAGCAGAGAGAGTGTGTCCTTATTTTTATCATATAAAAATAAGGACACCGAGCCGAATTCAAATTGTGAGCGGACGACTTCATTCACTTTTTGAGCAAGCAACAAGGGCTCGAGCGTCAAAATGCTTATCTCATATAGTTTTCCAAGGAGCGCCAGAGTCTTATTTTTAACGGCAAGTTCAAGATTCTGCTTATAAAGCCGTTCATTTATGTCCTGAAGATGATCTTGGCTGACTGATATGTTGCTCAAAACTTGCCCACCATCGTTTTTTGGTTTTAGAAAATTCTTGAAAAGTTTCATTTATATGAGAAAACTATTGCAAACTTGCTGGAATTTCTTCTTTAGGCAAATCTGCAATCAAAGGACCAGCGGCATCCCTACACACTTCTCGGGATGCCCGACCGAAGAGTCTTTCGTATTGGCTTACAAGATTGTTTAAGATTTCTTTTTGATCTCCATTAAAAGATACTTCTCCTTTTTGAGAACTTGAAATTACCAACCCTGACACTTTGCTCGCTTCCTCCCACGCAAGCGGACCAATAACCAATTCCTGGTCTTTTATGATTTTTATTGCAATTTGATCGAATATAGTCATTTTAGTTAATGTATTAACTCAAAGAATTTTATGTTTCCTTTATCTTATTGAAAGTACTGCCAACATAAATCAAGCCGAGTGTCATCACCAAATATGCCACCGCATAGAGGTAGTCTCCTGCACTGCCGGCATACCATTTTCCATGAATTGTCTCATATAAGAAATTAAAATCAG
>CAZSEN010000029.1:0-7745 GCA_964605995.1 uncultured Candidatus Saccharibacteria bacterium | reverse complement strand
GAAGGGAATGTTGTTTTCAAATATCTTGATATTTTTGATCCGCAAAAAGATGAAGTTACAGAACTCAAGGCGCAGTATCAAAAGGGCGGTTTGGGCGATGTTGTCATCAAAAAAAGATTGATTGGAGTTTTAGAAGAATTAATTCGCCCTATTCGCGAGCGCCGCGAACATTTGGCGAAAGATCCCAAAGCTGTGATGAAAATTTTAGAGGACGGAACTGAAAAAGCGAGAAAAATCGCCGCCGAAACGCTCAAAGAAGTGAAACAAGCTATGCAGATCAATTATTTCGGCTAGCGAGGAGCAGGTGAAAGCTTGCTTTCATAATGTCCGAGCGAAGTCGAAATATTGTATTCGTTATATTTCGGCTAAGCTCGCACAACATACACGTGAGGGTTTTTTCTTTAGCGATTTGTATGCTAAATTAAAGTAATGAAAGAAAGAATCTATATCAAAGATCTCAAAGACCATATTGGGGAGGAAATTGTGATTGCTGGATGGGTGGATGTTCGACGCGACCAAGGCAAGCTTATTTTCTTGGATTTCCGCGACATGACAGGATATGTTCAGGGTGTCATTTTGCCGAATGCAAAAGATGTCCACGGGGTCGGTGAGAAAGTCCGTCCTGAATGGGTGGTTGAAGTGAAAGGAAAAGTGAACGAGCGCCCGGAGCGAAATGTGCAGGCTGATAAGCAGAACGGCGACATTGAGCTTGAAATTCTTTCACTCGCTGTATTGAATGAAGCTGAAACTCCACCGTTTGATATTTCAGGCGACGGAAAAGAAATCAGCGAAGAGGTGCGTTTGAAATATCGATACATCGACTTGCGTCGTCCGCGAATGCAAGCAAATTTGAGAAATCGCCACAAGGTCGTGAAATTCATCCGCGATTATCTGGATAAAGAGAATTTCATCGAAGTCGAAACTCCAATTCTCACCAAGTCCACTCCTGAAGGCTCGCGGGATTACATCGTGCCGTCGCGCCTTGAGCAGGGAATGTTCTACGCGCTTCCGCAGTCTCCGCAGCAGTATAAGCAGCTTTTGATGACGTCCGGCGCCGAGCGGTATTTTCAAGTCGCTCGCTGTATGCGCGACGAAGACACGCGAGGCGATCGCCAGCCTGAATTCACGCAGATTGACATGGAAATGAGTTTCATCGAGCAGGAAGATATTATGAGACTGAACGAATCGCTCTTGATCGAGCTTGTGAAAAATGTCTATCCGGAAAAAGAAATACAGGAAATACCGTTTCCGCGGATGTCATATAAAGAAGCGATGGAGAAATATGGGAATGACAAGCCGGATATCAGAAAAGACAAGAATAATCCGAATCTTCTGGCATTCTGTTGGGTCATTGATTTTCCATTTTTCGAAAAAGACAAGGAAGGCGGCTGGACATTCACACACAATCCATTTTCTGCTCCCAAGCCTGAGCATATGGAATGGCTGATGAATAAAGAGAATATCGGCGAGATTCTGACGACGCAATATGATATCGCGCTTAATGGCTACGAATTGGGCGGCGGAAGCATCAGGAACCATAAGCCGGAAGCGCTCAAAAAAGTATTTGAAATCATAGGACACAAAACGGAAGATATTGAAAAGAATTTCGGGCATATGCTCCATGCGCTCGCATCTGGCACGCCGCCGCATGGAGGAATAGCCTGGGGTTTCGACCGCTTTATGATGCTCTTGCAGAATGAGCCGAATATCCGCGAAGTGATTTCATTCCCGAAGACAGGAGAGGGGAGAGATCTAATGATGAATTCTCCATCAGAAGTTTCAGCTGAACAGCTGAAAGAACTCGGGATTAAAATTGATATATAGTCACTCGGATTTCTCATCTAAAAAGCACGCATATTTTTCTGCTGAAAAATTACTCTGCTCGGCTCGCCAACCTGCGCAAGCTTGCCTGTCCTCTGGCAGGGCTTTTCATACGAGAAGATCCTCGTTTGCTGTCGAGAGGTAAAAAAGAAAACCACTGAATTCAATTCAGCGGTTTTTTAAATTATTTCCTCGGTTTAGCAAACAGAAAGAATTCATCAGGCCCATAGAGAGCGTCCTGACGGCCGTCTGTTATTTCCAGATATTCATAAACAGAATCATCCATCAAGCAAAACATTACAAGATCAGGATTATCTCCGCTGTCTTCTTCAAAAAGTTTTGCAGGCTTACCCGTCATAATGTTTATTTTTTCTATGGGCTGTTCTCTGCAGTATAAGCGAAGAAGAGGAGCTATCTCAAGAGAAAAAGGAATCAAGCCAAAAGTTTTTGCCTTTTTCTTGATTGATCTAATGTGTCCTCCTTCTAATTTGAAGCCAAGCTCTCTTACTGAAACGAGCACAAGATCAGCTTCAAGGTTTTCATCTAAGTTGAGAGAGAATTCTCCACGGTCTATAACCTTGCCGGCTTCTTCGACAACCTGAATCTTTTCATCAGCAATCTGAGCCTTAAAAGTCTCTTTGTCGGGGCAGCTTTTGATTGTAATGGTTTTCCAGATATCCGGGAAACCAAACGTGCTGATCTCTTTTGCTAAAGAGATGGCTATTACAAGCTCATCCAATTTTCCAGCGTTATCTTTTTCAGACTCTCTAATTTCTTTAAGTTGCCTTAAAATCTCCTGATTTTGGAGCTCTACTTTTTTGAGATACTCCAAAATTTTCTTCTCGTTTTCCATGGTTTTTTAAATGTTAAAAATCATTTCTGTCATTAAACTACCATGTAAATAACCGAGTTGTCAATTTCGCAACAAATCTTGATGATACTTCAACTAACTGCCGGGAATAAAAAAACTGAACCTAAAAAGGTTCAGTTTTTTGTTTTATGATCATTTCTCTTTTGCCAAAAATAGGCTCCGATGACTGCAAGAGAAATTGCCAGAATTATCGGCACAGAAACCCTCATCTCATTTTTCATATCATGCCATCCCGGCATGATAAAAAGAACAAAGAGAGAGAGGAACAACAAAATGATTGCTTGTATAAGATTCCGCATTTTGATCATTGCGCACCGTTTAATTTTTTGAATACTGCGTCTTTCAAAAGGGTATGCCGAGGGAAGACAAGTGTCAAGCAATGCCGCACGCCTTTCTCTTATTCGCGCGAATAGGCGAATAAGAGAAAGAAAAAAGCCGAACCATTTCGGTTCGGCTTTTTTTAAAAGATTTCAAAATTATCGCGATTCTTCTCCCACCATTCTTTAATCATCTTCACTACTATAAAGGCGAAAAATAGCACGCCGACTATTCCATACACGATCCTTGAAGCATAGAGGAATTTCAATCCCGGATACCAGAGGATGATGAGGAGAACAAAAAGAAAAATATGGCTGGCCGTGAACTGAGCATGATCCCAGTCAAAAGTTTTTCTCTCTCCGAAGAACTTTTTCCAGCCTTTTTTTGTAAAAGTCGCCCAGAACAGGATGATTGAATAGCCGAGTAATAGGAACATGAGAATATGCCCTACAACATCGAGCTTCGTCCAACCCGGGGCAAGACAAGTCAAAAGGAATACGATGCCCAGCATGACGATAATCAATGCGATATTTGTTGCTTTCATTTTTTTTGATTGTGTGTGAACAGCTTCTGCATTGAAGAATATCATCTTAATTAAATCAGTGCAAAGAAAAAGCCCCGATTAGAATTGGGGCTTGGGCTAATTATAATTGATAGTGTCATCCATTCCGAAAACATTCCGCATCCGTTCTGCTTCTTTTTCCCGCTTCTTGTCAATCATATTTTTTCGTGCGGAAAGGACGTTGAAGATGATGGAAATGATCACGATGAGAATGGTGATTTTTTGCATCTGCAGAGAATATGCATTTTTATAGATACATACGAGCGCTATGATTTCGGCAATCAAAAGCAGAATGCCTGCAAAAACAACCCCTTGTTTTGGTGTCATGGGTTTATCATTTTTTATAACGTGCAAATTTCTGATTTGAAATTATCATAAATGATGCTATGTGTCAATAATCTAAAATGCTAAAATTACGTTAAAATATGAAGATGGAAACGGTGACTGAAACATATAAAGTAAAAACGCCTGTTTTTGAAGGGCCGATGGATCTTCTGCTGAACTTGATCGAAGCTCGGAAGCTTTTCATCAACGAGATATCGCTCGCCGAGGTTGCGGATGATTATATTGCGCATGTGAAGAATCTTCCGCAGTTTGAAATCGGCTCGGTGACAAGCTTCATCTTGATCGCTGCGACGCTCATCCTCATCAAATCAAAATCGCTTCTGCCGAATTTGAAATTGACCGACGAAGAGGGCGGACAGATACAGGATTTGGAACGCCGCCTGCGTTTGTATCAGCTCGTCAAAGAATCGAGCATCACCATCAAAAATAAATTTGGGAAGAGGGTAATTTTCGGCCGGCCGGAAAGCGCAGAGTGGGGGCCGGTATTTTCTCCGGATGGCGCGATTACGATCGAGCGGATGCTTTTGGCGGCAAGGGAAGTGATCGGCAGCTTGCCCAAAAAAGAATTCCTGCCGGAGGTTGTGGTGAGAAAAGTCATCAGTATTGAAGAGATGATAAACTCACTTACTGAAAGAGTGCAGACAAGCCTGAAAATGAGCTTCAGCGATTTTTCCGCAAGTTCGTCGAGTGATGCAAAAGAGAAAAAAGTCTATGTAATTGTGAGTTTTCTTGCTATGCTAGAGCTTGTAAGAGGTGGAATCATTGAGGCGCTCCAAGGGGATAATTTTGAGGAAATACAGATTGAGAAATTAACAGATGGCTCAAGCGAGCATATCTCTGAAAAGCACGCATAAAATTCTACTGAATTTTTGCTCTGCTCGCGCCAGTCGCACTGCGCAAGGCTTTTCAAAAATACGCTCACTTTCGCAAAAAATATGAAGTTAGATCAAAAAATTGAAGGGTTGCTATTTTTCAGAGGCGAGCCGATTTCGGTGAAGAAATTGGCAGAACTTTTGGATGCGAAAAAAGATGACATAAGCGAAGCGCTCAAAACACTCGAGGAAAAGCTTGCGGATCGAGGGCTTACGCTCGTGCGCAAGGAAGACGAAGTTATGCTCGGCACAAAAAGCGAGCTCGGCCCTATTTTGGAGAAAATCAGGAAAGAAGAGCTCTCAAAAGAATTATCAAAGGCGAGCTTGGAGACATTGTCCATCATTCTGTATAGAGACGGCGTCACTCGAAGCGAGATAGATTATATCCGGGGAGTGAATTCGAGTTTTATCCTGAGGAATCTTCTCGTGCGCGGACTCATAGAAAAAACCGCTCATCCGACTGACAGCCGAAGATATGCCTACAAGCCGGCATTCGATCTCCTTGCGTATTTGGGAATTTCGAACATCGCGGAACTTCCGGGATATCTGGAGACAAAAGCGGCGCTTGAAAATGGAGATATGCAGGAAGAGAGCGAGGCGATTGAGGAAATCACAGCTGAACCAAATTCTGAAAAGGAAAATAATGACACTGACGAAGAATACGATACTGATGACGAAGATGAGGAAGATGATATGGATGAAGACGATGATGACGACGAACATCTTGAATGATAAGTTCCGTTACTATGAGCACACATGAAAAAAGCTTAATAGCGTTGCTTATTCTCATTGCCGCGCTCGGAGCTTTTTATTTTCGAGGGCTGTATATGGAGAATAAGCGCCTCGAGGAGGTGCGCCAGGAAAATCTTCGGCATGAGCGCGCATTCGGAAGCTTGAATCTTCAAGCGAAAGCGGCATACGTTTTTGACGTCGCGGAACATGAGGCGATTTATACTTTGAATGAAGAGCGTATCCTGCCGCTCGCATCGCTCACTAAAATCATGACCGCGCTTGTAGCGCTTGATCAGATGCCATCCGGCACGATCATCTCCATTCCGATAGAAGCTCTTCGTGAAGAAGGGGACAACGCCCTTCTGGCCGGAGAATCGTGGCTTCTTTCAGATTTGGTGAAATTCATGCTCGTTGTTTCGTCGAATGATGCCGCAAAAGCGATCTCGCTTGAGACTGGAAAAATCCTGCCTGAAACGGAGAATTCTTCATTTGCCGGCGAAAACAGATTTATAAAAAAAATGAATGAAAAAGCGCAGTCTTTGAATTTAGCCGGAACTTCATTCACCAACGAAACTGGCCTTGATTCGCCGGATTTGAAGACAAGCGGCGGCTATGGCACCGCGCGCGCTTCGGCGGAACTTTTTTTGAGCGCATTCCTGAAATATCCCGCTATCTTCAAGACGACAGCATCCAAAATTTTAACGCTCACTTCTCTGGATGGAATCCCTCATACAATCAAAAATACCGATGCGATTATCGAAACTATTCCGTCTGCTATCGCTTCAAAAACAGGATTTACCGATTTGGCCGGCGGAAATCTGGTGATCATCTTCAATATCGGCACGACGAGGCCGATAGTCGCGTCCGTGCTCGGATCGACTATCAACGGACGATTTGCCGATATGGAGCAGCTGATTGAAGCGTCTATACGATATATCACCAGCGAATAAGCGCCATTTGAAATGCAAGAAAATAAAAGTTAAACTACTATCATCAGAATGGGAAAAATCACTTACTATATTAAAAAAATAATTCCGAAAAATGTATTTGAAAAAATTCGGCCGGCGTATCATTACTCGCTCGCTTTTTTCGGGGCGGTCATATATGGTTTTCCTTCAAGAAAAATAAATGTCATTGCCATCACCGGCACAAAAGGGAAGACCAGTACGACGGAGATCATCAATGCGATTTTAGAAGTTGGCGGGTATAAGACGGCAATTGCGGGAACGCTCCGCTTCAAAATCGGCAATGAGACGGAGAAAAATCTGTACAAGATGACGATGCCGGGCAGATTTTTCATCCAGAAGTTCTTGTGGCGCGCGGTGAAAGCAAGCTGCCAATACGCGATAATAGAGATGACATCCGAGGGAGCGAAGCAGTTCCGCCACAAGTTTGTCGAAATGGATGCGCTTATTTTCACGAATCTTGCGCCCGAGCATATCGAATCGCACGGTTCATATGAGAAATATCTTGAAGCGAAGCTCTCAATCGCCAAAGCGCTTTCAGGTTCCAAAAAGAAAAGAAAAATCCTTGTCGTGAATGCTGATGACAAGGAAGCCAAAAAGTTTTTGGAAATAAATGTTCCGGAAAAATATACATATGCGCTCAAAGACGCAGAACCATTTGAAATCCCTGTCCGCCCTCACGAGGGAGCAGGCGGGAAGAATGAAGGGGTTTCGTTTACATTTGATAAGACAAAAATAAATTCTCCTCTTTCGGGGAAATTCAATGTCTATAATATGCTCGGCGCTTCCGTGTATGCGAAGACTCAGAACATAAGCACCGAAACGATCAGGCGCGCAATCGAGAAATTCAGAGGTATACGGGGCAGAGTCGAGCGGATAGAAGAAGGGCAGGATTTTGCTGTCATAGTGGACTACGCGCATACGCCGGATTCGCTGGAAAAATTATATGAAGTTTTCCAGAACTCGAAAAGAATTTGCGTGCTTGGAAATACCGGCGGCGGACGGGACAAATGGAAGCGGCGCGAAATGTCGCTCATCGCGGAGAGCAATTGTTCGGAAATAATCCTGACCGATGAAGATCCGTATGATGATAATCCTCGCGAGATTGTGGAAGAGATGGCGAGCTTCATGGAAGAAGGCCGAGCCGAAATCATCATGGACAGAAGAGAAGCGATCAATTCTGCGCTCTCGAGAGCATCTACTGGCGACAGCGTGCTGATTACCGGAAAGGGAACCGATCCGTATATCATGGGCCCGAA
>CAZSEN010000028.1:5770-7931 GCA_964605995.1 uncultured Candidatus Saccharibacteria bacterium | reverse complement strand
GCACCGGTATCGCGCTTGAACATTTGGATACATATAAGAAAGCGATCATCAGTAAAAAATAAAAGAACGCTCCGTAAAATATGTTTTCAAAAAGTCTTGTTGATTTTTGACAAAAATTCAGGGTTTGTATAGTATCTGAGGCAGAAAAAGTTCTCACACATTTTAATACGTGTTCTCAATGAAAAAGAAAGAAATTTCAGCGCGAGAGTTGTTTGAAAAAACATACAATTCTTTTAAGAAAAAATTAAGCGGAACAGAATTGAAATTGCCTCACAAGGCGATGTCAAAAATTGCAAATGATTCAGATGGACACCGGACGCGCGTTGGTTATACAGGATATGAAATGGCGCTCATTTTTACTGTCAAAAGAAAAAGATGGGCCATGTCTTTTGGAACCGCTTGCGGTGCATATCCCGCAGAACCATTTAATTGCGACATCGCTGCTATTAAAATTTCTGGAGTAGACAAATCAGATGAAATGGTTGCGAAAGAAATTTGTGAAGCTCTCGAGAAAACCAGTTATTTTTCGCATTCGCTTGTTTACGCAATGGCTGATGGCCGGTTAGCCACTCACAATAAGAAAGTTTCTAGCTTGATAGCTCGGAAAATTAAGAAGTTTACGTCAGCTCCTTTGAGAATTGATTCTGATTTCATTATCATGTCGACTTTGGCTCCAGCAATGAAATCAGCAGTGAAATACAAACCTGAATTTGCTGATTTTCTTTTTAATACATTTCTCAGCATGCTTGCTAAATAAGTTGCAGCCCCGTGTCTTAAGACACGGGGCTTTTTTGACAGAATTCATTATTTATGATAATTTTAATCTGAAAAAAAATACGCACTTTAAAAAATCAAATCATGAACATAAAGAAAAATTTCGGACACTTTCTTATGGGTGTTGCACTCATTCTGCTTCTCGTCTTATTGTCAGGCAAAGCTTCTGTTGCCGCATTCATCATGTTCTGTATTGCACCTGCCATTGTCTTTGCGGCAGGAATGCTTCTGACGAGCGAATCAACCAGGTATCTCAAATTTATCGCAAGCAAAAAATTCAATTATTTTAAAAAAGAAATCATTGTTTATGCTTACGACCAGAAAAAGAGCGGTACCTTCAAGCAGATATTCGATTCAATTTCAAAAAATACCGACGAATTATGTATTTTAAGGCTGGCAGAATCTGTAGATGAAAACAGCCGCGATAATATAATTAGACATCTTGCCAGGTGCAATCCGGCTATTTTTAAGAATTGGAACCTACTTTTGTTTAAACATGGAAAGAATTTTTTCGTTGCGAGTTTGTTCTTCACCGACGATGGAGCGCTTACAGTGCACACTGATCGGTTTGAGGATAACAGCGTATGGGAAGCTTCAATCCGCCATCGCGTGGCGGTTCCTCGTCAGGTTATCTGGCAGGTATAACTGAAATCATGAATATGATTTTCAAACCCGACACTGAAAAGTGTCGGGTTTTTGTCTGCATGCATGATAGAATAATGGATTATATGCCATTGTTTTCCCAAAAAATCGATACCGACAATCTTCATCACGCATATCTGCTCGAAGGCGAGCATGAGCAGATTCTCCCGAATCTTGTTTCCATGCTTGAGAGCATGGGAATTTCCTGCGAAGGCAATCCGGATGTTTCAAAAGAATTTTTCAATATGTTTACGATCGATCAGAGCCGTCTGCTTAAAGCGCGGCAGGTTGAAAAGGGGTCTCGCGGCGGAAAGAAAATTTTCATACTCGGAGTTCAATTCTTCACAATCGAATCCCAGCACGCGCTTTTGAAAGTGTTTGAAGAGCCGGCGGATGATGTGCATTTCTTCATCATTACGCCGAGAGCGGGTGCATTGCTCGATACGCTCAAATCGCGGCTTGTCATCATCTCCCGAAAAGAAGATTTTTCTCAGGCTGATTTGGCCGCAGGAAAAGATTTTTTGAACATGACAAAAGCTGAACGGATAAAAAAAATCGCGAAATTCATCAAAGAACATGATGATGAAGATGCTCATGAGTCGCTCAAAGCCGATGCTATCAGATTTTTGAATTCAATCGAGCGTGCGCTCTGGAAAAAAGCAGGAGAGAGAGCGACTGCTGAAAATCAGCGCATCTTTGAAGAAATCCAAAAATGCCGCGGCTATATGGCAGACCGCGGCGCTTC
>CAZSEN010000028.1:1305-5670 GCA_964605995.1 uncultured Candidatus Saccharibacteria bacterium | reverse complement strand
TGCGCAAAAGAACAGGAAACACTTGAGCTTCAGGGCGGAAGGGAATTCCGCATCGGCATCGTCAACAGCATGTCTTTGGATGGCTTGATCGTTTCCGCCGATTTCGACGAGGCTGATCCACATATTTCCGAAAACAATTTTCCGATCGAGCCGATATCGGGAGACTCCATAACAATGAAATTATTTTTTTTCACCAATAAAGTCACTTTCGATGAAGCAAAAGAAGCGCTTGAAAGCCGCGGCTGGCATCCGGTGAAAATCAATGTTCTTCTTATGTTCGCCGCTCAGTATCCCGAATTGCAGGGCGAACATCCGATCATTGCGCTCGGTTCCGCTTCTGGTGAAGATAATCAGAAATATTCGCCTGGCGTAAAGTGGAAAGGCGGCAAGAAAAACCTTTTTCTTGATCGATGGAAAGGCCTCAGGCATCATTACGGATATGGCACGGAGTATATGTTTGCGGTTACGCGGTAATTCGTTCTTCAAATCCCCTGATTTTTCAGGGGATTTTTCAATTCTGCCTCTTTTTGTGGGGTCAAATCCATCTATTGACTTATTCTAATATTTATGCTAATCTTTTAATAGAAAAAGATCAAAGCGATCTTTGAAAATCAAATACAAAATACCAAAAACCATGAAAAAGTTCCGGGCTTTTACCGCAATTACCTTTATGTTTGTCATACTGGCTTTACCTTCGCTTTCCGCGCAGTCTTCATGTAATCTCAAATCAGAATCGAAATTTTCGATTCTTGTCGGAGAATCGAATTCCTATGGAATCGATGTTAAGACGAAGAAAAGTTCGGTATTTTTCGGCGGAGTTGTCGGCGTTACGATGAATCCGCACGATAATTTTATCGCGCGGCTGACTCTCGGCTACTTCGCTCAAAGCCGAGCGGGATCGCTATCCAAAAAAGATGAAATGATTTCCGTGGACAGCATTGACTTCATGCCGATTCAAACATTCTCCGGATTGTATTTCAGCGTTTCTTCCCCGATTGAAATTTCGCTTCGCCATAGCCTTTATTTCGGAGCAGTTATCCGAATCGGAAGATATGGAAACGGAATGACGTTCTCTCCCGGATTTTATTTCGGATATCTTGCGTGCAAGGACTTGTTTCCTAAAAGCAACATACTGGTGAAATTCGAACCGGCGATTTCTTTGAACAAGATTGAAAATGTCGTGGCTGTTGATGCGATGTTCCACTTGCGATTTAACTCTCGGCACTGATGAAGCGCATGGTACGATTGATTCCGATCCTTCTCTTTCTGATTTGCTCATGCGAAAAAGAGAATATCGATTTCGGATTCGAGAAATTCACGATCAAAGCCGGACATCATTACAGCCGAGAAAGAGGAATGAATTTTGCTTTAGGCGAAACATTCTCTTTCTCGGCAATGTTCAATGAGACCGCGATGTATGTTTCGGATACGCTGATCAATCAGCAGGACGTGAATAAGCTTTACGGATTTTCCGATCACACGATTGATAATCATGAAAATTCCGCGCGATTCGGCTGGAGATGGTATCAGAACCAGATTCAGATTTTCGCATACACATATGCTGATGGCGTCCGCGAGATGAAACAGGTCGGAGTCGCTGAAATCAGCGAAGCAAACGACTATGAAATTCGAGCAACAGATACCTCGTATCTGTTCACCTTTAAAGGTGAAGTCATTTCGATGAAGCGCGGACATATTTCGAGCGGGCCGTGCGTGACGCTGTTCCCGTATTTTGGCGGCAATGAAACCGCTCCTCATGATATTGAGATTTATCTCAAGAAATGAGAGCATTTCTGCCGCATTATTTTAAAGCCCTGATGCATGCATCAGGGCTTTTTCTTTTGATAAATATAGAAAATAGTGTAATCTGAAGCCAGATTTTCAAAATGAACGCATGTGAATATGCTCTTTAAAAATCAACGCCATGAAGAATATCCTTTCGATCATCATGATTGCCGCCAGCGCGGCGGTCACTGAGCCTCTGTCTGCGCAGACAGCTTCCGCGAAGAGTGCTGATGAAAATCACAATATCTCATTTTTTCTCCAGCCGACAATCGGAGATTATATCAGCGTCACGCCATCAAAGCAGAGCATAATGAGGGATTTCATGATGAGCAGGCCGGTTGAGACCGAGACGAAATATCATCACGATATGATGCTTGGAATCATGGTCGGATTTACGATATGCAAAGCGAGAGATGACAGCACGCTCCGATTTTCTCTCGGTTATTTTGCCGAAGAAGGGCAGAACGATACGCTGGGCGCGAGTTTTTCCGGATGTTTTGCGGGTGTCGCCTTTCCATCAAAAATAATCCAGTGGGGGGCGCTTCTCCGGGTGGGAAAATACGATAACGGTCCGCGCATCACCATATCTCCCGGTCCATGGATCGGCTATGAATTCAAAAGAAATTTGCGGAGATACGGACATTTTGATCCGCGTCTTCAGCTTATTCTTTCCGGAAATGGCCTGATGGATAATTTTGAGCCGGAATTCATGGTAAGGATATCGTTGGGTTTTCGCTAGTTATGTTTTTTGACGCAAAAGCTTCCTGATATGCTCAGGAAGCTTTTTAATTGCCTGAAGTTTTGATATACTCAACAAAAAATCAATTATGGCATACAATTTTTCAAATTTCAAAAACGATCTTAAAAAGGTCGAGGAGTGGCTCGCCAAAGAATATTCTCAGATCCATACAGGCCGAGCATCGCCGGCGCTTCTTGATTCAATCATGGTTGAATCATATGGATCGCACATGCCGATCAAGAATGTCGCTTCAGTGGGGATTGAAGATCCGAAAACTCTCCGCGTGTCTCCATGGGACAAGAGTCAGATAAAAGAAGTTGAGCGGGCGATTCAGGCCGCGAATCTGGGGCTTTCTGTCGCTGTGGATGATGCAGGAATCCGCGTGATCTTTCCGATGCTGACGACGGAAAGAAGAGAGGCGTTGGTGAAGATATTGAAGCAAAAATTTGAAGAGGCGAAAGTTTCCGTGAAGAAGGAGCGCGAAGCGGCATGGAATGATATCCAGGAAAAGGAAAAAGAGGGCGGGATGTCTGAAGATGACAAATTCCGCGCCAAGGATGAGCTCCAGAAAATTGTTGACGATGCGAACATGAATTTTGAAGTCCTTTTTGATAAAAAAGAGAAGGAAGTGATGAGTTAAATTACACAAGGTGGGCTTTTAAAAACTGGGTCGGTGTTTATAGAGGGAATATTGTTTTTACTAAAACAATATTCCAAACAAAGCTAGCTCAATCAGACATTTTTAAAAGCCCGCCTTGTTCCATTGTAATTATGTCGATTATTTTATTTTTTATAATCTTGCTTGCGCTGGTGCTTGCCCATGAATTCGGGCATTTTATCGTGGCGAAAAAATCAGGCATCAGAGTCGATGAATTCGGCTTCGGTTTTCCGCCAAAGCTTTTTGGCATAAAGAAAGGCGAGACGGAATATACGTTCAATGCGCTTCCTCTGGGCGGCTTTGTGAAAATTCACGGAGAGAATCCCGACGAAGAATCGATTGCCGGTCCCGATAGTTCTAGAAGTTTGATACATAAGCCGAAATATATCCAAGCTGCGGTGCTTGCCGCCGGCGTTTTTTTCAATTTTCTCTTGGCTTGGCTCCTTATGTCCGTCGGATTCATTTCAGGACTTCCGACATCTGTCGATACTGAATCGAAAGGCGCATATATCCAATCGCCGGCGCTTACAATAACCGGAACGCTGAAAGATTCTCCGGCGGAAATGGCCGGGTTGAAAACGGGCGACAGAATAATTTCCATCGCATCAGGATCAGAAAAAATAGAACAGGCGAACTCTCAAACGGCAATGGACTTTATCGGAAGCCATGCAGGCGATGAAATTTCCATTTCGTACGAAAGAGGCGTTCAGCCGGGCATGGTGTCGCTCATTCCTAAAACCGGAGTTGTTGAAGGCAAAGCCGCGATTGGAATTTCCATGGACATGATCGGCATTCTGAAATTGCCGGTCCATAAGGCGCTTTGGGAAGGATTCAAGCTCACCGGTTCGCTCATTGGAAATACTGCCGCTTCGCTTTTCAACTTGCTCAAAGACGCTCTTGTGGGACGGGCGGATATTTCTTCCATCACCGGTCCTATCGGCCTTGTCGGCGCAGTGGGGGACGCATATCAATTCGGCGCTGCGTATCTTCTTTCACTAGCCGCGCTTATTTCGATAAACTTGGGAATCATCAATCTGATTCCATTTCCTGCGCTCGATGGCGGTCGGCTTTTCTTCCTTTTGATCGAATGGCTGAAAGGTTCTCGGATAAATCCGAAGGTCGCGAATACGTTGAATGCTGTCGGGTTTTCACTCCTGATTCTTCTGATGCTTGTGGTGACATA
>CAZSEN010000028.1:0-1205 GCA_964605995.1 uncultured Candidatus Saccharibacteria bacterium | reverse complement strand
GTTCCGAAGGATTGTATCTGGAGGAAATTCCTGCCTGTCGCCGTGTCTATGATCGGCTCCTCGGATATTTCCGTCATCGAAAGCAATTTGAGCGGGCGGTAATTCACCGGATCAGAGGCTTTGAACAATATGTCGAGCGTCATGTATGCTCCGACAGTTTCAGGCAAACCGCAAAAATCGGTTTTGAGCGGCACATTGCCTTGATTTTTCCTGACAGAAAAAACAAAGAGCTCTTTTCTCGCAAGCGCCGAATCAAATTCTTCCGCCGTCTGATATGGAATAGTATCAGGATTGTACCAGGAAAAGAATTTATATGGCGCCCGCTTTCTCGGATCTTCCAAGTTTCTCATGCGCATATATATCGCAGCATATGAGAGGGAATCAAGAGCGAGCAGATTTTCTGCTGCCTTGACGTGGAAATAATAGCCGGTGGAATTGTCTTTAAGGGAATTTATTTTGTTGTAGAGCGCTCCATTTCTTTTTGCTCCGAAATAAATCCTGCTTACTGAAAGCTTCACTGTGTCGCCGAATTCTGTCCGAGCAAGTTTTTTGATCGTGCTCATATTTCCGCCGCCGCAGTGATAGGACCATATTGCCAAGCTTTCATCTCCGCCGTTCGCATCGAGCAAGTCGCGGATGAGTCTGGCTTGCGCCCAGATCGATTTGTGCGGATCGGTGCGATGATCATAGATCAGAATTTTTTGCGTTTTGCCGCTCTTCAATTTTTTCCTTTGATATTTGACCAATCCGTATTGTTCTCCTGCGCTTGGGATGAATTGCGCAATACCGACCGCTTTGGAATGGCTTTTGACTTCAGCTCTTCCGTACGATTCGACATAGCAGATTGATTTGAGCAGTTCCGGGCGGACATTGAAAGAATCGCCGGCCGCCTTGAAATCTTCATCATACAGAGACAAACGTTCGCACGCGAGGCGCGAATTGGTATCGCGAAGCACCGAAAAGTAAGAAGATTTTATTTTTTCTTCTTCAAGTTGTGCCGCGAGTGCAGGCGTAATCTTCTGCGCTTTTGCCAGGAATGAAAGCCTGAAGTCTGAAAGAATCGCCTGCGGCAATGTGTCTTGTCCCGATGCTATATCTGAGTGAAAGAGAAGCGCTAAAAGCATTATGAGGATCTTTTTCATCTTTTATTTTTTTAATGTCCAAATTTTCTATCTAAACTCTACAATAAAAAGGATTAAAAGCAA
>CAZSEN010000027.1:6371-8074 GCA_964605995.1 uncultured Candidatus Saccharibacteria bacterium | reverse complement strand
ATCGCCATCTTCAAATGAAGGAATATCATGCAACAGGATGAAACGAAGGACATCTTCCGGAAAATCAGTCACTGGCTTAAACATTTCAATCACATCAAACGGACTGATCACATTGCCGAGCGATTTTGACATTTTAATGCCGCCCGCGCCATTGATGAATCCGTCGATGATGATATGTTTAGTGTTCGGCAAATTCGCCGACATAAGCATTGCCTGCCACATTGCGGATTGTTGGCGATTATTATCCTTTCCGCAATACTGAACCGGTGTTCCTTCTGTCCAAAATTTCTTGAATTTCTCCTGGTCTTCTGGCCAGCCGAGAGTGGAGATATAATTCACAAGCGCATCAAACCACACATACATGACTTGCGCGTCATCATCAGGCACAGGCACGCCCCACGGCATTTTTGACTTCAGGCGGGAAATCGAAAAATCCTCAAGTCCTCGTGAGACAAATGCCTTTGTTTCGTTGAAGCGCGATTCCGGAATGATGAAATCGGGATTATTTTCATAAAATGCGAGCAGCTTTTCTCCGTACTTTGAAAATCTGAAGAAATAATTTTCCTCCTCGCGGATTTCAAGCGTATACGTCGGGTGTATGGGACATTGCCCGTTAACAAGCTCCGATTCGGTCTTTTCGAGCTCGCAGCCGACGCAATATTTTATTTTATAGAATTTTTTGTAGATATCGCCGTTTTTATCGCACAATTTCCAAAACTCCTGAGCCGCATGCACATGATGAGAGTCGGTTGTCCTGATGAATGCATCGACAGACAGATTCAAAAGCTTCTCAAGTTCGCGGAATCGAGCCGCGAAACGGTCGGTGTATTCCTGGGCGCTGATCCCCTCTTTCTGAGCTGCTTCATAAATTTTCGCCCCATGTTCATCAGTGCCTGTATTGAAAAAAACGTCATTGCCGAGCAGGCGCTTGTAGCGAGCAATCGCATCAGCTCGGATTATTTCCATCGCAAAACCGACATGCGGATCTGCATTCACGTACGGAAGCGTGGTTGTGATATAAAATTTCTTTTCCATCCCAATAGTTAACTTAATTTCGCTGAAACTTTCCTTTTCTGGACATCGTGCACATACTCAAGGACTGAAACGGCTGCCGGTATCGCAAGTACGAGGCCCCAGAACCCAGCCAGCTCGATGCCGATAAGAATCGACAATATGACGACGAGAGGAGAAATTCCCACGACCTTTTTTACGATGAGCGGGGCGATGAGATACGCTTCAAATTGATGAACGATAAGATAAAAGCCTCCGACGATAAGCGCTTGTATGATTCCCGCATCAGTATACGAGAAGAAAACAGCGACCATCATGGCCAAGAGAATGCCGAATGGAATAAGCTCGGAAAGAGCGCTGATCAGAGCGAGCGACAGCGCATATTTGACTCCAAAAATAGTGAGACCGAGGTAAATAAGGATTCCAACGATTACCCCAAGCAAAAGCTGCCCTTGGAACCACAGGCCGATTTTCCGCTGTGCGCGCCCCCAGAGATCAATGATGTATTCTTCATATTTCGGCGAAATGATGATCCGCAAAAAATTTTCAATTCCATTTTCCTGAACGGAAAGCAGGAAGGAAATAATCACGACCAAAATAAGATTCGTGAGTCCGCCGAATGTAAGAGAAAGCGCCTGGAAAAATCCTCCCGAAGTTCCCGAGATGAGGAGTTTTACGCTTGCAGAAAGGCC
>CAZSEN010000027.1:0-6271 GCA_964605995.1 uncultured Candidatus Saccharibacteria bacterium | reverse complement strand
AATGAGCTGATGACGATAGCGGTAAGCATGATGAGAACCAGGTCTCTTAAAAAATAAAGAGAGACGGCAAGAATTCCGACAAAAAGGATTTTGAAGATTGTGTTTGTGCTTATATCTATTGTACTTTTTTGATTGTCAGGCATAGTGATTTATTAGTTATATAATATCATTTTTTTCCTTATTGGGAAATATCAAGGAATATGACGGAGCAAACTTGGTAATGTTACAAAAAAAGACCAATCATAATGATTGGTCTTTGCTAAGCTTCTTCAGTTTTAAAATTCTCTGAAATTGTTTCTTATCCTTAAATGGACCCATAAGCGTGAGTGACAGCCGATTATTCCTGAAATATCTTCTTGCTACAACTCTTATTTTTCGAGGTGTAATCTTTCTGATTTTCCTGATTTTCTCTTGAATGGTCATCATCGTGCCCGTTTTAATAAGCTGTTCGGCATAAAATTCGACCATATCATCAACTGTTGAAGACTTGTCTTTAAGTTGATTTATCAAGTGGCTCTTTATGCGCTCAAGCTCATTTTTCGGAACCAATTTTTCCCTTAAGCGAGAGAGTTCATGGAGAATTATATCAATTGCTCCCAGTTTTTTATCTGTAGAAAAAACACGCCTACTATCAGCATTGGAAAAAACTGATAAAGTTCCTCTGTTTGAATATTGATAAATCAAACAGCCATTTTCGTAAGCAATGCCCTCATCATCACGAAGCCTCTCTTCTATTCGAGAACCCTCGGCCTCTCCAAGCAATGCAGATAGTATTTCCAAGGAAACACTGTCGTCATGAGAAGCTCCGCAAATCCTAAAACAAATCCTCAGGTTTGTCTGCCTGAAATTTTTATACTTAACCTTAATCCTCGGTTTCTTTTGAACTGTGACAAAATGACGGCTTCTGTACTTTAATCCTGATGGCATATCAGAAAATTTCTTTACAGCTTCATCAATTGCTTTTTTCTCATCAATCTTTCCAGCGATAAATACTATGGTGTTTTTTGCAACATAGTATTTATTTTTACACTCAAGCAATTCCTCGAGATTAATTTTTTTAAGGATCCTTTCATTGCCAAATATACTCCACCCGGCGGGCTGATCCCCAAAAACCGTTTCAAAAAAAAGATCAATCATGTAATGATCAGACGGACTATTCACTTCTCCGATCATTTCTTGAATAATTACCTTTTTTTCTATTTCAGATTCTTTTTTAGGAAGCGCTGGATTTAGATAAATATCAGCTAATAATGCAAGATTTCTCTTAAAAAACTTTGCTTGTCCAGAAATTGAAAACTTGGTGTAATCATGGGCGATATCGGCATCAAACTCGGATACTCTTTTATTCAACTCTCGTTTCATTTTCTTACTGCTCAATGTTTTTGTTCCTCTTCTGAAGCAAAGATGCTCAAGATAATGCATGATTCCCGTATTGCTTCTGTTTTCTGAGTCAGACCCGACTGTAACAAATATTTGGATTGTCGTAGTGTCCGCAACAATGGGGACAGTGACGATCTGCAGGCCATTTTCCAAAATGACATGTTTCATGTTGTCCTCCAATTTTTAGTTTTCAACTAACTCTTTTCTCTGCTAAGTATCTTCATTTTTTGACATAAGTCAAATGGCGCTCGGATTTCTTATCTGAAAGGCACGCATATTTTTCTGCTGAAAAATTGCTCCGCTTAGCCCGTCGGCTTGCGCAAGGCTTTTCAGATAAGAAAATCCTCGCTTAATTCACTATATGCACGATTATATTTTCAGTACTTTCACAAATTCAGCCTTGTGTTTAAAAGGCCCGATGAGCGCCATATTAAGCTTTTTATTCTGGAAAATTTCTTTTGAGATCTTCTGAATATCTTTTGCTGTCACTTTTCTTATTTTCTCAGCCACTTCAGCCGGCTTCAGAATCGGCTTTCTTAAAATCTCCTGCCCTCCGTAAAAATTAGCGATATCGTCGGATGATTCCAATTCAAGATTTAAATTCCCAACAATGAAATCTTTTATTTTTCTAAGCTCGTGCTCTGATACTAATTCTGTTTTTAATTTTTTCAATTCAACAAGCACAGCCTTGATGACTTCTTTGATTCTCTTATTATCAACACCGGCGGAAACTTCTAAAAATCCATGATCAGTATATGTGTCGTTGTATGCGCGAACATAATATCCTACGCCCATTTCCTCCCGAAGCTTCTGAAAGAGCCGCGAGCTCATGCCGCCGGCGAGGATTGATGCGATTACAGAGAGCGTCGCATTCTTTTTATCATACGTATCGTATGTTCGGACTCCCAAAACAAAATGCGTCTGATCAGTCTTTTTATATTTCACAAGAATTTCCGGCTTCTTCTGTTTCTCTTTTGTCTTGATTTTTGGATGTTTTTTGCTTTTCGAAATTGAACTGAATTTTTTCTCTATCTCTTTTATAGCCTCTTTTTCATTGATATGCCCCGCTACAACGACAGTCGTTGCAGACGCTACATAATGATTTGATTTATAATCCGTGAAATCTTTCCGCTTTGCGCCTCTAACGACATCTTTCGTGCCGGCAATGTTCCACCCTGCCGGCTGGTCGCCATACAAAAGCGCCGAGAACAGGTCCTGGATATGCCGCTGCGGCATATCTTCATACATGTTTATCTCTTCGATGATCACGCCTTTTTCCTTTTCCATTTCCGCTTCAGGAAAAGTGGAATTCAGATAAATATCAGAAACGATATCTAGAATATCCTTGAAATGTTTTGCTTCGCTTTTCGCATAATAGCCGGTAAATTCCTGGCCGGTAAATGCGTTATATTGCGAACCGAGGCTGTCGAGCTCGCGGGAAATATCTATCGCCTTGGGGCGCTTTGCCGTGCCTTTAAAAACCATATGCTCCAAAAAATGCGACAAGCCGTTTATCTTTTTCGTCTCATATTTCGAGCCAGCTTCGACAAGCACAAGAACCGTGACGGTTGGGTTGTCTTTCATTGGAACAGTAATCACCCGCAAGCCGTTCGATAGAACTTTTTTATTGAATTTCATGTGTAATTTAAGAAATCTTATCTGAAAGAAAAGCAGTCAAATCTTTTTCATTAATTCTCTCTTGTGTGCCAGTGTCGCGATCGCGGACTGTGACAGTGCCGTCTTGAAGCGTGTCGAAATCGACTGTGATGCAAAATGGCGTGCCGATTTCATCCTGGCGTCGGTATCGCTTGCCGATGTTTCCATTGTCATCCCACATGACGCGGCCGAACTTCGCTTTCAACTCGCCAAAAATAAACCGCGCCTTATCGACAAGTTCAGGCTTGTTCTTTAAAAGCGGAGATACCGCGCAAATAACTGGCGCGATGGCCGGCTTGAATTTCAAGAATACTCTTGTTTCTTCGGCAGAATCATCTTCGGTGTACGCGGAAACGAGCAGTGCGAGCATTGCCCGATCGAGGCCGAATGACGGCTCGATGACATGCGGTACGATTTTTGTTTTTGACTCTTCGTCTTGATATTCAAGACCATGCTTGTTCAAATCGTAATCAGTCCGGTACGCAAGACCGAAAAGTTCTTTCTGTCCGAATGGATATTCGAACTCAAAATCAACCGTGCGTTTTGAATAATGAGCGCGGTCTTCAGGAGCAATTTCAATATCATGAACTTTCGACATATCGATGCCGGCAGATTCGATCCATTCAAACATCTCATCTTTCCAATACTCGAATTCCTTTTCCCAATTCTCCGGCTTGATGAAATATTCGATTTCCATCTGTTCGAATTCACGCACGCGGAAAATGAAATCGCGCGGGGTGATTTCATTCCGGAACGCCTTGCCGATCTGCGCCATGCCGAACGGAAGCTTCGGGTGAAATGAATCGACGACGTTCTTGAAATTCACAAACATGCCTTGCGCCGTTTCAGGGCGGAGATATGAAACAGAAGAAGAATCTTCAAGCGCGCCGACTTGAGTCTTGAACATCATGTTGAACTGGCGCGGCTCGGTGAGCGTGCCGACTTTTCCGCATGAAGGGCATTTGTTTTTGTCTTCCAAATGATCTGCGCGAAAACGCTTTTTACAATTTGAACATTCCACCATGGGATCAGCAAATCCCGCAACATGGCCTGACGCTTCCCATACTTTCGCATTCATCAAAATCGCCGCGTCGATGCCATACATATCGCCGCGAGAATCGACAAATTTCTTCCACCACAAATTTTTTACATTATTTTTCAGCGCAACGCCAAGCGGGCCATAGTCCCACGTACCGGCAAGCCCTCCATATATTTCAGAGCCTTGAAAAATAAAACCGCGTCTCTTTGTGAGAGAAACGATTTTATCCATCAACTCTTCATTTTTTTGCTCCTTTTCTTTCATCTTTTCTTGCTATTGTACCACGCGGTCATCACCTTCTCTAAAGCCCGGATCATTTGTCAGCCGCGTATTAAGCTGGCTCTTTTTGGTTTGAATAGAGGTATTCGTAAAATTATCCATTCCTTTCAATGTAACTTCGGTCGTAAGTACAGGCACGGAACCGACTTGGGAAAGTGACGGCAGTAATTTTACCTGAAAAGCAGCTTCCCTGCCAGACCCAGCCAACCCCGCACCTTTGGCGACCGACCCGATATTCCACACGACTTCGCGCGTCGCTTCATTGTAAAAAACATTTTCGGTCGAAGGAGAGACATTCCCCGCCCAGCTCACATATAATGGAAGCGATGTTCGGGCTTCCGCTCCTGAAATTGAGTTTGAGGAATTGGTGACCGTCCAGACAATTGCGTATGTCGTCTCCTGCTCCACTCTGGGAGGAATGGGTCCTGTATTTGCAAATGGGCCGGAATAATAGAGCGCCTTCGCCGCCATTTGAAAATCAGAGCTGATTTTTATAGTTTTAGTTTGAGCATTATTCACTTCCTGCGGAATATTTCCATCCGACGGCTCAAGACCTTTCATGCTTATTTCAATAATTATTTCCGGATTTTCAAGAAGCGATCTGTTTCCGGAAAGAAGCGGCGAAGGAGAGAATGTAAAGCTAAGCGTTCCATTGTCTCCCGGTTCAATCGAACTGAGCCGGCTCGTGGTATTTCTATCCCACACGATCTCATTGCTTGCGGAATTATAAAATCCGGTCAAAACACCGACCGAAGATTCATTAAAGGCCGAGCCGGTAATCTTGGCGTGAATTTCAACATTTTCAACTCGTGTCGGAGAATTATTCACCCAATGTATGTCGCCTTGTATTTCGCCGCCGCTCGCGACAGAATATGCCTGCTGATCTTTGCCATTAATCAGCAGATTCGCTTCTATGAACGGGCGCTTGATGAGTATTGTGTGCAAAAGCGAGCTGTAGATGACGGAGATGGCGGACTGATCATCCGGATCGGCTTCTCCGCTGTAAATATGAAACGCTCTTTCTTCGGCATCTTGGCCGAATACCGTACCGGTAATTGAAATATTCTTCTCTATCCCCTGGCTCAAATCTCCCAGAGCAAAAACATTATTGCCTGCGGCAGGGCTTGGAGTCGCGCTTTCAAATTGGAAGCCCGGCGGATAGTCGACTTTAAGCGCTACCCCTTGCACATCCTTGGCGGCATTCAATGTGGTCTTTATATTCAATGTAATTTTCTGATTTGAGCTTGCCTCAGTCGGCGCATCGATAGAGAGGTCAAGCGGAGCGGAGCTGATAGTGACTGTATATGTTTTTTCTTTCACGAAAATCGCATTTGAGCCGCGAACTCTGTATTCAAGAATGGTTTTTATGTCTTTGACGCTCCCCTGTTCCCCGAATAAGACCACTTTGATATTTTCTCTGGCGCTTTTTCCGCCGGCAATCGTCCCGAGAGAGTTTCTGATACGGACAAAATCACCGCTCGCATCCCCGCTCGATCCCTTCGGATATTCAACCAGCAGGTCGCTGTATTCAAGCGCGACCGCATTCTTGTTCACCACTTCAATCTGAAGATCGAGATCTTCACCGCCGGCAGTGAATGTGTTCCCTAAAACTGATATGTCGATATTATCCGACGAAACAGAATTCGAACCCCGCTGAAAAACAACAACAGCAAAAACAAGAGCGGCTGCGAAAAAGACAAGCGAGGATATGAAAATCTTCTTGAAGATCGACGGCGGGAGAGAAAATTTTCTTTTAAGCGGGGTTTTAGCATCTAGCACATTCCAGCTTTCTGGAACATCATATGAAGACGGATGAAGGACGCCCGGCTTCTTTTGACGCAATAGCTTTTCATTCTTGCTGAAAAGGCGCTTTTTCAGCTCCTCTATTCGATTGATTTTATCCTCAGAATCAGCCAT
>CAZSEN010000026.1:0-8260 GCA_964605995.1 uncultured Candidatus Saccharibacteria bacterium | reverse complement strand
GATGGCAACTGGTCTGCCGCTAAAGATTCCACTGGAGATGTTTTGGCATTTCAAGTTGTCAGTTTGACCGGTGAAGAATCTGCAAACTTGCCTGCGACAGGAATCAAGCAAGTTGAAGAAAAAGCGTCGGGTACGGTGACGATTTACAATGCGTACAGCTCCGCTTCGCAGCAGCTTTTGATCAACACCCGTCTTGAAACCCCTGACGGCAAAATCTATAAGATCGACAAGGCTGTCACCGTGCCGGGGATGACGACAGTAGGCGGCCAAAAAGTTCCGGGCTCGGTGAAAGTTTCCGCTCATGCGAGCGTCGGGGGAGAAGACTACAATATCGGACTTTCTGATTTCACCATTCCGGGATTCAAGGGCGATCCGAGATTTGCGAAGTTTTATGCGCGGTCAGTGACGCCGATGTCAGGAGGAGTAAAGGGGAATTTGAATTATGTATCGATTGAAGATTACAAGAAGACTCAAGACGGGCTGATTTCCGTTTTGAAAGATAAATTACTCAAGCAGGCGCTTGCGCAGACACCGGATGGATTTGTTGTTTTTGACGACAGCGTATTTTTGAAGCCTGAAGTCACCTCTCCGAATATCTACTCAAAAACAAATCTTGTGACTGTCACTCAAAAAGGCACAGTGTATGCATTCCTATTTGACGAGAAAGAATTGACGAGAAAAATCGCAGAGAATTCAATCAGTCAGTTTGACGGCAGTGACGTGATTATTCCAGAATTGAAGAACTTAAAATTCACCCTCAAGAATAAGACGCTTATTGAACCGGCAACGGCAAAGGAAATTTCTTTTTCAATTGCAGGGCAAGCGGATATCGTATGGGCGGTAGACCAAATGACGCTCGCCCTGGATTTGTCCGGAAAAAAGAAAAAAGACTTCAAAGATATTTTGAGCAATTATGAGAGCATCGACAAAGCAGAGGTCGCGTTCAAGCCATTTTGGAGGAACGCATTCCCTGAAGATCCAAAAAAGATAAAAATAGTCGATACGGTCATGAAATAGCAGCTATTTCATTTGACTTAATTAATTTTGTTTGTTAGTATTACCATCTGTTAAATGATTGAAAAACAAGAAGACAAAAAACCAACTTCCATGGGCGTTGTCACAGAAGCATTGCCCAATACGCTCTTTAAAGTGAAGCTTGCAGACGATAGGGAAATACTGGCATATCTTGCCGGTAAAATGAGGATGAACAGAATCAAGGTTCTTATCGGAGACAAGGTTGAAGTCATCCTCGATCCGTATGGCGGCAAGGGGAGGGTTGTAAAGAGAATGTAAATAGTGTAGTATAGTTTGGTATTTATTATTTCTTGGAATTAAGGAATTAAGGGCATTTCCCTTGGTTCCAAGTCGCTTTAACAAGGGGGACATTACATTATGAAAGTAAAATCAGCAGTAAAGAAAATATGTAAAGATTGCAAAATGATTAAGCGAAAGGGACACCTCCGTGTTATTTGCAGCAATCCGAAGCATAAACAGAAACAATAATTTTAACTTAAATAAATATGAGAATTCTAGGAATTACAATACCAAATGAAAAGAGACTTGAGATAGGGCTTACGGCGCTCTATGGTATTGGCATTCCAAAAGCCAGACAAATACTGAAGGGACTCAAGATAGATCCGGGTATGAAATCAAAAGATCTGACTCCGGACGAAGAGAATAAAATCAGAAAGATAATCGAAGAGATGAAGATTGAAGGAAATTTGAAGAGAGAAATATCCGCGAACATCAAGCGATTGAAAGACATCAAAGCGTACCGAGGAGTCAGACACTTGAGAAAAATGCCGGTTCGCGGGCAGAGGACAAAAACAAACTCGCGAACAGTCCGAGGAAATGTCAGAAAGACGATGGCATCCGGAAGAAGAAAAGAATCGAAAACATAATATAAAAATTTAACACATGGGTAAAAAAAGAATTACAACTACAGAAGAAGCGCAGGGAGAAGGTGAAGCAAAATCACCGGCTTCTGCTCGGTTGCCGAAAAAGAAAATCACTTCCGGCACGCTTCATGTTGAAGCGACTTTCAACAACACAAAGGCTGTTTTTTCAGACAAGCAGGGCAATACGCTTTTTTGGTCATCTGCCGGCTCGCTCGGATTTCGAGGCGCAAAAAAGGGAACCCCGTTCGCCGCTTCGAAAGTCGGCGATGTGGTTGGAGAAAAAGCTCAAGCATTGGGAATCAAAGATGTTGACGTTGTTGTCAAAGGAGTTGGTTCGGGACGTGAGCCGACAATCAGAGCCTTTCTTGCGCGAGGAATGGAATTGACAGGCGTAAAAGACGTCACGCCGGTCCCTCACAATGGACCAAAGGCGAAGAAGCCTCGAAGAGTTTAATTTTTAATAATTTTTTAACACATGATTACCACTGGATCAAAATATAAAATTTGCAGACGCTTAGGCCCCGGCGTGTATGAGAAATGCCAGACTCAGAAATTCGTCCAATCTCAAGCTCGAAGAAGCAAAAAGACCAACAAGAAGCCAAAGACCATCACAGGTTATGGCCTCCAGCTTATCGAAAAGCAGAAAATCAGATTTTCTTACGGCATAAGGGAAAAGCAATTCTCAAACTATGTCAAAGAAGCAGTATCCGCGAAAGGATCAAATGCGACTGAAAAGCTGTATGAGGCTCTTGAATCTCGCCTCGATAATGTCATCTATCGTTTGGGAATCGCCCACACCAGAGCGCTCGCTCGACAGATGGTTTCTCACGGTCATTTTGTGGTCAATAATCACAAAATAACTATCCCTTCTTTCAAGGTGAAAGAAGGTGATGTGATACAAGTGAGAGAAGGAAGCAAGGGAAGTGTTTTGTTCACCAACTTGGCTCAAAAATTGAAAGATTACAGCACGCCGACATGGCTTACGTTTGATGCCGAAAAGCTTGAAGCGAAGGTGGTCGGAAAGCCGAAGAATAATGAGACATTTTTAAACTTTAACACTGTGCTTGAATTCTACAGCCGTTAATTTGAAAAATTTTAGAAATAATATAAATAAATCTTATGCTTGATTACAACATCATTTTGCCATCAAAACCTCGAATTGTGTCAGAAGAAGAAAACCGAGGAACATATGAAATAGACGGTCTCTACCCGGGATATGGACATACATTGGGGAACTCGCTCCGCAGGATAATCCTCTCATCTCTTCCTGGAGCTGCTGTGACATCAGTCAAAATAGAAGGCGCAAGCCATGAGTTTTCCGCTATTGATGGCATAAAAGAAGACGTGATCACAATCCTTTTGAATCTCAAGAAGGTGCGATTTCACATGACGACAGACGAGCCTCAAAAAGCGACATTGTCTGTAAAAGGCCCGAAAATTGTGACAGCAAAAATGATCGAAACTTCCGGACAGCTTGAGGTCTTGAATGGTGATTTGCAAATCTGTGAAATAACAGATAAAGGCACCACTTTGAATATTGAAATGACGGTAGAGAAAGGATTGGGCTTTGTTCCAAAAGAAGTCCTTCAGAAGGAAAAAGTCGATATCGGCACCATTTCTCTGGACGCCATCTTCTCTCCGATTCGCCGAGTAAGCTATGAAGTTGAGAATATGCGCGTGGGCGACAAGACGAACCACAACCGACTCCGAATTTCCGTTGAAACCGACGGCACTGTGCCGCCTCGAGCCGCTCTTGAGAAATCGATAGAAATCATGATCACTCAGTTGAAAGCGATCCTTGATTTCAAAGAAGAAGCTCCAGAAGAGAAAATGAGCGAAGCGTCAGAAGAATCATCCGAGGATGAAGGCGAAGAGAAGGCTGATGGAATGGCTGACACGATGAAGACACGGATAGATACATTAGGTCTTTCAACAAGGACGCTCAATGCCTTACTTGCCGCAAATATCCGCACAGTCGGCGGAATCGCCCGAAAGAAGAAGGATGACTTGCTTGAGCTTGAAGGCATGGGAGAAAAAGGAATTCAGGAAATTAAAAGAGTTTTGAGTAACTACGGCATAACGCTCAAATAAAAGTACATGTATGAGACACCACAATTCAGTTAGAAAATTCGGAAGGAATAGGAATCAGCGGAAAGCGCTCATTAAGTCGCTCGCGCTTTCTCTTATCGCGCACGGCAAGATTAAAACCACTGAAGCGAAAGCGAAGGAGCTCCGCCCATATATTGAAAAGCTTGTGACTATGAGCAAGGCGGGAACATTGAGCTCAAAAAGGACCGTGGTGTCGCGCCTCCAGAATAGGAAAAAGGAATCAAAGAAGCTTTTTGATGAGATCATCCCGAAGTATAAGGATCGAAAAGGCGGCTACACCAGGATAATGAAGCTTCCAGTCAGAAAGAGCGATGGAAGCAAAATGTCTTTTATTGAATTTGTTTAAAAAATATTTATGACACACACAATCGACGCAACAGGAAAGAGTTTGGGACGAACTGCAAGCAAGGCAGCGGCTTTACTGATCGGCAAAGACACGGTCGCATTCGCAAGGAACAAGCCAGGCACGAATAAAGTTGAGATAATCAACACATCAAAGGCAAAAATCGACATCATAAAGCTCAAGACTAAGCTTTATGAGATGTATTCCGGATATCCGGGAGGTTTCAGAACTCCTTCCATGGAAGAAGTGATCGGCAAAAAGGGTTATAGTGAAGTATTCAAGCTCGCTGTCTACGGCATGATTCCCCGAAACAAGCTTCGACCGATTTTGATGAAGAACTTAAAAATAAGCGAATAATTCATTATGGAGAAAAAAACTACCGGAAAAAGATATATTGAAGCCGTCGGAAGAAGAAAAACTTCTACAGCAAGAGTGCGACTGACTCCTGCGACCAAAGAAACTGTTATTGTGAACGGTCAAAATCTCGCAGCGTATTTTAAGACTAAAGAATTGGCCAATATCATAAGCGACCCGATGTCAAAGGCGAAGATTGATGCGAAATTTGAAATTGAAGCGAAAGTTTCGGGTGGAGGAACTCATTCTCAGGCTGAAGCAGTGCGACATGGCATTGCTCGCGCTCTGACAGAGTTTGACCTCGAACTTCGAACAAAGCTCAAGAAAGCCGGATTCCTTAAACGAGATCCTCGAATGAAAGAACGAAGAAAGTTCGGTCTCAAGAAAGCCCGCAAAGCACCACAGTGGTCAAAGCGTTAAAAAAAAGCTCCCTTTGCGGGAGCTTTTTTGTTTTGACGGCCGGAGCGATGTTTTGCGAGCACGCCAAAACAGCGAGGCAGGGCCCAGATTTTTTCAAGCCCCGCCCGCCCTCCTGTAGTCGGGAGCAGGCGGGGACGGGGAAGGATTATCTGTGACCAAAGCGTTAATTTTTATTATATTTTTAGGACTTTTGGTAGACATTGATATTTTTATTTATTATCAAATTTGAATGTAACATTGTTTGCTATCGCTAATCATGTTACACTTTTAAAGTTTTTAATATATACATACAGTATGTCGCTCGTAGAAGAAATTCTTAATGAATTGCAAAATACATCCCTTCGCTATAAAGGAATGTGAGTGAACTTTTTTGGTATTCCAAAATTCAAAAAATACAATAAAGGAACAATGCGAGTCGCGCTCAATCGTCTTCAGAAAAAAGATTTTTTAGAAAAAGAGCTGCAAGGATGGGTCCTTACGCCTGCGGGCAAAAAATATATAAAGAAAAAAGCAGATTCTTTGGCCCAGTTTTCTTTTAATTTTCCAAAAGATGCTTCAAAGAATATGATTGTGATGTTTGATATTTCCGAACCACGAAAAGCAGAGAGGGGGTGGTTTAGGCGGCACTTGAAAATGGGAGGATATATCATGATCCAAAAGAGCGTATGGGTCGGACCCTCGCCGCTACCAAAGGAATTTTTAGCCTATCTTAAAGAGATAAAGCTTGAAAGTAGTATAAAAACATTTAAGCTCGCAAAAGAA
Organism: uncultured Candidatus Saccharibacteria bacterium; assembly: GCA_964605995.1. GTDB lineage: Bacteria > Patescibacteriota > Minisyncoccia > Phycocordibacterales > UBA9973 > JALOQM01. The sequence goes on along the minus strand of CAZSEN010000026.1, from coordinate 2,374 downwards.
TATAAAGTATAGAGAAATTATGTATCATAATTAGCGATAGCAAACAATGTTACATAGTTTGATTGTAATTGGTTTTTATCAGTTTTAATATGTGAATTTAATAAAAAGTTGTTTTTTTAGTGACGATAGGTATAATAATGCATACAATTATGGACGAGCAAGACAAACAAGAAGAAGAATTGGAAATTCAGCCCGGGGAGCTTGAGTCGGGTGCTGAAGAGACGAATGAGGATGATATTGAATTTGAAGACAATGATGCGGATTTCAAATCAAAGCTCAAAACACTCAAGGAAAAGCTCGATACGTCTCAAAAAGAAAGGCAGGAATATCTTGATGGCTGGCAGCGCGAGCGCGCGGAATTTGCAAATTACAAAAAAGATGAAGAATCACGACGGAACACCGTGAGGGCTTTCGCGCGGGAGAAAATAATCATGGACATGCTCTCAGTACTCGACAGTTTTGATATGGCATTTTCAAACAAAGAAGCATGGGAAAAAGCGGACAAGAATTGGAGGGTGGGCGTGGAATATATCTACAATCAATTCCTCACAATTTTAGAGAGATATAATGTAAAACAAATAGGCGATGTTGGCGTGTCATTTGATCCGAATATTCACCAGTCCATTGAGACAGTTGCGACAGATGAAAAAGAAAAAGATCACACGATTGAAAGAGTGATTCAAAAAGGCTATCAAATCGGTGATCGTACGCTAAGGCCGGCGAGAGTTAATATGTTTGAGTATAAATAAATTATTGATATGGATGAAACAAATTTTCAAGAGAATAAAGAATCTATTATTCAAAAAGTAAAGAAAAAGGCAATCAATTTACAGTGTCCAGTTTGTAGTAATCAAAACATGATGATTGCTGATGGATATTTTGCTCACGATATTCAAAATAGTTTAAAATCTAGAACTTTGGGTGGTCAAAATGTACCAGTAATTCCTATCATCTGTTCAAATTGCGGTTTGATACGTGAATTTGCAGCTGGTGTTTATGGATTAATACCCATGATAAAAGAAGATGAAAAAAAATAATGCCAAGAAAGAGACAGAAATTACTTTTGAAGGATCAAAAAACTTGGTCATGCATAATTCTAAACCAGACATGCAGATCAACAAGGCTGATTTAATTATCTACCTCGGTTATTTCAGGGATGCTGTAGTAAATAAGACTAAAGACGGAGTACCTGTTGCTTTACTTAGGTTGGCTTTCGTATTTTCCTTTTTTCTTACTTCTTCATTCAAAAATTTTAATTATATCACAAGTAACCATCTCCTTAGTTTATATATTTTTCTTGCCGGTGCTTACATGTTTTATGAGATTCAAAAAGCTCTTAAAAAAGATGACTCAAAATACAAAAAAACTTCACCTGAAGAAATGGCTGATATTATTGAAAGTAATTGCAAGAAGAAGTGATTAGTTGATAGTTTTAAAATTCTCCAAGAAAAGTTTTTCCGTTGATTCATCAAGCTGATTGGTCACGATGATGAGCATTTCAGATGTCAGCCCAAAATCTTTTTTAATATTTGTGAAGAAATGTTCGAATGGAAAAGGGGAGACCCATACGGAATTTTTGGCGCAGACGAAGCCGGCTTTTTTCAAAAGGTATCGCAATGCTTCGCGTTCATTTTTTCTTTCTTCGGGAAGATCAAGAATAATCATCCGCCACTTGCCGTCCCAGTTTGGATTCATGATTGATGTTGTATTTGAAAGCTCATCGCGATAGAGTTTCTGCCGACCGAGCGGCGTTAATCGCATATATTCGCTTTGTGCGGTCTCAAATACTTCAGCGAAGCCTGAATCGATGATGTTCTTGATCGTTCGTGTGATTGCGTATTTGTCCGTTTGCGTCGTGTCTGAGCTATCTTTTAGCCGATCTACAGAGACTGCCTTTTTCTGCCCCAAAACCTTTAAAATCTTCGTTTGATGCTTATTTTTAGCCATTTGTTCAATGATAATATACTTTTTATTTTTTGACAATCTTTCAGCGACCACGAAATACTTGTCAAAAAAAAAACTATGAGTATAATGGGTTAGTGAATTTAAAAAATTATCAAAATTATTATTTAAATCAATAAAATCATGAGCAAAATCATTGGAATTGACTTAGGTACGACAAACTCAGCTGTGTCCGTCATAGAAAATGGCCAGCCAAAAATTGTCGAAAATATAGAAGGCGTACGCACAACCCCATCAGTAGTGACTATGGCCAAGAATGGCGATCGAATGGTCGGCCTTTTAGCAAAGCGCCAAGCGGTGACGAATCCGGAAAATACTATTTTCGGAATTAAGCGGCTTATGGGTCATCGATTCGACGATGCGGAAGTTCAGAAAGACAAAGCGAATGTTCCGTACAAGATTGAAAGAAGCG
>CAZSEN010000025.1:0-8309 GCA_964605995.1 uncultured Candidatus Saccharibacteria bacterium | reverse complement strand
CAAGTCCGAGAAGCGGCTCCAAAAATAAAACAACCCCTTTTTAAAGGGGTTGTTTTATTAAGAAATTAGCTTGCCTTTGTTTTAGGACTTGCCTGCTCAATTTTTTTAAGCTCAGGGAAGAGCTTTTCAATATCATCGACGCTTTTGAATCCGGTGAGAAGTTCGCCGTTTATGACAAGCGCTGGCAATTTTGTATCTTCAATCTTGTAGACTGATTTGAGCGCAGTGACAGCCGAGAGATCCAAGCTGTAATCGAAAGAATACACGCGGAGATTCGGATATTTCTCCCGAAGCGCGGTCAGCACATATCCTTCTTTGACGCACTCGCTGCAATTATCCTTATTGGTATAAATATAGAGGACAAAGAAAGATTTCTGGCCGCATCGCTCGCTTACTTTTTTCATCAGCAGATAATCCTTTATTTCGAGGAGCGAGTAGTAGCGCTTCAAGCTCAAAAGATCAGAATCATCAGCGTTGCCGTTCTTCTCTTCAGAATCTATTTTTTCTCCCAAAGAATTCAATTCTTGAGAAAGCATGGAATTGTTTATATCTGCACACGAAAGATCTTCCAAAAGAGCATATTGCGTTTCAGAAGAAAGGATATCGATTGAAATCTTATTTTGAATCGCTTTAAGCTGATCGATTCTTTTGTTTGAAAAATAATTGCTCAAATAGACTGCTGTCAAAAATAGGAGCAGTGTGATAAAGAAAACTATTATATATTTTTTCCAATCGATTTTTTCCATAAAATTTAATTTTACCTCCAGCGAATATTCCTGGAAAACACTGTATTATATGCGGCTTTCATCAGCCAGAGCGGCGCAACTACGCTGTAAATCCCGATAAAGTACAGGAAGTCAAAAGAAACAACAGCCTTCTCTTGAGCCATTCTCCTTCCAAGGATGACTGAAGTGATGACGAGCGCATATAACATGACGCTCAAAAAGAGAGAGGTTTCCGTATTGATGGAAAACCAGTCAACAGTGAAGCCTTTTGCGGGAACATATACTCCAGTGGCGCTTATCTGAGAAACTTTATGTGCTGCGTATGAGACCAGATGATACATTCCGAGCCCGAATGCGAACATGGCTGTCGTGACGGAAATGAGCCCTGATGGCAATGTAAAGATTGCAACATTTCCGTATTTTTTCCGAAACAGCAGGCGGCGATAATCAATCAGATTATTGAGGAATCCATATGTCCATCGTATTCTTTGTATGTATAACTTTTTCACTGAATTAGGGCCGACCGTATAGACATACGCATCTGGACAATGATCAATCTTGTAATGATGCTCCTGCATCCTGAGCGCAATTTCTTGATCTTCAGTATGATGCGCCTTGCGATAATTGCCCAAGTCGTCAAATACTTTTTTCCTGAATATCGAAAATGGCCCGGGCGTCACGTGAATTCCACCCATAAATCCGAGCATTTTTTTAAGATAAATGGACATGTCATATTCAACTTTCTGCGCAATCTGAAGCATTCCTTTTGGATTATGGACCATGATAGATGGCGCTACGGCCATTGTTTCAGGATTATCAAAATACGTCATGATTCTTTTAAGCGCATTCGAATCAACAAAGGAATCGGCATCAAGGCAGCCCATGAATGGCGTCCTGATATGTTCCAACCCGAGATTAAGCGCCGTGTGCTTGCCGCCGTTTTCTTTTTTGAATATCTGGATATTCTTATATTTCTTGAAACGCTCGGCCACCGCCCATGTGTTATCAGTACTTCCGTCATCGATAATGAAAATATTGAGCTTGTCTTTCGGATAATCAAGGGCGAGGAGCGATCGGATGGTCTTATAAAGCGTATGCTCTTCGTTATAACATGGCACGATTATCGTAACGCCGGGGTATTTTTTCAAATCCATCGGGCCTTTTCTGATGAGAATCTCCTTTCTTTTTTCAAAAAAAGTAACCAAAAAAAACACCTGCACATAGACAGATAGAAAGACTGCTACATAAAAGATGATAGTAGATATGGCCGGCATTTCCGTTTAAATATAATGGAACTATACCATTTAATAATCACTTAATCAACCTTTACGCATCAAATTAAAAAACAGCCGCAGCGGCTGTTTTTTAATTTGATCATAGAGAATGAATTACATCATTTTCTCCTTTTCCATTCCGCCCATTCCGCACGATTCGCATTTATTGCAATCGCAGCCGCACTTCATCGCACCCTTTCGGCAATAGTGGAACATCATCTTAACAGCAGCAATACCGACAAGAATGTACACAATCCATTCCGCTTTTGGCCAATTGCCGAGAATTATGTGAACAACATTCCAGTCTTTGCCGTAAAAAGCGCCGACGCCGATAAGACCCCAATTTATGCCGCCGATCATAACGAGACATCGGGAAATTTTTCTCATTATCATGTGCTTCTTATGCATCATCATTTCTTTATCCATCATATATATAAAAATAAAATGTTTTAATAAGTGACCTTTTAACAATTTAAGTATATCAAATCAATCATTTTCATTACTATGGGGATGTTCATAACCATTCCGCAAAAGAAAAAAACCCAATACATTCAAAGAAAATACTGGGTTTTATGCTTATTTGGCAATTGCAAGAAAAAATGAAGTGATTGGATACCAGCATACTTTTTTATAGCCAGTGACGCTTAAATTTCTTGAAACAATCGAGGGGCAATTCATGCATATGATTGAATCAAAATCAAAGAATTTGTCCTTATATGAAAACGTCTGGCCGAGAGGAATTATCTGTCGGATTCGATCATTTTTTTGAATGTGCCATTCAGAATGCTTCATTCCTAAACCGAGGAGATGTTGGAGTCCGGCAGGCACCATATTTTTCTCATCCAAGGCAGCGAGAACGTCTTCTGTTTTCATTCCACGGTATCCGAAATTGACCAGCATGACCTTCGTTTCTTCTATCTTTTTTTCACCCGGCGCGATTATCGGACAATTTTCTTTTGTGATCCATGGACTGATGGAGAAATATTCGCCTCCTTCTTTTCCTTTTTCCAAATCATATACAGGAGCAATCGAGAGTTCGAGCGACAGATTTTTATCGATTTCAGGTTTCATCTCTTCTTTTTTAATCAATGTACATTTGCCTAAAGGCTATCATGGATATGCTATTGTAGCAATCAAAATCCCCCTTTCGGGGGTTTTGATTGCTACAATTCATTTAATCAAAATAATTCTGAAGCCGGGTGATTTTGTCATTATTCCTCAATTTGTCGTGGACTTTCGCCTCAATCTGCCTGATTCGCTCTCGCGTAACACCGAACTCCTGTCCCACTTCTTCGAGCGTATGCTGGACTCCGTCATTCAAACCGTATCTCATTTCCAAAATCTTCCTTTCCTTGGGCGTCAAATCTGAAAGGACTTCTTTGACTTGGTCGGACAAGATTCTTCGCGAAGAATCCTCATCTGGCTTCAAGATTTTATCATCGGGAATGAACTCTCCCAGAGTTGATTTCTCATCATCATCGCCGATCGGCTGTTCAAGCGATCGCGTATCTTGATTGATATTTTCAATGACATGCACCTTCTCCACATCAATACCCATTTCAGTGGCAACCTCTTCTGCTAGCGGATCGCGGCCCAAATCCTGGGAAAGCCTCCTGAAAACTTGCTTGTATTTTGAAATTGTCTCCACCATGTGGACGGGAATTCTGATCGTTCGCGACTGGTCGGCCAATGCTCGAGTAATCGACTGGCGGATCCACCATGTCGCATACGTTGAAAATTTATATCCTTTCGTCCAATCGAATTTTTCCACCGCCTTGAAAAGGCCGAGGTTTCCTTCTTGAATGAGATCAAGAAGTGTGAGGTCGGAACTTCTTCCGACATATTTCTTGGCGATGGAAACCACGAGACGGAGGTTTGCGCGGGCGAGAAGATTCTTCGCCTCATTGTCGCCTTTCTCAATCCGCTTTGCCAACTCCTTCTCTTCGCTGGCTAAGATAAGAGGAAATTGTCCGATTTCTTTCAAATACATCTGCACGGAATCATGAGCTGGGGCGTCTTTTGAATACTTGCTTCCGGCTTTTTCAGTCGCATCGATATCAAGGAGATTTCCCCCTTCAAGCACGTCAACGCCCGCAACGGCAAGCTTTTCATAGAGCTCGTCCAAAAACATGACATTATTTTCAATGTCAGGAAATGTCTTTAAAATTTCATCATATGTGATGAATCCTCTCTTTTTTCCCTTGACGGTCAGTTCCTCTGATTTTTGAAGGAATAGTTCCGCCTTTTTCTGGAGTGCGGTAAGTTTTTTTACAGGAGCAGCTGCCTTTGCTTTCTTTCCTCCTTTTTGAAGAAGGCTTGTTTTGACGATTTTCTTCTTTGGGGCCTTTACGGCTTTTGAAGCTTTCTTTTTAGATTTTTTTTCTTTGGAAAGAGCCTTTTTTTGTTTATTTTTCTTCATAATTGTTATTTAAAAGCTTACCATTTATTTTTCTAAAAATCGACTGTTTTTAATTTCGTGGATGCGATTTTGAATATCCTGACATTCTTTCAAAATTTTCGATATCAGATCGTTATTCCCTTCTTTTTCGGCCTTTTTCAGATCACTAATTGATTTCTCATATCGCTCCTGAAGAATTTCTTTTTCCAGAGAAGCGAGCAATTCTTCAATTTCAGACTGCATATTCTCATGGCCCCCATAATACACTTCGGAGTAAAGCGCCATGTCTTCCCTCTTCCTATCCGGAATCGCTTTCAATTCCGTGCCGATATCTTTGCCGGCGATCCGGAAATATTCTTTCTTTACATTATCAATTTCCAAAATTTGCGGCGAGAGATTTTCTTGCCAAAGGATGATTCCGAAAAATTTATTCTCGATGATATCTTTCATTTTTTCGGACGCAAGCGATCCGCCTAACAAGCCCTTCTTTTCAACTGCAGCTGTGAAAATTTTTCTCTGTTCCTTCTCTTTCTCTTTCAAGTAATTGCTCATTTCTTCGCGAATCGCTTCTTCCGGAGCATTTATCCGTGAAGATATTTCCCGTATGAAATGCGCCTGGTCGATTTTATTCTTTATTTCAGCGACAAACGGCAGAACTTTCTTACTCACTTCCTTTTTGAATTCGCGCTCATCCAAATTCTTCGCAGCAAGCGCATTGAGATAAAAAGGAATGATGTGCGTCGCCTCCGTGAGCGCCTTATGCCATTCTTTTTCGTCGGCAAGAATCGCATCCGCCGGGTCTTTATTGCCGTTTATTTTGACGATTTTGACATCCATGCCGGACGCCAGAGCCATTTTGACGCCGCGCTCTGATGCTGCAAAGCCGGCATCATCAGCGTCAAAAGAAAGCAGGAGGTTGTCTGTAAAGCGCTTTATAAGGCTGATATGCTCTTCTGTAAGGGCCGTTCCCGAAACAGCGACGGCATTTGTCGTGCCCGCCTGATGCGCCATAATCAAGTCCATCTGCCCTTCAACCATAACGCAAAAATCTTTCTGCATGATTGAGTGCTTCGCTTTGTCATAGCCGAACAGGATTTTTGATTTATTATAAAGAGCTGTTTCCGGACTATTCACATATTTTGCAGTCCCTTCCGGCGAAGCTCCGGCGACATCAAAAATTCTTCCAGAGAACCCGACGATTCTTCCTTGACTGTCAGCGATTGGAAACATGACTCGATTCCTGAATCTGTCATAATATCCTTTCTCACTTTTTATGATCAATCCGGCTTTTGCCAAGACATCTTCACTGAAGCCTTTGCCTGTCAGAAAAAACAGGAGCTGGCGCCAATCATTCGGAGCATATCCGATTCTCCACTTTTTGATCGTCTCGTCTGTAAGCCCCCTTTTTCGGAGATATTCTTCAACTGCCTTGTTCTTTCCCCTATGAAACTCGAAGAATTTTGCCGCCGCTTCAACCGCGCCATACAGCGCATTCTGTTCGCTTCGCTCTTTCGGATTGACTGACTTAAGCTGGATTCCCGCACGATCGGCAAGTTTCTCAAGCACAGCGCGAAAATCATCTCCCTCAATCTCTTGCACGAAGCTGAAAATATCTCCGCCCTTGTTGCATCCAAAGCAATGATAGCTGCCTCGCGCGGGAGAAACCACGAATGAAGGAGTTTTTTCATTATGGAACGGGCAACGGGCTTTGAAATTCACGCCCGCCTTTTCGAGCTTTATATAAGAAGAAACCACATCAACAATAGACAGCCTTTCTTTTATCTGTTGTGCGGGAGAATTCATAATTTTAATATTAGCCTACAACGATGCAACAAACAACTTCTTTACATCGGAGCGATAATTTTCTTATTTGAAAAGCACGAATAATTTCCAGCTGGAAATTTTCTCTGCTCAGCCTGTCGGCCTGCGCAAGGCTTTTCAAATAAGAAATTCGAGAGATCTCTATTCTTCCGTCTCTTCTTTCTTAGATTTCTTTGCCGCTTTAGCTCGAAAACCGGTTCCCGCAGGAATCAATCTTCCGATGATCACATTTTCTTTAAGCCCTCTCAAGCCATCGACTCCGCCTCTAATCGCGTTGTTAATGAGAACACGATTGGTGTTTTGGAATGATGCTGCTGAAAGCCAGCTCTTTGTCGAGAGGGACGCTTCGGTGATTCCCAAAAGGATTGTTTCTCCTTTTGCTTCTTCTCTCGCTTCTTCTTTCAATTTTTTATTCTGAAGAGAAAGCTCTCTAGTTTCAACCATATCTCCAGGAGAGAATAATGTATCACCGGCATCTTTAATCCTCTTTCGTGAGAACATCTGCCTGATGATGATTTCAATATGCTTTCTTGAAATCGAAGCGCCTTGAAGCTCATACACTTTGTTGATTTCCTTGATGATATATTCTTCGGCCATTTCCTTTCCGCCATATTTGAAGATTTCCGCAATATCAGCAGATCCGTCAGTGATGAGTTCTCCTTTGGCGATTTTTTGTCCAGCCTTAACAAGCGGCAATCTTCGGAATGCCACTGTGTATTCGATTTGGTTCGACTTGCCGTCGCCTTTCGTGTCAGAGAGAACTGTAATCAATTTTTCCTTGCCCAAATCCTTAACCTCCAAGACTGTTCCGTCTGTTCTTGAAACAATAGCCGGATTCTTCGGATTCCTTCTTTCAAAAATTTCTTCAATACGAGGAAGGCCGGCTGTAATGTCGACTGTTACCGCACCTCCGGCGTGGAATGTTCGAAGCGTAAGCTGCGTTCCCGGCTCGCCGATAGCTTGAGCCGCGATGATTCCCACCGCTTCTCCAAGCGACACCAAATGATTTCTTCCGAGGTCAAGCCCGTAACACATCGAGCATATTCCATTCACGCTTTTGCATGTCAGCGGCGATCTGACGAACGCTTCTTTGATTCCCATCGCTTCGATTTTCTGAGCCTCCTCTTTGGTGATCAAAAATCCTCTCTTGAAAAGAACTTTTTCATTTTCATCTTTCAAATCAGCTGCAAGAACTCTTCCTCGGATATTTTTAGACAAAGGAATTTCAATGCCGGAAATATCTTCCTTGGCGACCATCTTCCCTTCTTTCGTGCCGCAATCTTCCTCGGAAATCATCACATCCTGAGAAACATCCACCAATCTTCGAGTCAGATAACCCGCCTTCGCGGTATTGAGCGCAGTGTCGGCAAGACCTTTTCTAGCTCCGTGAGTCGTAATGAAATATTCGAGCGGCGAAAGACCTTCCTTGTATGACGGAATGATCGGAAATGGAATAATTTCTCCAGTCACGCTTGAAGTCAAACCTTTCATTCCGGCCATGTGAGTGATGTTACCCATCGATCCTCGAGCTCCTGAGCGGACCATGTCGGATGCCGGCCCTTTTCTGTCGAGCTTTAGAGCGAGCAGATCCTGGACATCCATTTTTATATCAGTCCAAATTTCAACTATTTTCTGATGTTTTTCCTGCTCTGAAAGCAAGCCTTCATTGAAGTCGCTCATGACTTGCTCTTCTTGCTTCTTTCCTTTTTCGATGATATCTTTCTTTCCTTCCGGCACGACAACATTATCGATACCCCATGTGACTCCTGCCTTAGTCACATATCTGTATCCGAAGTCTTTTATTTTGTCGAGGAATTTCGGAGTTTCGTCTATTCCGTAATGAAGAATGAGTTCATCAACGAGAGCTGACATTCTCTTTGAAGTTATTTCTTCATTGAGATATGGGAAGTCTTGGGGCAAAATGCTATTGAAAAGAATCCTGCCGACTGTGGTTTCAAAAAGCTTGCCTCCGAATACCTTGTATTTTTCAGCCTCGCCTCCGATGACTTTTATTTTTGCCCTCAAATCGATTTCTCCGTAGTCATACATCGTTATCGAATGGTTCGGACTTGCAAAAATCTTGCCTTCGCC
>CAZSEN010000024.1:0-8612 GCA_964605995.1 uncultured Candidatus Saccharibacteria bacterium | reverse complement strand
TCCGTATGTTCCGGAAGGATAATTGATATCAGGATCGGCGATTCCCCCGGCAGCAAGGGCTATGCGGTAAATGAATGACAGAACGACAAGAATGACTAGAAGAGCGCTGGTTTTTTTGAGAAAAGGATTCATAGAAAAATGATATTGTAAAAATGCTGAAACTGCAGATAGGATAAAATTACAAGAGAAAATAAGATGAAATACTTTTATGGGTTTGTCAAAGCTACTACTGTATTCCTCCGGCGATATTGTAGATCGGCACCAAAACTGAAGTAAGGAGGATTCCGACGCCGAGACCAAGCGCTACGATCATGATCGGCTCGATCAGGCCGACCAATGTATCGACAGCATCATCAACTTCCCTTTTGTAGAACATGCCGAGTGTTTTAAGAATCGAACCAAGCGAGCCGGTCTCTTCCCCGACTTTCACCATCTGCACCATAATGGATGGAACTTGTTCATGCTTTGCAAAGGCATCAGAAAGAGCGCTTCCTTCTTTAACGGCTTCGCCTGTTTGTTTCAAAATATTCGAATATACTTTATTTCCCACGACATCTCCTGAAATTTCAATCGCTCTGACGATCGAAATGCCCGCGGTGAGCATCGTGTCCAAATTGTCAGCGATTCGCGAAAGATACAGTTTTCTGTAAAGATTTCCGACAGCAGGAATGGAAAGTTTTATCCGATCCAAATATGTCTGACCGGCATCGGAACGGGAGAGCCGCCACATATACAAGCCCGCGACGACGACAAACATCAGGAAGAATATTCCATAGTTGATGAGGAAATTGCTTATGCCGATGACGATTTTCGTATAAAAAGGAATCGTCTGGCCAGAGTCCGCAATGATTGCAGAGAGTTTCGGAATGACCATCACAAACATGAGAATCATCACAGCGATAAAAACAGCGATGACGAATGCCGGATAAATCAGCGCATTTTTTGTCTTTGCCGTGAGTTCATATTGCCTGTTCAGATAATCAGCAAGATAATTGAACACTTGGTTCAATTTTCCTGATTCTTCTCCGGCCCGAACCATGTTCACATAAAAATCGGAAAAAACATCCGGATGTTTCGCCAATGCGCCGGAAATCGAAGTTCCTGCCTGGAGATCATCAGTGATCCGAGCAAGCTTTCTTGAGAGAAGCTTGTTTTCTGCATTTGACGCAAGAAGCGTAAACGCCTTGAGTGCGGAAACTTGAGCGTCAAAAAGCGTTGCAATCTGGCGAGAAAGGATTACGACATCTTTAAGCGGAACTTTTTCAAACAATGAGACATGAAGAAGTCCCTTTTTTTCTTCTTCACTCGCGATGGAAACCACTATAAAGCCACGCCTCTGAAGCGAGCTGATCGCCAAATCTTTATTTACGGCGTCAATGGAGCCTTCTTTCGGTATTCCTTTTTCGTCTAACGCTTTGTATTTGAATAACATAATCGGCGTTCTTATTTAATGATTAGATTATACCACGACTCTGTCTTTTATTATTTCAATATTGATTTTCATCACATCAGCCTTTCAAGCGACTTTGGATTCAATGAATTCTGGCGGGCATTTTCAATGCTTATCTCCCCGCGGCGGACAAGATCGGCAAGAGATCTGTTCATATCGATCATGCCATTCTCTGATCCGGTTTCAATGACAATATCGATTTCATGAGTTCTGTTCTCCCGAATGAGATTCGCAACGGCATTATTATTGATGAGAAGCTCATACGCCGGAACAAGTCCGCCGGCAATGCGCGGAATCAAACGCTGCGAGAAAATCCCGAGCAAGCTTCCCGCCAATTGATTTCGTATCTGATCTTGCTGTTCCGGAGGAAATGAATCGACGATTCGATCGATCGTCTGAGACGCATTATTGGTATGAAGAGTCGACAAAACCAGATGGCCTGTTTCCGCGGCGGTGACCGCTGTGGAAATCGTTTCAGCATTCCTCATTTCTCCGATCATGATGACATTCACGTCTTCTCTGAAGACAGACTTGAGCGCAGTATTGAAATCTTTCGTATCGATGCCGACTTCCCGCTGGTCGATGATGGATTTTTTCGGCTCATAAATATATTCTATCGGATCCTCAATCGTGACAATGTGCTCTGTCCGATCATTGTTCACCAAGCTTATCATTGAAGATAGTGTTGTCGATTTGCCTTGTCCGACAGGACCGACAACCAAGAAGAATCCTTGTTTTTTATGAGCGAACTGCTCGAGAATCGGAGGGAGGCTGAGCTCGGCGAGAGTTTTGACTTTCGGAATCAGTCGAAGGGCGATTGAAATATTCCCTTTCTGAAAAAATGCATTGCCTCGCAATCGCGCCTCGCCTTTGAAATCGTACGAAAAATCAATTTCCTGATTCTTCAAGAATCTATCGACTTTCTCCTTATCTAAGACTTCTTGAAGGATCCCAAAAACATCTTCTTTGGAAAGAATCTGGCGCTTGATCAAAAAAACAAGCTGGCCGGCGACGCGGATTGCCGGATTCCTCCCCGCGGAAATATGGAGGTCGGAGCCTCCTTCTCGTATCACTGTTGCAATCAATTCTTCCAATTCTTTTTTATAATCCATCCCATTAGAAAGTCTTTAACAGACTTTTTGTGATTATTTTATAATTTGTTTCATATTTCATGAATTTTATTGATCGATCTAATTATACTGGACTTCTAACGGGACAGGTAATTTTCAACCTTTCTTTTTCTGGCTGATGATTTCCTTGACTTTCTCCACTACTTCCGCGGGCGTTGTATTTGATTTTATGATATATCCATCCGCGCCAAGCTTTTGGCCTTCGGCAATGTCGGTCTCGAGTCCAAGATTCGAAAGAATTACCTTCACGGAATCCGGAGAGGTTTTTTCATCGTTCATTTTTTGAAAAAACTCAAAACCATCCATAATCGGCATCATGACATCCATAAGGATAACGTCAGGATTCAGGCTATTTTTAAGTTTTTCAAGCGCTTCCGCTCCCGAAGAAGCCGTGTATACTTCAAAATCAGACTGAGTGAATTTCAAAGAATACATATCGAGCAAAAAATTGTCGTCATCAATGATATATATTTTCTTTTTTGTATTGTTTTCCATTTAGATTAAGTATATAACTTGGCAAATTTTTAAGCCAATTTCTTTAGTCATACGTAGCCAAATTGTAGACATCCTGAAATGGTATTTCACCCTTGATAGCCTTGTTAATCGCATCTTCACGCATCGTAAGCATTCCTTTTTGCCTGACCATCTTATAGACTTCTTGTTCTCCGGGGCTTTTCAAGATCAGATTCTCTATATCCTTGTCTATTTTAAACATCTCATATGTCGCCACTCTTCCCCGAGTTCCTGTCGGACATTCAGCTGATGGAACCATTTGATACATTTCCGATCCGATGCTGATTTTCTTCCTGAATTCTTCCGGCAAGTCGGAAAATTGCTTTTCAATCATAGTTTTTATCCCGGGATCCATCGTGATTTTCTTTTGCGAATCAGGACATGTGGTTCGCACGAGCCGCTGAGCTACAGCCAGAATAAGAGTCGGCGCGATAAGATATGGATCGACTCCCATATCAATCAATCGAGGAATAACGCCGATGGAATTGTTGGTATGAAGCGTGGAAAACACCAGGTGGCCGGTGAGCGCAGCTTGAATAGCCAGCTCTGCCGTTTCCTTGTCTCGAATTTCACCGACCATGATAATGTCGGGGTCCTGACGAAGTATCGATCGCAATCCCGAAGCGAATGAGTATCCGATTTCCGGCATCACTTGAGATTGATTGATATCCGGAATATGATATTCGACAGGATCTTCCAATGAGACAATGTTATTTTTTTCACGATCAAGCGCGGTGATCATGGAATACAAAGTCGTAGTCTTACCGCTTCCTGTCGGGCCGGTAATGAGAATCAGGCCGTACGGCTTTGCAAGCGCTTCTTTCATGAGCGCAAGATTTTCCGGTGAAAGACCGAGACCTTCCAAAGGTTTTACGCCCTTTTCTGTATCAAGAATACGCATCACGACTTTTTCTCCGTAATACGAAGGCAGCGTTGAGACACGAAAGTCGATTTTTCTGCCCTCGATCTTCGCAGAAAAACCTCCATCCTGCGGCTTTCGTTTTTCATCAAGGCGAAGCTTTGCGAGAATTTTAATTCGGGCAACAACGCCGTTGTATACGTTGAGAGGAAGAACAAGACTAGTATGAAGCTGGCCATCGACTCGAAATCTGACTTTTACTTTTTCTCCCGTATTTTCGATATGAATATCAGAGGCGCTTCCCGCCACAGCGGTCGTTATAATAACAGCCACAATTTTTATGATCGGCGCATCTTCAACTATCTTTTCCTCCTCGCCCGGTTTCAGCGTGTCCTGGATTTTCGGGTTTTCAAGAGTCACACTGGCGGCAGCTTGCCCGGAAACATCCATATCAAACTCTGATAATGCTTGGTCGACTTGACCAGTGAGTCCTTTGTAATTCTCCGCCACTCCATTGAAGTCAGATTTCGATATCAGGAAAATCTTGAACGGAACATTTGATTTTGAAGAAATGAATTGGATGGCATCCATCGCCTGGCTGTTTTCGGGATTGATAACGCCGACTTCGAGGACTCCGTCTTTAAATCCGATCGGCACGAATTTATAGTGATTCGCGGAATCTTCAGGAATATATTTCAGAACATCAAATGAAACAGATTTAGGCTCTACTGCTCTTGAAGGAATGTTGAAGTACTCGCTCTTCAGCTGGAGCAAGGTTTTTTCCGGCAAGCCCATTTCAACAAGCGTGTCATCAATATTGCCTTGATGCTTCTTTTCCGCTTGACGCAAGATTTCAGATATTTGATTTTCTTTGACAATTTCTCGTCGTGCAAGTTCTTCTAGGAAACTCATATTATATTTATCTTTTATGGGTTGCTTGGACCTCCTTGCGGATTAGCGGATTGAGGACTTGGAGATGCTGCCGGCGTTGGGCTCGGCTGGCTGTCTGTGCCCAAAGGCAAGAACGGATTCTTGCGTCCAGGATTTTGCTCTTGGATCAGCGACAAGTCAAAATCATTCAAGCTTATAAAAGCCGGATTTGAAAATATCGATGCATCTAATTTTATATTTCTGATATTGAGAAGCGTATCTAGAAATTCTTTGCCCACACCAGCGCTTCCAACAGGACTCGCCGATGATGCCGTCGTTGGTATTCCGCTTGTAGTCTGCAGCGCCGGTGTTGATGTTTTTTTGCCGAAGAAAATAACATATCCCGCAACCAAGAGAATGAATATGCCGCCGAATATGATGATGTTTTTTATCTTTGGATTCATATGATTATATTCCCTTAAACCAATAAGTTTTTATCTTGAAATCATATTTATATATATCGCTTCCAGGAGAAGACGTTCCAGACGTGAAGCTTATCGAATTAATATCAACAATTCTCAAACTTTTTTCCAAATCCTGGAGAAATGCGACGAAATTCGAATATGATCCTTCAGTTGAAAATTCAAGATCAAACGCTTCATAATCTTTCTTTGGAGCAGCTGCAGTAGAACCCGCAGTGACGAAACCAGCCTGAGTTTGCGCAGGAGCTTGCTTCACATCAAATTTTACATTTTTCAGATTCATGCCATAAGGGGCTGCAATCCGCTGTATTTGGAGAATAAGGCGGATATTGTCGACATTATCCGGCAAAAGCTTTTTCAATCGATCCAAATCAGTGGCGGAAAAACTCTTGTATTTGTCAGAAAGTTCTCCGCGGATCGATTGCAGAATCTTCGAATTGTTAAGCGCCTCGTCATACGAAGCCGAGTCAGATCGGAGTGTTTTAATATCGCTATATGCAGGATTGATATATACCAGAAATGTTCCTATTGAAATGCTCAAGAGTAAAATTGGAATAATGAATCTCATATGTGTTAGATAGCGGCGCCATTAGTATTATTAATCGGGCTTATGGCTGGAATTGCGCCTGTACTGCTTATCGCGCTTCCATACATGACAAAAGCCGGATCGACCGAAAACTTCAAATCAAAGCCGACATTCCCCTGTGCATCCAAAACCAAGTTTGAAAACACAACATTCTTTATGTATTTATTTTCTCCGAGCTTGTCTGACTGAAGAGCGATTGATGTGTAGCTTTTTGCTTGTCCGGACATTATCACATCAATCTTGGTTCCTTGATCTTTAGAAACTTCATAATCGAATTTAGTGAATCTGATTGATTTCAATGTAAGATTTTCAAGTGATTTCAACACAGGAGAAGCCGTCATGTGATTTGCCAATATTTCTTTTGACGCGATTATTCTCTTGTCCAATGTCTGGAGAACCTCAACCAAGCTCGGCTCAAAAGCGGCTTTCGCCCTCTCTAGCGACGCTGTCTGATTTGCAACCTGATTTGTCAGAGTAATTTTATAGAAATAAATGCTGCCAGCCGAGATAAGAGCGACAAAAAAAGCGATGGTGGCGACAAGAGAAAAAATGCTTACAGGCCTCTCTCGCACTACGCGTTCTTCTGCGAGAGGTTTTTTAGGTATGAATGATGTTTGAAATTCATTGTCCATATGTTAATAACTGCTGCTTATAGTATGACACTTATTGCAATTTTCTTAAAGCAAGGCCGACCGCAACTGAAAACTCAGGACCGATATTCTTCAAAACGCTCTCAAGGAATATCGGAGTTTCAACTTTAGAGAACGGGTTGCCGAGACTTACTTCCGATCTGAAATTCTCCGTCGCGATGTCCACAAACCCCTTAAGAAGCGATCCGCCACCTGTCAAAATAACTTTACTTACAGTTTTATTATACTTCTTTTCATAATTTAACACCACGCTGTTGATTTCAGAAAGGATATAATCAAAACCTGATCGCATGATTTCTATCGCATTTTCATCGGTTTTGCCCGCAATCATGCCGAATCCCGTTTTCAATTCCTCTGCTTTTGAAAAAGGAATTCCCAGGGATGTGGATAACGAGATTGTGATGTCTTGCGCGCCTCTGTTTACCGTGTGGAATTGCTTCACAATCCCTCTTTCGATTATCGAAAGCTTTGTCTTTGAAGCACCCATGTCGATCAAGAGAAGCGTCACCAGCTCATGGCCGAATGTCGAACGAATGGCGGAAAATACTTCAATCTCAAAAGAAGAAGATTGCAGATTGGCATTTTTTAGGATGTCATTATACTTCGCAAGCGTGTCATTGTGGATAGCTGTGACTAAAACTTCTGTTTTTTCTTTCTTTGCTTCATCTTCCTCGCCGACTGGTTCCTCTCTCTTCGGTATCGCCCACCAATCCAAAGAAACTTCAGAAATCGGAACAGGGATATATTTTCGAGCTTCAGTCGGTACGATAGCGGCAAAATCTTTTTCATTGGCCGACGACGGCAATTCAATTGTAAAAATCAGGCTGGCTGTCGCGGGAATCGATAACACAGTATTTTTTGTGGTAACGCCGGATTCCTTGAGAACATCGCCGAGCGCCTGAGTTATCGCCTCAACCGATAAATTCGTCACCTGTCCGACTTCGCCGCTTTCAGCATACGGACCGAGAGCGACAGCGCCATATGTTTCAAGAATCGCTTTTCCTCCCTTTTTCTTAAGTTGAACAACCTTGATAGAAGAAGATCCTATATCAATTCCAACAACGCTTTCTCCTTCAGTTTTTTGAAAAAAGCTTACTGCTCTGTCTAAAATTTTTTTGAGAGGATTGTCCATAAGGATGGCTTGCGAACTTTCTGCTATTATAACATATTGCTTTACTGATTCGTGGTATTAATTACTAAGACTTTTCCACAGTTCCTGCAAAGATTCATGAATATTTTTTCTGCTAAAATACCTTGGCTTAAACTTTCAAAATGACTTTTTTATCAAAAATCAAAACTCAAATTCTAGACTTTATTTTTCCCATGCATTGTATTTCATGCAATCAAAAGGACACGCATTTATGCATGGAGTGCGTGTCTCAGATTCCGCTGGCTGAAAATGACCCGAGCAGCGATATTATTTCAATATTCAGCTATAAGAACCCGATAATTAAAAAAGCGCTGTGGATGCTTAAATATGAAAACAAGCGGGAAATTACCAATAATCTTGCAGCAGCCACTCATGATATTATCTTGGAAGAGCTTGCCGATCTTGCGATTGCGAAAAATTTCACCAATCCCCTGCTTATACCGATTCCATTATCTGAAAAACGATTTAGGGAAAGAGGTTATAATCAGTCAGAATTGCTGGCAAGAGCCTTAATTGAAAAAGACTCGCATTCATTTACCATGGCTACTGATGTCCTTTATAAGATAAAAGACACAAAAAATCAGGTGGAAATAAAGGACAGGAAAGATCGGCTGAAAAATCTCACGAATTGCTTTGCTGCAAAAAATGAAGCAACAATAAAAAACCGGAATATTATCCTGATCGACGATATTACAACCACCGGCGCGACGCTTAAAGAAGCTAAAAAGGTTTTAAAGCGTGCCGGCACTAAGAAAATTCTGGCGCTCACGATAGCACACTGAAGTGGAAAAAACAGAATGGATATGTTAAAGTTGGCATGTTTGACGATAGATATGGAGACGTGTCGGAGTGGTCTAACGTACCTCCTTGCTAAGGAGGCAGGCTTCACAGCCTCGTGAGTTCGAATCTCACCGTCTCCGCA
>CAZSEN010000023.1:4487-8747 GCA_964605995.1 uncultured Candidatus Saccharibacteria bacterium | reverse complement strand
CGCCTCCAAGAGATGAACTGTTTGTGAATTTTCAGTTATTTCCTCTTAGGCAGAAACGGAACTTGCCCCAAAAAAATCAGAAAAAAAACCTGCATGGACAGGTGCAGGGAAAGTTATAAATCCTATTACTAAAAAGAAAGACAAAACGGCCATAGCCGCTTCAGCTTGTAAAAATAGGGACTTTTTTGCCTGATTGCCCGTATAATTGACGAGGCGATTTGAATCAGGTTTTTGTTTTTGAGATAAAATAAGCCTAAACGAGGGTAATTGCGTGAACTTCGTACCCGCCAAAAAGCGAGGATTACAGGGCGACCTTATGTAAAAGTGACTGTAATGAGATTAAAATTCAAGCAATTGTTACAGATATTCAGCCTTTCTTTCACAAAAATGCCTTAAAATATGGCATTTTTTAAGAAAACTCAGGAATAAATCGGCACTCTCTAATGGTAGCCAATGGGGTATCGCAAGTCAACAACCGACAATCCTCCCTGGGGATAATGAAAAAATCAAATTTTTTAAAAAATTTTCCTTATAATTTTGACCGGAGTCGATCCTTGATTAAGATTTTTCAGATTTTTCTGTAAAACTTTCTGTTTCAGGTAAAAACAAGTATATTTAAAAAATGACAATCCATCTCGACGGACTCAATGATCCCCAAAAAGAAGCGGCTCTCCATAAAGAAGGGCCGCTTCTCATTGTGGCAGGAGCCGGAGCCGGAAAAACAAAAACGCTGACGACCAGGATCATACAGCTGATCAATGCGGGCGTGCCAGCCGGAGAAATTTTAGCCGTCACATTCACCAACAAAGCCGCTCAAGAAATCCGAGAGCGGGTTTCAGTCAATCTTCAAAAGATGGGCGGCCAAAGAACCGGCAATCCATTTCTCGGCACATTCCATTCATTGGGCGTTCACATCATCAAAGAAAACAGCCAGAAGATCGGCGTAACGGAACATTTCACCATCTTGGATGAACAAGATGCCATTTCACTCATCAAGCAAGCACTCGCGGAAAAAGGCCTTGATCCGAAGCAGTACGAGCCTCGGAAAATAAAAAATATCATCTCCAGAAATAAAGGGGATTCTGTCACCGTGGACAATTTCGAAGCCAATACATCGACTCAATTTGAAAAAATCATCTATTCAGTCTGGAAGCGTTACGAAGAACTCAAGCAAAAAGAGAATTCTCTCGATTTCGACGATCTTTTATTAAAACCGGCTCTTCTTCTTCAAAAAGATCTTGAGATAAGGAATTACTATCAAAATAAATGGAAGCATATTCACATAGACGAATATCAGGATACCAATGCCGTTCAATATCAGTTGTCGCGTCTTTTGGCAGAAAACCACAAGAATATATGCGTGGTTGGCGATGGTGACCAGAACATTTACAGCTGGCGAGGGGCGAATATCCAGAACATTCTGCGCTTTGAACGGGATTATCCGGGCGCAAAAGTCGTCATGCTCGAAGAGAACTATCGCTCAACTAAAAATATTCTCGAAGCAGCCAATGCGGTGATAAAGAAAAATAGCTTGCGAGTCGATAAAAATCTTTTTACACAAAATAAAACCGGCGAGAAGATTACATTGTTCGAAGGAATGGATGAAGTCGAGGAAGCGAAATTTGTCGCCAGAAAAGCTGGCGAGCTCCTTGAAAGTGGAGTTCCGGGAACTGATATCGCTGTTTTGTATCGGGCGAACTTCCAGTCGCGTGTTCTGGAAGAAGCATTTTTGATGGAAAATATTCCATATCAAGTGCTTGGCGTAAAATTCTTTGAAAGAAAAGAAGTTAAAGATGTCATTTCCTACATCAGAGCGGCGCTCAATCGAGAAAGCTCCGCTGACATCAAGAGAATCATCAATTTCCCCGCCCGCGGCATCGGCAAAACAACATTGCTCAAGATTTTCGCTGATAAATTTTCCGAGCTTCCGGCCGGCATGCAGAAAAAAGTGAACTCGTTTTACGATTTACTTAAAGAAATAGGAGAATTTGCGGCGACAAGCAGCCCATCAGAGACAATCAAATTCATCGTCAAAAAAACCGGGATTGAGGATTTGCTCAAGCATGGCACAGAAGAAGATCTTGAGCGGCTGGAAAACATACATGAACTTGCAACGCTCGCCCTCAAATATGACGCACTGCCGACAGGCGAGGGCATTGCGAAATTGATCGAAGATGCGGCACTTTCAAGCGATCAAGATTCTCTGATAAAAGGCGGCGACAAAGCTCCCGCAGGAGTGAAATTGATGACTGTTCATGCGTCAAAAGGCCTTGAATTTCCATATGTTTTCATCGTGGGACTTGAGCAAGATCTGTTCCCGCACAAAAAAGACGGGTTCAGATTGAATAAAGACCAAGAAGAGGAGGAGCGCCGTCTTTTTTATGTCGCACTCACTCGCGCGCGAGAAAAAATTTATCTGTCATATGCGACAATACGCACGATTTTTGGCATGAAGCAGATAAATGCTCCTTCGGAATTCCTCTTCGATATTCCCGATGAATTGATTGAAAAAGACGAATCAAGCAACAGCGGCTATTTAGGAAAGACGATTTATTTAGACTAGAATGAAAGAATGAATCATCGGGCAAAAAAATCTTTGGGACAGAATTTTCTTAAATCAGAATCTGCGCTGAAAGCGATTATTAATGCTGGTGATATTAATACCGGCGATATTATTCTTGAAATCGGCCCCGGCAAGGGAGCATTGACGGAAAAATTACTTGAACGCGCCGGAAAAGTCATCGCCATTGAAAAAGACAATGAGCTCTTTGCATTGCTTTCCGAAAAATTCGCACATGAAATAAAATCGGGAAAATTTATTTTAATCCATGATGATATTCTTGACTTCGATCATACTCACTACAAACTACTCACTACAAACTACAAATTGATTGCCAATATTCCCTACAACATCACGGGCGCAATTCTTAAAAAATTCCTCTCAAGCGACAATCAGCCTGAACAAATGGTTCTGCTTGTGCAAAAAGAAGTTGCAGAGCGAATTGTCGCTCGCGACAAAAAAGAAAGCATTCTTTCCATGAGCATTGAAGCTTATGGCGCACCTCGATATATTGCAAAAGTTCCAGCACGCTATTTTTCTCCGGCGCCAAAAGTTGATTCGGCGATAATTTCCATAGAAAATATCTCAAAAGATTCGTTTAAAAATGCCGGTGAAGAAGAACATTTTTTTGATGTCGTGAAAGCCGGTTTTGCCCACAAAAGGAAGTTTTTGGCAGGGAATTTATCAGTAAAACTTCCACATGAAGATTGGAGAGAAAAGTTCAAAAAATGCGGTATTTCTGAAAAAAGCCGAGCTGAAGATATTAAACTGAAAGATTGGATTTGCCTTATGAAACAGCGGGGTTGACGTGGTATAATGTGAGCATGAAAAAACTCGCCGTGTTCGGACTATTTTTCTTAATCTCATTCTTTTTGATATCACAAGGCGCTTTTGCCGCTTTTGGCACGATTAGGTCTTTTGGCGGAAAAGTTACATCAACGACTTTTCCAGGCGTAACATGCGCTGCCCAATACGGTATCGTCACAATAACGCCAGTCGGCGGAATATTTCCTCCAACCCCGTATGTGATTCTTGCCACAACCAAGACAGTTAGTCCGGGTAAATGGATTCTTGGGCTCTACAACAGCGTGCTTGCTCCCGGCCCATGCTACACAGATTCCCCTCCGCCGGTTCCGGTGCCGACATTCAATATCATTAAATTTGGCACATCAAAAATATAATTTGAACAAGTTTATGTAAGCGCGTTTTTTCAATACAATGAATACATACAAAAAATATTTGCCAAGCAAGAAGTTTGTCATCATCACACTTATTTCTTTCGTCGTTCTTGGACTAGTCTTCTTTTTCATCAGCGTAAAGAGAAAAAATGATGCGATTGCTTTGAAAAACGGCGGTTTGCAGGACGCTAAAGGACAATCGGTGACAATAAAAGACATTGTTGAGAAGGATACCGACAACGATAGCATTCCTGACTGGGAAGAGTTGCTCTGGGGAACGGATCCGGCCAAAGCCGATACGAACGGCGATGGCCTGAATGACAATGTGGAAATAGAAAAAAAGAAACAAGATCTCGCGAATGAGAATAATTCGGCGAAAGACGAGAATCCCGGCGATGATTTGAATGAGACAGAAAATTTCTCCAGAGAATTTTTTGCGTCAATCGTCGCGTTGCAGCAATCTGGAAATCTTAACAACCAGACTCTTGGCGAGCTCGCTAATGCCGTAAAAGAAAATGCCTC
>CAZSEN010000023.1:0-4387 GCA_964605995.1 uncultured Candidatus Saccharibacteria bacterium | reverse complement strand
AGTGCCCGCATCTATAGCCCAAACCCATCTTAATCTCATCAATAGCTCTAAAAACACGGGTTTGTCGATAGAAAATATGATTCAAATCTACGACAATTCAATCAAAGGGCTTATCGGCATTTCCCAATATAAAAAAGAGAGTGATATTTTTGACCAAAGCTTCATGGAATTGCAAGATTATTTCAAAAACAATGGTATAATAAGTTGATATCATGGCGGATTTTATAACCAAAAAAGTAATTTCACCGGTTCTGATCATTACTGTGATGATCCAGCTTTTTTGGTTTTTACCGAGTAAGAATGCCGAGGCTATTATTGACCTGAAAACTGCCTCAAGCGGAATCATCAGCGCCGGCATCGGGTGTGCCACCAACAAATTGCTCCAAAAACAGCTTGGAAAAAAAATTGATGAAAAAATATCAAGTCTTAATTCAGTGTTGACAGCAGATAGCGCAACACGAGCAAATACCGCGTCTTTGGAATTCAAACAAACCTGTCTCGATAAAATCGCCCGCGCCGCTGCGCAGACTGTTTTGAAAGAAATTACCGCACAGACTGTCAATTATATAAATACCGGCTTTAAAGGCCAGCCCCTATTCATTCGGAATCCGGAATCATTTTTCAAAAGCATTGCAGATCGGGAAATCGGCGGCTTTGCGAATTTATTTCAAGATCAGCAAAAATATCCTTTCGGAAAAAGCTTCATTCAAGGATATATCGGATCGATAAAAAGAACATTTGCTCAAAACGCGGAGTCAAGTCTGTATAAAGCCCTCGCTCCAGGAATAACCCCGCAAGATTACTATCGCGATTTCAGTCTTGGCGGATGGGATGCCTGGTTCGCCACAACTCAAATTCCTCAGAACAATCCATACGGCTTCAGTATTATGGCTTCCAACGAGCTTGGCGGCAGATTGAACGGCACCGTTCAATCAGAAGCGCAAAATATCAGAGACGAACTCCAGAACGGACTCGGTTTTCTTTCTCCTAAGGTATGCGTTGACCCGCAGGGATACAAAGCACCGGCGGAAGGTTCTGATGAATGCAAAAGGTATGAAGTCACGACTCCGGGAGGAATCATTGCAAACCAACTCACCACCACCCTCGGTTCGCCGCTGCGCCAGCTTGAGCTTTCCGATGATCTTGATTCGAGCCTTCAAGCGATTTTTGACGCTCTTTTAAATCAACTTTTCACCAAAGGCCTTGCATCCCTTTCCGGAGATACGAACTCAAGCAGCACGCAAATATACAGCAGCGGCGGCTATGGAAGCAATACTTCAGCAGATCAGAGTACTATTACCTCCAGCAATCAGGGTGATCAGTGGTTCAATCAGCATCCTGATTTTGATATTACAGACACCAATGCTCTCCAAAAAATAATCGACACTCAGACAGATTTCATAAAAGCCCTCATTGATGATCCGGCCGTCATTGCTCCGGTATTGATATCGAATCCTCAATTGATAACCGACCCTAATTCCGTTTATCTCAATCCGACAAGCGTGTATCCAAGCCAAGAGCGCACAATTCCTTCAAAAGGCCAGAATTACTGGATCAGCAAGCTGATTCCTGAAATCTACCAGCTTGATTATTGCATTCCCGGACCTCATCCAGGATGGGAGAATGATGCGCGGACAAAACTTGTCCAATACGAAGGAAGCCTGAAAGATGTCAATTTCTTGGAAGGAAATGCGCTGGGTCAAGTGTATGACACCATAACGCTTGGAATCAGCCACTCTATTGCGAATTTCTTAACAACTGTATTTACCGGCGCCAGCGCAGACGAACAAAAACGAGAATCCATATATGCCATAAACATCGCTGAATTCACCGGCATCGCAGTCGAGCGGGACGGGAATATAGGGACAAGAGAAAATGTAATTACTGTTTTGGATACTCTTTTTGATCGCTTCGTTAATGAAGTGAACAATATTAGGTTCAATCCAATCATTCTTCCGACGGTAACGAACGAAGCATATGCTGAATTCAGAAAAGTAGACGGATATAATTCCCTGATTGAAGACAACAACAATGAAATAATCTTGAAACAAGGCTCAGTCCGAAGACTGGGAATCATTAAAGATCAGGTGACGACTGCAAAAAACAACCTATTAGCTGGCGCTATCACTCGAAATGAATTCGATCAGGATATTTCAGCATTGAAGAAAAGTTTTGCAGTCATTGCGTCTGATCTTGCGAGCGATGATGATGTCAATACGATAAAAAATCAAACTCAGCAAATAATCGACGAGCTGTTTTATATCCACAATACTCTTTTGAAGGGCGCTGTCGGATGCGAGACTGACTTTGCAAATGTTCCTTGGCAAAGCCAAAAGAGAGCTCCATATCCGCTGCCTCATCTCTATAACTACCCTGACCCCAGCCCTCATGTCGGCACCGGCACGCCATATTACACATTCCTCAGAAGCACTGTTTTTGGAGCCGATGGAAATTTCAATAATCAGCTTCCCGCAGGAGATGACGAAATTCACATAACCGATCTTATAAACTTCAGCAACGCGACATATATGGATAGCGTGCCGATATTTGAAACGAATCTTGGGCTTTGGTAAAAAATTGCAATAATTATGAGCGGAGAAATTAAAAACAACACAATACAGTACGGGTGCAGATCTCTCAAAAGGAAAATTTCCATTGGACTTTTGACTGCATTGATTGTTTTGGGTGCGACACTCGCTCCGTTCAGCATCAATGTGAATTCAGATGCGATTGCCATTCAGAGCGCTGTTATACATGCTCAAGAAACAGCTGTAGTGGATGAAGTTTCAATTTCAGATAATCTTTCTCATTATGCAGAGTGCGGAGTGATAGAAGGCTCCCTCGGCGGATGTCTTGTTCAAGTTTTCTATTATATCTGGTATATGCCGACATCATGGCTCTTGGGCGCTTCGGCGACATTCTTCAACGCGCTTGCTGCTATCACGCTTTCAAGCAAGCTCTACACCGCATCGCAATTCATTTCCGATGCTTGGAAAATCGTCAGAGATTTTTCAAATATCCTGTTCATCTTTGTTCTCATCTATACGGCAATCGCAATAGTTCTTGACTTGCAAGTAGGCGGAGGGAATCCAAAAAAAGTCCTCACATGGGTTGTTGTCATGGCAATACTGGTGAATTTCAGCATGTTCTTCACTAAAGTGGTCATCGATTCCACAAATATCCTGGCTTTGATTTTTTACAACAAAATCGGAGCAGTTCACCAAGATGCAAATGGATATACACCCACAACCGACGCTTCGCTCACTGGAATTGAAGAGCGGGATATTTCCGGCGCCATTGCTGCCGGATTTGAACCGCAAATCCTGACAAAGCCGGAGTTTTTTGAAGGCTTGAAACAGCCGCCAGTGCTCACTTACGGACTTTTAGGATTCAGTACCGAAGGCGGGGTGCCTCTGTCGGTTTTTATAATCATCATTCTGGTGTCCGGAATGATATTCCTGTACGCTGCGTATGCGTTCTTCATTTCGGGAATAAGCTTTTTAGGTAGAATGGTTCAGCTATGGGTATCGATTATTTTTTCCCCATTCGCATTCGTCAGTTACATTATTCCCGCATTAAGCAATTTTGAAGGCTTGGGATTTTCCGCGTGGTCAAAAACGCTCACATCGGCTGCTGTCAGCGCGCCGATTTTCATGTTCTTCATGTATCTCATCTCTCTTCTGACCAAAGCTGATTTTATAAGCAAGATTTCAACGCTGGATCTCGATGGCCTGTCGAATCTCAGCACGGTTCAGGCGATACTCCTTGTTGTCATCCCGCTTCTCATCATTATGACGCTTCTCATAAAAGCGACTGGCTACGCGCGAAAGGCGGGCGGAGAAATAACAAATGCGATTTTCGGAGGACTAAAATCAATCGCCGGAGTCGGCGTTGCCGGAGCTGCTGTCGCAACCGGATTTGCAGGCAGAGCAGTCATCGGCAGAGCCGCAGCTGCGCTTGGCGGATCGGAGACGCTCAAACGGAAAGCGGCAGAAAGTACAATCGGAGGATCCATCGCTCGCTTCGGATTGAAAACATTTGAAGGCGTCAGTAAAAGAAGCATGGATGTGCGCGGCACCGCTGCCGGTAAAGCTGCTGCAGGATTTGCGGGAATCAAGCTCGGGGAAATAAGCGGCAAGGGAGGCTGGGCCGGCGCGCGTGAAAAGGCGGAAAAGGAATTTGAAGAAGCGGCAAAGAGAATCAAAACGGCTAAATCCGACAAAGAACTTGAAGAAACATATCCGGAAAATGCGAGGATGCGACGAGAATACGAATTGAAGAAAAAAGAATACGAGAGTGAATTCAATAAAGAAAAAGAAAAGCAGAGAGCATCTCAAGGCCTGCAATTCAACGAAGTTCAATTCAAAGTTGATTACGACAAGGAAAA
>CAZSEN010000022.1:0-9231 GCA_964605995.1 uncultured Candidatus Saccharibacteria bacterium | reverse complement strand
CGTAGTCATACATCGTTATCGAATGGTTCGGACTTGCAAAAATCTTGCCTTCGCCCTTTTCTCCATCGACTGATTTTGTCATCCAATAACAGCCGAGCACGATATCAAGCTTGGGATTTACGATAGGATCGCCGTTCTGCGGCTTCAAAAGGTTCTTGTTTGAAGCCATCAATTCTTTCGCTTCTGATTGAGCTTCTTTAGATAGAGGAACATAGACGGCCATCTGGTCTCCGTCGAAGTCCGCGTTGAAAGCAGTACATACCAATGGATGAACCTGGATCGCATTTCCTTCGATAAGAATCGGCATGAATGCCTGAATACCGAGACGGTGGAGAGTCGGCGCTCGGTTTAGAAGCACGTATTTCCCTTTGATGACTTCTTCCAAAATCGCCCAGACTTCCGGCACTCCTTCTTCAATCAATTTATTCGCGCCGCGGATATTGTACGCCAATTCCTGAGAAAGGATTTTTGAAATGACAAACGGTCGAAACAGCTCAAGCGCCATATGCTTCGGCAATCCGCATTGATTCAATTTAAGCTGAGGACCGACGACAATGACAGATCGTCCGGAATAGTCCACACGCTTACCGAGAAGATTTTGTCTGAAAAGACCCTGTTTTGACTTAAGGTTGTCGGCAAGAGATTTAAGCGCTCGCTTTTGCGCTTGGCTCATCGCAGCGGAATCATTGGAAGCGATGGAGTTGTCTATAAGCGCATCCACGGCTTCTTGAAGGATTCTTTTTTCATTTCGAAGAATCACATCCGGAGCGCCGATTTCTTTCAATTTCTTCAAGCGATTGTTTCTGTTGATGACGCGCCTGTACAAATCGTTCAAGTCTGAAGTCGCATGGCGTCCGCCATCAAGAGCGACCATTGGCCGCAACGCCGGAGGAATGACTGGAATGATCGTCAAGAACATCCATTCCGGCCGGATCTTGGAATTGATCATCGAACGGATGAGCGAGAGCCTTTTTTCAAGCTTTTCTTTCTCAATCGTGCTCGCCTTCTCAATCATTTCTTCAGTCTTCACTTTGATTTTTTCCAAATCAAGATTCTTGAAAATAGTGTAAATCG
This sequence comes from uncultured Candidatus Saccharibacteria bacterium, assembly GCA_964605995.1. Taxonomy (GTDB): domain Bacteria; phylum Patescibacteriota; class Minisyncoccia; order Phycocordibacterales; family UBA9973; genus JALOQM01. The sequence goes on along the minus strand of CAZSEN010000022.1, from coordinate 8,157 downwards.
CTTCCGCTCCGATATTCGCTTCGAATGCGGTTCCGTATTTAAGGGAGTAATGATGATATGCTATTTCATTCAAAACCTTTCCTTCGTGTATTTCAGCGATTTCTTTCTTCGTACTCGACAAAAGGTCTTTGAGCTTCTGCTTTGTATCATCATCTTTAGCCATCTTTACCTTTGATTTGAATTCAGTATCAAGATCTTTTATTATGGCTTCTTTTTCGCTTTCGTTTACTTTGGTAATGATATATCCGGCAAAGTAAATGACTTTTTCAATATCAGAGATTGAAATATTCAAAAGGATGCTCATTCGAGACGGCACTCCTTTCAAAAACCAAATATGCGCGACAGGGCTCGCCAATTCGATATGCCCCATTCTTTCTCTTCGGACAATTGAGCGGGTCACTTCGACTCCGCATTTTTCACAGACAATATCCTTATATCGGATTCTTCTGTATTTTCCGCAATAACATTCATAATCTTTTTCCGGTCCGAATACTCGCTCGTCGAAAAGGCCGCCGCGCTCTGATCTGCCGGTTCTGTAATTGATAGTTTCAGGCTTGGTGACTTCTCCGAATGACCATTCTTTTATTTTCTCCGGCGATGCGAGGGAGAGGGTGATGGAATCAAAATCTTTTGTATCTATTGTTTTTGACATAATGTTTTTATAGTTGAGTTAGAAATTTTTAATTCTATTCTTCTTCCTCCTGATAAGGGGTTTTCTTCAGTTCGACGTCAAGCGCAAGTCCCCGCAAATAATTCAACATCACAGAAAATGACGCCGGAGCATTCGGCTCGCCGATATCCTGGCCTTTAATAATAGAATCAAACGCCTGCGAACGACCCATAATATCGTCAGACTTTATCGTTATCATTTCACGGAGCGTATATGAAGCGCCATAGCCTTCAAGCGCCCACACTTCCATTTCTCCGAATCTCTGGCCTCCGCCTTGAGCCTTACCTCCAAGCGGCTGCTGAGTGATGAGAGAGTATGGTCCGATGGATCGCATGTGGATCTTATCTTCAACCATGTGGTGAAGTTTCAAAATATACATATAACCGACCGCGATGTCCTGGTCGAACGCCTCGCCGGTTCGTCCGTCAAAAAGCTTCATTTTTCCGTTTTCATTGAATCCGGCTTTTTTAAGTTCTTCTTTTATTTCAGTATCGCTCGCACCGGAAAATGGAGGAACAATCGCCTGATAGCCGAGCGTATTCGCCGCCATTCCCAAATGCATTTCCAAAATCTGTCCCAAGTTCATACGGGAAGGAACGCCGAGCGGAGTCAAAATAACATCAACCGGCGTACCGTCTGCCATGTATGGCATTTCTTCTTCAGGCAAGATCGTTGAGATGACACCTTTGTTTCCGTGTCTTCCAGCGAGCTTGTCTCCGACGGAGATATTTCTCACCTGCGCGACTTCAATGACGATCTTCTTGATGATTCCCGACTCCAAGTTGTGTCCTTGGTCTCGAGAGAAGATTTTCACGCCGATGATTCGGCCGCGCTTTCCGTGCTCCATTCTAAGGGATGTGTCTTTCACATCTCTCGCTTTTTCGGCAAAGATGGATCTCAAAAGGCGCTCTTCAGGAGTAAGCTCTGTTTCTCCTTTCGGAGTGATCTTTCCGACAAGCACGTCATTTTCCCTGACCTCGGCTCCGATTCTTACGACTCCGTCTTCATCCAAATCTTTCAATTTCAATTCGCCGACATTCGGAATGTCTCGAGTAGTGATTTCGGGTCCCAATTTCGTGTCTCGAACGATGCATGTGAATTCTTCAATGTGAATGCTTGTGAATTTGCTTTTCTTGACGAGCCGCTCTGAAAGGATGATGGCGTCTTCGTAGTTTGATCCGCCCCATGACATGAACGCGACGAGCGCATTTTGTCCGAGCGCAATCTGCCCCCTGTCGGATGTCGATGTGTCAGCCATGACATCGCCTTTTTTGACTTTTTGATTCAAATTCACAATCGGTCTCTGATGGAAAGCGGTGAAATTGTTCGTTCGGGAAAAATTAACGAGATCATATGTTGTTTCTTTTTTTCCTTTGACGACAATCTTCTTAGCGTCAACTTTCACCACAGTGCCGTCTTCTTCGGCGACAATGAGGCGTCCGGAATCTTTCGCTGAAAGCTCTTCAATGCCGGTCGCGACCAAAGGCGCTTCCGGAACAATGCACGGAGACGCTTGTTTCTGCATGTTCGATCCCATGAGCGCTCTGTTCGCGTCGTCGTGTTCCAAGAAAGGCATCATCGACGTGGCGATAGAGAATGCCTGGTTTGTGGCGACATCGATGAAATCAACTTCATTCTTGTCGGCAAAACCGGGCTGTGTTTTGATTCGGGATTCGACTTTGTCATTCAAGAAATTCCCTTTTTCGTCATATTTCGCGCCGGCATGAGCGATGGTATGCTTCTCTTCTTCAAGCGCGTTCAAATACACGATCTCATTCGTGATTTTTCCATTTTTGACTTTCACATACGGGGTTTCAATGATTCCGAATTCATTCACTTTCGCATACATGGAAAGGTGAAGGATCAATCCGATGTTCGGACCTTCCGGCGTATGGATCGGACACACTCTTCCATAATGAGACGTGTGCACATCGCGGACTTCAAGCCCCGCTCTCTCGCGAGTAAGTCCGCCGGGGCCCAAGGATGAAAGCGTCCTTAAATGCTCAAGCTCAGAGAGAACATTTTCCTGGTTCATGAATTGAGACAATTGGTTCGTAGTGAAGAATTCTTTGATGCGAGCTTGGAGCGGCCGCTGATTGATGATGGCGATCGGAAGCGTCGTTGAAACGTCGATTGTGGACATTCTGTCCTGAATGTTTCTTTTGATCTGAGTCATTCCCATCCTTATTTTCTGCTGGAACAATTCTCCGACGAATCGCACTCTTCTCTGCCCCAAGTGGTCGATATCATCCGCTTTTGCGCCGGGAGTGCTGTTGAGCTCTATGATATGAGCGACGATTGTCGCCATGTCTTCCTTGGAAATCGTCTTTCTTTCCATTTCCTTCTCGTCCATGCTTTTCCCGAATCGCTTATTGAAGCGGAATCGTCCGACAGGAGAAAAGTCATATCTCTCAGCGGAAAAAAGCGTATCGATGAATTCCTTGGCGTTCTCAGCCGTCGCCAAATCGCCGTCTCGAAGACGCTTGTATATTTCAATATATGAATCATTGATATTCTTGGCAGTATCTTTCTCAAGCACCATCTTCATGACTTTTTCCGATTCTTCGCCAGAAAATGCCTTCAAAATCTGCGCATCTGTCGCATAGCCGAGCACGCGGAGAAGCGAGCTCACGGCAAACTTTCTCTTTTTATCGATGCGGACATAAATGACCCCGTCAGCGTCAGATTCTATTTCGATCCATACGCCTCGCGCAGGGATCAATTTTGCGCCGAAATATTTTTTGCCCTTGATTTCCTGTTCGGTGAAGAAAACTCCGGAAGACCGCGCGAGCTGCGGAACCACGACTCTCTCGACTCCGTTAATGATGAATGTGCCGTGTGCCGTCATGAGCGGAAGATCGGACATGAAGATTTCCTGCTCTTTGGAGACGCCGATTGTCTTATTCAAAAGTTTTACGCGCGCTTTAAGAGGCGCTTCGTATGAGAGCTTGTTCGTTTTTGCGTAATGCTCGTCGTATTTCGGCTCGCTCAGAGAAAATGAAGTGAACTCGAGCTGGAATTTCTTTTCCGAGTAGTCGTTGATCGGAGAAAATTCCTTGAAGACTTCTTTGAGTCCTTTCTCGATCAGCCAGTTATAGGAGTTGATCTGGTTTTCGAGGAGGTTGGGGAACGGTGCTAAAGGTTTTTTGTATTTTGAAAAATACTTCTTCTCGCGCGCAGTGTTTGATGTTGGCATAAAAAATAAAGTGTTTTGTCCTGACTTCGGCCATCAAAACAAAACAGGGTAATTGGAATTACCTTAATTAAAATTAGGCTGCTAATATTTTTATGTAATTTTTTAGCAAAACTAAAAGGAATTAGTCGCTAATAACGCAAAAAAGCAATACACCAATAACTCAATCAATTACTGTTAAGTATACCGAAAAATGATTTTGTGTCAAGATTGCCCGCCTGTGGATTTTATGCTTGGCAATTTTCTTTCTTTTCTCCACTACCCCTCTACCCCGAACGAAATTACGACCGCAAGCGACCTATTTCTTACGGGGTAAGTTTTCTTATGAACGAGATTTTTTCCAATCTTCAATTTTTGCGTGATTTCCAGAGAGTAATACTTTCGGCACTTTGTAATTCTTGCCTTTGTATTTCAAAACTTCCGGACGAGTATACACTTCTGAAGATGAAATTCTTTTTTCCTCGACTGATTCGAAAGTGCCCAAGACTCCTTTGATTCTTCGGGACACGGCATCAATCACCGCCATTGCGGGTATTTCCCCGCCGGTCAGCACATAATCCCCGATTGAAACCTCCTCTGCTTTGAGGATTTTTTTTACTCGCGCGTCGATGCCTTCATAGCGGCCGCAGATCAGGATGACATCGCTGTATTTTTTTGAAAGATTTTCCGCGTATGTGTTCGTGAAGTTTTTGCCCGATGGAGAAAATAGAATTATTTTTGGCGGCTTCCTGATTCCCTTCTTTGCTTTCTCAAACGCTTTCAAAATCGGTATTGCTTCCATGACCATTCCTGGTCCTCCACCGTACGGCTTCTCGTCCACTCTTTTATATGGTTTCTTTTTGTCGGAGACTGTTTTTACAAAATCCCGCGGATTGTAGAATTTCACTTCAATCTTTTTGTTCTTGATCGCCCGCCCCAAAATAGATTCGTTCAGATACGAATCAAAGCTCTCCGGAAAAATTGTGATGATATGAAATTTCATAATGTATATGTCCGTCAGTATAACAAAAATCGCCCAATTGGGCGATTTTTGCTTCAAAATAATTATATTATATTCCTTTCAAATCTTCCATTGCCTGATCAACACTCGCTGCAGAGGCCATTCGTGTGCTGCCTTCCGGTTCGTTGATTTTGAGATTGACGCGAGCATTATTTTTCATTCCAATCACTCGGAGAAGAGTTCGGATTGCTTTGGCGGTATTGCCCATTCGTCCGATGATCTTTCCCATGTCAGCCGGATTGACTGAAAGCGTGATGAGCACGCCCATTTCGTCGACTTTCCTATCGATCTTCACATCATTCGGATTGTCGACCATCGCTTTTACTACATACTCTAGAAATTCTTTGTCTGTTTCCATGTTGTTAATTCTTTCTATCTTTGTAATCGTGCAGTTTCTCGACGATACTGCTTCATTTGAAATTGTAGCGTATGAAATCGCATGTTGTCAAATTAAAAATCCCGCGTAACGCGGGATTTTTAATTTCTTTATGCTGCTTTCGCTTCTTTTCTCTTTTTAGTAGGAGATTTTTTTGAAAGCACGTTCTTCTTCTTGCTTTCGATCATTTTTTGGCTGACGAGGAAATTATGGACTGTGTCAGTCGCTTTCGCGCCGTGCTTCATCCAATGTTCGATTCTTTCCTTTTTGAAGGTAATGGCTCCTTTCTTCGGCTCATAGGCGCCAAGTATCTCCAAAAACTTTCCGCTTTTAGCGCTGTTCTTTGAATCGGTCAAAACGACTCGAAAAGCCGGGTCATTTTTTCTTCCTATCCGTTGTAGTCTGATTTTTAACATACCGATTATACTAGCAAATGGCTCAAAAAAGGTCAACAAAAATTAAAAAACCTCGCTTATTTGAGCGAGGTTTGCATTTCCTTGGAAAAAGCTTTTAGGCAATTTTCTACAGACAAAGACAGCGTTGGTATAGAATGTTCAAATAAACGGGGCTTCCTATAAACTTGCCAAGTAAATTTATAATCACCAACTGTGTGAGTCCTGTGCCTGCTGATTATAAAATCAATTGATTTGGTTGATTTAATGTATGATTTTTTGCTATTTTTCCGGAATCCATTTTTTACCAAAAGCTCCCTTTCTTTTTCAGTAAAGCGATCTTCTGAGGTTTTAAAGCCTGAATTTCCGCAATAATTGCAGACATATTCATCATCATAATCAGTATATTCTTGGGCTCCGCAACTGAGACAATTATGGTTCATATTCTTTAATATTTTACTGTAAAACAATTTCTGATTTTAAGATCAAAATAAAATTGCCGGATTGTCAAACCCTGTTCAAACAAAAACCCCCGATAAGATCGGGGGTTAATTATTTCTTAACAACAGCAAATTGGCAGACGGTATTTGAAATCTTGATGCTCGACATCGACGCGCTGACAACATGAAATTCTCCAGACTTTTGATCTTCCTCATAAGAAAAAAATTGGTAGGATAACGCAATCGACTTCTGGTCGATGGGGCGGATTGATCCGAGCGTAACAATAGGCAGGTGCCTCTGAAATTCAGGGAAATGTTCCTCGAGATCGATAATTTTTTCAAAGTTAAATTCAACTTCTTCCGCGGTTGCCGGACGAAATCCTCTTTTGTCTATCTCTTCAAATACTTCCTTGAGAGCCCTTGCTTCTCCCCAATACAAGATATCAAAATCTTTATTTTGAAGAATGCTATCCTTCGGAATATCCGCCTCATTTTTTGCAGATTTTTTTAAAAGCCTGTAAAGCAGGAGGATCACGAAGAACAGGATGCTCATGCAAATGACAGTTGTTCGCGGTCCGGCGGGAATTTCTAAAATCACACAATTCATCATCGTCATTTGGTTGTGAAATAATTTACTTCTAGAAAGAAATTAGCATAAAAATAATCTTATGTAAATCAGCGGAAAATAAAGGTTTTTATGCTATATTAAAAACAATGAAAAACGAAAGCAACTACATCGACGGCATTATCTCCATCTCCGGAAAAGGCATCGGCTATGTGCGGAACAAAGAGCTGAAAAACAGCATTGAAATCGATCCTTCCTTCCTTAATACTGCGCTTCACGGCGACCAAGTCCGCGTACTCCTTCATCCTCATAAAAAAGATGAGATTCAAACTGGCGAAATCACGGAAATACTCCTGCGCTCAAAAGCAGGCTTTGCCGGCGTCATCGAGGAAGAAAACGGGCTTTATTTCCTTGTTCCTTCCGATACGAAAATGTACACGGATATCATGATACCGAAAGATAAATTAAACGGCGCCAAAGCCGGGCAGCTTGTCTTTTGCATCATCACCGCCTGGACAGATCCTAAAAAAGCGCCTCAAGGAGAAGTTTCTGAAATTCTTGGAAATCCCCGGGAAAATGAAGCTGAGATGCGAGCCATTGCGCTTGAAAAAGGATTCCGGAGCAGCTTCCCTGCTCCGGTTGAAAAAGAAGCCGAGAAGCTCGCGCTTGATGTCAGCGATGAAGAAGTCAAGAAGCGGAGGGATTTTCGCGGCACGACGACTTTCACCATCGATCCTGATGACGCGAAAGATTTCGACGACGCGCTATCCATCAGAGAAATTTCCGAGGGAGTATACGAAATCGGAATCCATATCGCCGACGTTTCGCACTATGTGAGGCCGAACACAGCGCTAGACCGTGAAGCTGTCAAAAGACAAACCTCCGTATATTTGGTAGACAGGACGATTCCCATGCTTCCGGAAATTTTGTCGAACGAATTGTGCAGCTTGAAGCCTGATGTCGACCGGCTCACAATGAGCGCAGTCTTCACGATGACTAAAGACGGGCATGTAAAGGACGAGTGGTTCGGCAAAACGATCATCCACTCGGACAAACGATTCACTTACGAGGAAGCGCAGAAAATTATAGACGATAATGCCGGCATCTATCACAACGAACTCGCCGTTTTGAATTCAATCGCCAAGAAACTCACTCAAAAGCGTTTTGATGAGGGAGCGATTTCCCTTGATCAGGAAGAAGTGAAATTCAAGCTCGACGAGAACGGCGTACCCATAACCGTCTACAAAAAAATCCGCCAGGACACGAACAAGCTCATTGAAGAATTCATGCTTCTCGCCAACAAAAAAGTCGCGGAATTCATCGCAAAATCAGACAAGAAGGAAAGGATTTTCGTGTATCGAATCCACGACTTGCCCGACAAAGAACGGATCGCCAACTTGGTGGAATTCTTGGGAAAGCTGGGCTACAAAGTCAAAACGAAAGATGGATTGATTCCCTCGCATGAGATCAATCAGCTTCTCGAGAAAATCGAAGGCAAAGAAGAAAAAGCCGCAATCCAAA
>CAZSEN010000021.1:2185-9293 GCA_964605995.1 uncultured Candidatus Saccharibacteria bacterium | reverse complement strand
TGACTCTTTTGCAGGTTCCGCACGCAAGTTTGAATAATCGATCTTGTGACATAAAATTAGGTGTTAGGTTCTAGCTTCTGGGGGCTAATGGAAAATTAAATAAATACCCTAAAGATGATACTATACTCATATTTAAAAATCAACTGTATCCATAGAAAATGCCAGACCTGTTAAGGTCTGGCATAATGCACTTTCAGTGCTTTTGAAATTCAGCCGACATTGCCGATAAAACCAAAAAGCAGAGCTGCGACTCCGAGAATGAGGTGAGATAATGCAATTGTCCAAAAGTTCGGATATTTTGCATAGATAATTCCCCACGCGACACCTCCGATTAAAGTCACAATCATTGTGGGTGTATCTTTAAAAAAAATGTGGAGATAGGCGAAGTTCAGTGAAGAAATCACAACAAACCAGAAATCGGATATCTTCCGATATTTGAATTCTGCGTAAAAAACACACCTGAACCAGAATTCCTGCACAAGAGCTGATCCTATATAGAAAATGACAAATAGGAGCAGATTATCCGGGAGCGCGCGCTTCGGAGACAAGCCCACTCCATAAAGACAGAACATTGCAGCCACAGCCGTAGCTGAAAAAATAAAGTTCGCTTTGAATGCCGGAATAAGATTATCTGTGCGCAATCCCAACGTTCTCAAAATCAACATGAATCTTTTCAGTTTGAATTTACGCTTAGGCAAGATATACAATCTGAAGGCATAATAGACGGTAACCAGAATAATCATTGCGCCCAACACATAATAACGCCAAGAAAAAGGTAATATCCTGAGGCGCAACAGTATCGGCGGCACTACAAAAATGCTGAGGAAAATGAAGAGACTGGCCTTGCTCTTTGAGCTGGACCGAGTCGAAGAAGCGAGATTTTGGCCCACGGTTTTTATATTCTTATCAAAGAATTATTTCTGGTTTAATTCTACAACGAGAAGCTAAAAAAGCAAGGACAAGTGGGGGTGCGGAAATCGGGAAGGATTCTGTCACGAATATTTTGCTTCGCAAAATTTCTCGACCACGCCTCGCCGTCGCTTCGCGACATGCTCCGGCTTTCGAATCCTTACGAAAGCGAAACTGTTCGCTTTCTCCCGACACACGAAAAAACTCGACCAAAAGTCGAGTTTTTTCTATGTGCGCCGGGAAGGATTCGAACCTTCGTAGCCCGAAGGCGACAGATTTACAGTCTGTTGTAATTGACCACTCTACCACCGACGCAATTTAAAAACATTGTTATTCTAGCAAAAAATAATTATTTTACAAAATTATCAATTATGTTAGCATTTGATCAGAAAGATGTTTCAAAAACAAAATCAATGAAAAAAGACAACCCTAAATGTCCAGAATGCAAAAAGAAATTTGAAATTGAAGGCTGTATTTGCATCTTTTCAAGCTTTGTTTGGAAACGATTTGATTTTCCCCAACAAGCCTGCAATAAGTGCGGTTTAGTGTATTACGGAAATGAGTCGGAACTTCGTAAAGAAACTGCTAAGGAAATTACTATCATAAGCGGCAAAAAGAAACAAAAAGCGATCAAAGAAATCTTTGATCGGCTTTATAAAAATACTGAAGATTTTCGTGGTCGCAGAATCATAAGAAATCTTTAAAACTCACCCTGACTCAGGGTGAGTTTTTTATTACCAAAAACAAAAACCGCAAGTTTTGCGGTTTTTGTTTTTGGATAAATTTATGCCACTGATTTCTGGGAGCTTCTTGTCCTTATCGAACTCTTCGTTTTTGGCTTTTTGGTTTCAATCACCAGCTCATTATTCTTAACCGCCACATAGACGACATCCCCTTTCAACATTCCTTTTGAGAGAAGATGTGATGCGACAGGATTCAAGATTTTGGTCTGAATCAAGCGATTGAGCGGCCGAGCGCCGTAATTCGGATTGTATCCTTCTTTCGCAAGATGCGACAACGCCTCATCGGAAACTTCCAAAATTATATCCTTGGTCAAAAGCCGAGCCTTCACCGCTTCAATCCGTATCTTAACGATTTCTTTTATCGCTTCCGGCGTCAGTACATCAAAAACGATTATTTCATCCAAGCGGTTCAAAAATTCAGGACGGAAATGATCTTTCAGATTTTCCAGAACTTTCTCTTTTATATGCGTGTAATCTTCCGGTCCGACATTGTTTGCGAATCCGATCGATTCCATTTTGTCGATATAATTCGAACCGATATTCGACGTGAGAATAATGATCGTATTCTTGAAATTAACCACTCTTCCCTTGCCGTCAGTCAATCTGCCTTCATCCAACACTTGAAGCAAGATATTGAACACTTCCGGATGAGCTTTTTCTATCTCATCGAAAAGTACGACGGAATACGGTCTGTGGCGGATTGATTCGGTCAATTGTCCGGATTCTTCGTATCCGACATACCCCGGAGGAGAGCCGACAAGCTTTGAAACACTGTGCCGTTCCATATATTCCGACATATCAACTCGAATGAGCGCCTTGTCATCGTTGAAGATGAACTCCGCAAGCGCTTTTGTAAGCTCGGTCTTTCCTACGCCGGTCGGACCCAAGAAAATGAACGAGCCGATCGGCCTGTTCGGATCTGAAATTCCCGCGCGGGAACGCCTGATGACATCGGCGATTTTCCGTACCGCTTCATTCTGCCCGACAACCCGCTTTTCAAGCTCGCTCTCCATGCGCTCAAGCTTCTCGCGGTCTTCTTCAAGCATTTTAACCAGAGGAATGCCCGTCCATCGCGAAACGACTTCTGCAATATCTTCCTCTGTGATTTCCTCTTTCAGAATTCTTCGTGATTTCTGGAGTTTCTTAAGGCGAGCGAGTTTCGCATCCAATTCTTTCTGAAACGTTGGAATTTTCCCGTAGCGGATCTCCGCCGCCAAGCTCAAATCCGCTCGAGCTTCAGCCCCCTCAGCTTCAAGACGCAACGATTCAAGCTCTTTTTTGATCCCACGGATATCAACTAAGATTGATTTCTCATTCTGCCACTTGAGCTCAAGCTCGCGTGTTTTCTCATGAAGATTCGCGATTTCCTTGTCTATTATTTTTATCCTCGATTTCGTATCAGAACCCCCTTTCGGTTGGCTTTCCAATTCTTTCTTGAGCGCCTCTTTTTCGATTTCCAAACGCATGATTTTCCTATGCGCATCTTCAAGAATTCCCGGCTTGTTTTCAAGCGCGATTCTCAAAGCCGATGACGCTTCATCGATCAGATCAACCGCTTTGTCAGGCAAGAATCTGTTGGTGATATATCTGCTGCTCAAATTCACTGCCGCAATGATTGCATCATCGGTAATTCGCACTCCGTGATAAAGCTCATATTTCTCTTTGAGACCGCGAAGAATCGCAATCGTATCCTCTACAGTCGGCTCATCTACGAATACAGGCTGGAATCTTCGGGCAAGCGCCGGATCTTTTTCTATATGCTTCTGATATTCTTTCAGCGTCGTCGCACCGATCGCGCGGAGTTCCCCTCGAGCAAGCGCAGGCTTGAGCATATTCGAAGCATCAAGAGATCCTTCTGAAGCGCCAGCCCCGACAATCGTATGGATTTCATCTATGAAAAGAATTATCTTGCCGTCAGCGCGCTCAATCTCTTTCATGATATTTTTGAGCCGCTCTTCGAATTCTCCTCTGTATTTCGTGCCCGCCAAAAGCATTCCCAAATCAAGAGACACGAGCTCTTTGTCTTTCAACGATTCAGACACATCTCCTTTTGCGATGCGCTGCGCTAGACCTTCGACGACGGCCGTTTTTCCGGTTCCCGCTTCGCCTATCAATACGGGATTGTTCTTTGTTCGGCGGGAGAGAATCTGCATGATTCTCATGATTTCAGTATCGCGGCCGATGACAGGATCAAGCTTGTCTTCACGCGCTAATTTGGTGAGGTTTCGAGTGAACTTTGTAAGCGCTTTGAATTTTTTCGATGGCTGAATATCAGTAATATTCTGATCTCTGAACTCTTCGACAACTTTGATCACTTGATCTTTATTGATCCTGAAACGGGACATCATTTCCTTCGCTTCGCCGGGAACTTCAAGGATGGCAATCAAAAGATGCTCTGTGGAGACAAATTCATCCTTGAGAGCTTCAGCCACTTTACTTGATTGTTCGATCACTTGAGCCAAGTCCGGAGTCAAATAAATCTGATAGGAGGGAGAAATCGTGCTTTTTGAACTCGTGCCTTCAATCACTTCAAGAAGAGAATCCGTCAAAAGAATCGTATCAATTTCAAGGCGCTCTAAAATGGAGAGGACCATGCTCTCTTCTTGGACAAGAAGAGATATAAGCAGATGAATTGAGCTCACATGATTAACCCCGCGCTCAATAGCGAGTTCGTGGGCTTTCCTGATGGCTTCCTTTGCTTTTGTTGTGAAATTATTGAATGGTGGCATAAGGTTTTTAAAAAGTTATGAAGTTATGTGAAAATCACTATACAATTATATTTTAAAAGAGTCAACTAATTTCCTGAATGTATTTCAGTGATGACTTCTCCCAAGACATTGGAAGGAACAACGATTGTATTTCCCTCTTTGACCAGTACGAGACCTATGACTTCTCCGTCAGTATTTAAAAGCGGACCGCCTGAATTCGCCCTGCCTAAACTCATCGTCAGCATGATGCCGGTAATTTTTTCCGGAGCATCGGCTGATGCCGGCTCTGCGGCAAGCCGCGAAATGATTCCTTTGGCGACATTCAATGATTCGCCATCGAGCGTTGAAGGCGCAACGACAGTCTGGCCGACTTTTAACGCATCAGAATTCCCGAAAGATGAAAAACTGAAAGACTTATATGCTCCCGTATTCTGGTCTTTGACAGGCAACGCCCGTAAAACAGAAAATCCTCGAGGATCATTGAGCAGGAATTCCGCGGGATAATCGACCCCATCCAATGCAATATAATAATTCCCCTGCTCGAGAGTAATCCGATTATCGGTAATAACCATGCCGGACTTTGAAACGACAAATCCCGTCCCGAGCAGAATGCCTTTCTCTCCCGCAACATCTTCCTTGATGGCAACCAAACTTTTTGCATTCTTGTCGATCGCATCGACGACAAGATCTTCTTCTTTGATAATAATCGTCTGCGTGCCTGAATTGTTCTGTCCGGGTACGACAGTTTCAATGGTTTTTTGAATAACCCTGTTTATAGTTTGAGTGACTGCGGGAGGAGCTTGTTCTACAAGCGTCACAGTCGTAATGCCTGTCGCAATGGAAGTGACAAAGCTTACGAGAAGCGTAAGGAGAATGATCTGCTGCTTTGTCAAATCTTCAATCTTCATACTTTAATAATAAATAAAAGAAAACAAATAGGCAAATGGGTTTATACATATAAAAAACCACGCTCGAAAACGTGATTGATGTCGGCGGGCCGGTTCCTCTTGAAGCAGGAAACTTCTGACAGGAGTGATAGTTGCTACCAGCTAGGATTGCCATTTCTTCTGCTTTTCAAAGATTTCCCTCAAAGATGCAATCGTGTAATCAATATCTTTTTTAGTCGTCGCTCTGCCCAAAGAAAACCGCACGCTTCCTTCCTCGATGCTCGATTCCGGACGAATCGCTTTTACCACATACGATTCTTCAGGATCATCAGACTTGCAGGCGCTCTTTGAAGACACAGCAATTCCCTTTGCGTCGAGCTCAATGACCAAAAATTCTCCTTCAAAATCCGGCACCGAAATATTCACATTATTCGGCAGACGATTGGTTTCATGACCATTGATGATAATTTCCGGAAATTGAGCTCTGATTTTTTTCATGAAATATTCCCGCAGCACCATGAGCCGTTTTGATTCTTTCTCTTTCATCTTTTCAGCAATCAGAAGTGCGTATGCCAACCCCACAATACCGGGAACATTTTCCGTTCCCGGCCGGAAGCCGTATTCTTGATTTCCTCCGCGCATCATGGGCGCAAGCGGAACAAGACGCTTCTTGTATAATGCGCCGATTCCCTTCGGTCCGTAAATCTTCGACCCATTGAACGAAAGCAAGTCGACGCCGAGCTTTTGAATGTTCACGGGCAAGTAATTCATCGCCTGAGCGGCGTCGGTGTGAAAAAACGGATATGGATTCGTGTCATATGATCTGTCATTCATTTTTCTGAAATGGCGGATTGCTTTTGCGATTTCTTGTATCGGCTGTATCGTGCCGATTTCATTGTTTGCATACATCACCGAAACGAGAACCGTATTTTTTGTGATTGCTTTTTTGATAGCCTGAGAATCGACGATGCCATTCCCTTCCACGGGCACGTATGTCACATCAATTCCCCATTTCTCGAGCGCGCGGCATGTTTCTTTGACTGCCGAGTGCTCGATATTCGTCGTTACAATATGCGGTTTTTTTATTGTTTTTTTCGCCTCCTCAATCACCCCAAAAATCGCCAGATTATCGCTCTCCGTGCCTCCGCTCGTGAAAATTATCTCATCCGGCTGCGCGCTCAAAATGCTTGAGATCATCCTTCTGGAATCATTGACCGCATTTTTTGCCTTTACGGCGTCTGTATGCAGCCCGCTCGGATTTGAAAAATTATCCTGCCAAAAAGGGCGCATTGCTCTTGCAACTTCAGGGTCGGTTGGCGTGGCAGACGCATAATCGAGATACGCTTTTTTTCTCTTTATTTTTCGTTGTTTTTTTGCAAAAGTCACGCTATTAGTATATATTAAATACATTCATGTTTACAAACACTACTATAATCGCATACGCGCTGGCCGCTGTCGTCCTTACGCTCATCGTCTGGACGATTAAAACTGAAATCCGGCTTCGAAAAATTTTTGCCGGTAAAAAAGCCGCTGACTTGGAAAATATCATTTCTTCTCTCGTCAATGAAATGCGCAGGCTGGACCGGTCAGAAGAAAAAATAAAGAGCCATATGAACAATATCGAAGCGCGGCTTAAGAAAAGCATTCAGGGAGTTTCGACCATCCGCTTCAATGCGCTCCGAGACACTGGAGGCAATCAGAGCTTTGCGGTCGCATTCTTGAATGAAGAAGGCGACGGCGCGATCATTTCAAGCATCTACTCCCGAGAGTATATGAACGTCTTCGCCAAGCCGATTAAAAATTACATATCAGAATACGAATTAAGCGCCGAAGAAAAAGAAGCCCTTCTTAAGGCAAAACA
>CAZSEN010000021.1:0-2085 GCA_964605995.1 uncultured Candidatus Saccharibacteria bacterium | reverse complement strand
ATGCCAAACCAAGAAAAAAACAGAATAATCGAACGTCCTCCCATTGTCGTCGTCATGGGACATATCGACCATGGCAAATCAACGCTTTTAGACTATATCCGCAAAACAAATATCGTTGAAAAAGAAGCCGGCGGAATCACCCAGCATATTTCCGCCTATGAAGTTCATCATAAAGATGAGAAAGGCCAAGAAAAAAGAATCACGTTTTTAGATACGCCGGGACATGAAGCATTTTCAAAGATGCGGGAGCGCGGGGCTGATGTTGCCGATATTGCCATTCTCGTCGTCTCAGCGGAAGATTCCGTCAAAACACAGACAATTGAAGCATGGAACACTATCAAGGCCGCGAAGATTCCCTGCGTGGTCGCGATCAACAAAATAGACAGGCCGGGCGCGAATATTGAAAAGACAAAGATGGATCTCATCGAGAAAGAAATTTATCTCGAAGGATTCGGCGGTGAAATCCCGTTCACTCCGATCTCTGCAAAAACCGGAGAAGGCGTTGATCAGCTATTGAGCACCATTCTCCTTGTAGCGGAACTGACAGAGCTTACAGGAGATGAGAGCAAGCATGCGAGCGGCGTCGTCATCGAATCAAAACTCGACACCAAAAGGGGGATTTCAGCGACGCTTGTCATACAAGACGGCGTGCTTTCCAAGGGCATGTTTGTCGTTGCCGAAGATGCGCTTGCTGGCACCAGAATTCTTGAAAATTTCTTGGGCAATCAGATAGATAAAGCTGCTTTCTCTTCCCCTATCAGGATCATCGGCTGGAGCAAGATTCCAAGCGTCGGCGCAACATTTGAATCCTACGCTTCAAAGAAAGAAGCGGAGGAAGCTGCGAAAAAGAATTCGGCGGCGGTAAAAGCAAGCAGAGATGCGGCGTCGAAAGTTGCTGCCGCGCTGTTCACGGATGAAACCAAGCTCGTGCCTCTTATCATAAAGACCGATGTTTTGGGAACCGTCGAAGCGATTGAAAAAGAAATTTCAAAGTTGAGCAGCCCGGCTGTCGCGTTCAAAATAATCCAAAAAGGGGCGGGCGCCATCGGAGAAGCGGATGTGCGGCTTGCCGGCTCAGACAAAGAAGCGATTATCGTCGGATTCAATGTCAAAATAGATTCAGGCGCGCTAGATCTGAATGAGCAGCTTGGCGTGCCAATCCATACGTTTGATATCATTTATAAATTGACCGACTGGCTCAAAGAAGAATTGGAAAAAAGAAGGCCGAGAATAGAGGTGCTGGAAACGACCGGCAAAGCAAAAATTCTCAAGACTTTCAGCAATACAAAAGACCGGCAAGTTGTCGGAGGAAAAGTTTCTGAAGGCGGTCTCAAGTCTGGCGGAGTCGTGCGGATTCTGCGAAGAGATTTTGAAATTGGAAAAGGAAAGATAATCGGGCTTGAGCACGGCAAGGTTAAAACAGGAGAAGTCTTGGAAGGATCTGAGTGCGGAATGCTTATAGAGACAAAAACTGTCATCGCTCCGGGTGATGTGATCGAAGCGTTCATAACTGTTCAAAAATAGAAATTAAAACAATGACTCTACGTCAAGAAAAAATCAGCAATTTCATAAGAGAGGCTGCGGCAAATTATCTGAAAAACGAGGTGAATAATACCTCGCTCGTCACAGTGACACATGCGGATGTTTCAAGCGACTTGAAAAGAGCGACAGTTTTTGTGACCGTATTTCCCGAAAAGAAAGAGAAGGAGGCTCTTGATTTTCTGAAAAGAAAACGGGCTGATCTGCGGGATTATGTTAAAAAAAACATGAAGACCAAAGTCATACCCTTTTTTGATTTTGAGATAGATATCGGGGAAAAGAACAGGCAGCTGATCGACAGTTTATTGCTGCCTCAAAATTAGAATTTAAATTCGTTTAGAATAGTGGTATATTAAGAATTAGTTAGTTTGGATTGGCATATGTGTTTCTGACCTAGTCGCCAAGTGGCATGAGCGTAGCGAATGTGATAGAAAGACAAGAGTCTGCAGACTCTTAAAAATAAGGAGTGAAAAGATTTTTTAAAAATTATTTCTGACCTAGTCGCCAAGTGGTAAGGCAAGAGTCTGCAAAACTCTTATACGGCGG
>CAZSEN010000020.1:0-9345 GCA_964605995.1 uncultured Candidatus Saccharibacteria bacterium | reverse complement strand
CTGTAAGACTACTGCAAGATTATTTAGAAATCAAGTCATGCAATTTCTTCCAAATCACATACATCGCGTAGGTATCGAGCTTGCAATATTCTTTCAGATTTTTTGCAATTTCATCTCTCTCTTCAGCAGGAATAGTGCCGCCTCCCAGAAGATTCCATTGTTCCATGGCGGCTTGGCCATTCTGGATGTTCAGTTTTTTATAGCTTAATTCCGGCACAAGGACAGGCAGTACGAATTTGATGGATGTCTTTCCTTTGAATTCTTTTTTGACATAATATTGTTTCGTGAAAATATCTTCCAAGTCGTAAATGCGGTCGTTCACTTGAGCCAAGAAAGCCGCGGATTCGGGATGCCGTTTCGCCATTTCATTATTCTTGCTGCACTCGAAACTTTTATGCCAGACAATAATCGATCCATGCGGCGCGATGGTTTTTTTGAGATGCTCGATGAGCGGAGGATTCGGATCGCCGGACATTATATGGAGGAATTCAAAATGCTCAAGCTCCGCATCGGTTGATTCGAGCTTGTGCAATGAAAATTGGAACGGAATATGCTGATACGGCGAATATCCGTCGAAGCGCGGAATCGCAGCAGGAAAAGTTTCATAGTCGAGGAAATAAAGAGGGAATGCAAGCTGCTCAAGCTCATCGCGGATGCCGAGCGTGTCGATATGCGCGCCGTGAAGATATGCATCGATCTGCGCCTGTTGGTTTTTTGAGAATTCCATGTTATCTGGAAGATCCTCAATATTCCAGATTTCCCGACTAGCGAGTTCTTTGAGTTTTGCCTTGCTCGAGCCGATCCTGCTTAAGTTATGGATGCTATATTCCGGAATCTGCGGATTTGAATATGAGAATGTGGTGCAGTGGCCGTTCCGTCCTTTATAGATGCACGAGCAATAACCCGTCGGTTCGTTTTCCTGCAGAAGATACGCCTTCGCCTTTTCCATTTTTTCCCGCATATCTTCTTTTTTGCTTCCGACTTTTTCAGTCACATCATCATAGACGAAGAGTTCGCGCAGATTGAGTTCGCCTTGGAGAATATACTCGCTGTTCAAATGCACGATGAAGCATTTATTGATACGAAGTCCCGCATCGGCAAGCACGATTGATTGAAATGTGATGTCGTCGATATGGCTTCTGCCCCCGGATTCTTTTGTTGAATTCGTCGCTTTGACTTCATAGATATCCCATACGTCATTTTCTGCGTCATATTTCAAAATGTCGCCGGCGGCAAGAAAGCCATTGGTTGAAAATACCGCTTGGAAAATAACCGGAGTTTTTGCTTCGATAAGCGCACGCGTTTTTTCTTGGGCGGCTTTATCCCTGCCTCCAATCAGCACTCCGTCTGGGAAGCATTTTCGCGCATATTCTTCTTCGACATTGATGCCGATTTCAATGATAGATTTGTCGAAATCAGTCGGCGGAAATGTGTCGAAAATATCCCGCTTGTGTATTTTTATCCACGCATTCTTCGGGCATTCGCAATAGGTGAGGTAATCGGTTTTTGAGATGAGCGTCATGTGTTATTCAAAATTCGGCTTCTCAAGCAGAGTCGCGGAAAGCTCCGGCGATGAGCCGGTGATGCGCGTGACATCTTTGTCCACTTTGCCGAGCTCTTTGTAGGCGGTGTTGTAATGATTGACCGTCGTGCCGAGAGCATTGCCGAGCTTTGTCATGTAGTCTTCATACGCTTTCAGATGCTTGCCGAGCTCGTCGACGCGCTTGATGATATCTTTCGCTGTTTCTTCAATTTTAAATGCCTTGAAGCCATAAAGCACAGACTGAAGGTATGCCATGAATGTTGTCGGGGAGACGATGATCACTTTCTTGTCGTTGTACGCGTAGTCGATCAGATTGCGAGTATTTACTTTGACTGCGCCGATTTCATTGACAAGCAAGTCATAATAAATTCCCTCAGCCGGAATGTACATGAATGCGAAGGGAAGCGTGCCTTCTTCAGGCCGGATATATTTTGCGGTCTCATCAATTCGCTTCTTCAGATCATTTTTGAATTCTTTTTCAAGTTCTTCGCGCTGGCGGTCATCGACGGCTTGGGTAATACGATTGTAATTGTCGAGCGAGAATTTTGCGTCGATCGGAATGATGCCTTCTTTTGTAATGATGACAGCATCAACCACTTCCTTGTTTGAAAACGGATACTGCATTTTATATTGGCCCGGCGCGAGCGTGTTTTGGAGGATGAGCTCAAGCGACGCCTCGCCCCAGTTGCCGCGCTGTTTCTGATGCTTTAGTGTTTTTTCGAGATTCGCGAGCTGTTCAGCGATTGTCATGAAGCGGTTCGTCGCTTCATTTGTTTTAGTCTGTTCTTTTGCGACATCAACGAGCGAGCGGCTCATCTGCTCATTGATCTCGCGGAGCAATTTCTGGGATTCGGAAAATTGCGATTGCACGGTGGTCTGCATTTCTCGGCGAGATTCGCTCATCTCTTTTTTTGACTCGGCAAGCTTTTCATTTACGAGCTCAAGAAGCAATTTGAAATTGCTATCATCTTTCTGTTCGGGTTTTTTCCTGAGAACAAGCAGAATTACCGTAAAAATGAGAATTAAGACAGTGGCGATTAAAATGATAGTCAGTGCTGGCATATTTGAATTATAAGTTCAAATGAGGAAAAAACAAATAGCAACCTGCTCATTTGTTTGGACCGAATGCCGAACTTATATTGTTATTCCACAATATACATGATAGTATCCTTATTAGAAAAATGCTTTTTAAAAAAAGAAAAAAATGGGAAAACCAAGCAAATTAAGGACAATTGTTTTTCTGTTCTTTGCCACGCTTTTTATTTTTCTGGATGTCACGGTTATTTTTGCCGTTCATGATTTGCTGATGGCGTATCATCATGACGGCATCTCGATTTTCCCGATGGAAAAAATAAAGATCACCCATGATGCGCTCTGGCTCATCCTTGCCGGCTCAATATTTCTCTCGACGTTTCTGGCACTCATATTTCTGGTACTTGCGATTAAAAGCGTGATGAGAAATGTGTTTGTGGAATAAAATTTTTAAAACCTTTCCGATCAATCGGAAAGGTTTTCTTTTGTTAATTTTAATGTTAATCTCAAATCAGAAACTAGTTTTTCTAAAACTTGAAAGAAATGAATAGTCCGTCTGATGAAGGGAGAAAAATTCTCCAGCTTTTTGATCAAAATCCTAAAGCCTTCAAGCAATTTTTGAAAGCAAAGGATGAAGCAAAAATTCTCGTCATTTTAAAAGTAAAAGGCGAAAGAGCCCATGTTTTTTATATTAGTACTAACAGAAAGGCGGAAAAAGATTGTCGGCCTGAAGAAATAGCAGAAATTGATTGTGATGAATAATGTAAAGCCCCGCAACTGCGGGGTTTTGTTTTGCGCCAAGGTAAGATGATTACTTTCTGAACCTTGGTGTTTAAGCGAAGCACATCAGATTTTTAAAATGTCCGGTTGAGTAAGTTCATGAAGCGTAATTATCTGTAACATAGTTAGCGATCGCTAACTATGTTACAGATAATTACGCGAAAAAACACCGACCAGATTTTAAAAAATGATGTGCGGAGCGTATTTTATTTCCCCAAAAAATGCTTCAGCGTATAAATCCAATCTTCTTCGTCCGAAGTGCTTTGCATTTTTTGCGCGAGCAGCCACTCGAGATATCCTCGGTCTGTTTTTGCAACATCTTCAATTTTCTGCCCCATGTATTTTCCGAAGCCGAATGTATTCATAATCGACGGGCGAGCTGAAACTGCGAGCATTTCCTCGAGCGCTTTTTCTTCACTGCCGTGCTTTTCAATCATTTTATTCTTCAAGCGCTCGAAAAGTGCCTCAAGTATTTTTACATCACCGAGCGCATCATGGGCTTGCGCTTCGATATCCATATTCAGATAGTAGCGAAGGTATTGGAGATTGTATCGCGGAATTTTATTCTCTTCATCGAGATGCCGAGCAAGCCGGAGCGTGCAGATGAAGCGGGGAATTTCAATGCCTTCTTTTTTCATCATTCCGATGTCGAATTTCGCATTGTGCGCCACGGGAATATTTTTCATGTCTTCGAAAATCGTCTTCACTTTCGAATAGTCGCTGCTTTCTTTGAACGCCGGCTTGCCCTCAATCATTTTATTTGAAATATGATGCACCGCGCTCGCTTCCGGCGGAATAGGCACAGGCGGCGTGTAGAGCTCGCAGAAAATTTCACCGCCTTTCTTATATGCAAGCTGGCAGATGAAATCATTTTCAGTGTTGCCTGTGGTTTCTGTATCGAAAAATAAGAATTTTTCCATAGTGGAATTATAGCATTATTTTTGGTAGAATGATCCGTATGATACACGAAGAAATTAAAGCTGAAATCAAAGACGCAATGCTTAAAAAAGAGCAAGTCAGGCTCGATGTTTTGCGCGGGCTTTTGTCTGCATTTACGAATGAACTTGTCGCCAAAAACAGAAAGCCACAAGAAATGCTTGCGGACGATGAAGCGCTGGCGGTCATCATGCGATCGGTGAAGCAACGAAAAGATTCAATCGAGCAATTCAAAAAGGGCGGACGGGAAGACTTGGTAAAGGAAGAAGAAAGCCAGCTCTCGTATCTTGAAAAGTATCTTCCAAAAATGATGGAGCGAGGTGAAGTGGAAAAAATCGCCTTAGCAAAAAAAGAAGAACTTGGCATAAATGATGCAACCAAAAAAGGAATGCTCATGTCTGCGCTCATGAAAGATTTGAAAGGAAAGGCGGACGGAATGGTCGTGAAGGAGGTTGTGGATTCATTATTCTAAATTTTTAAGACTATGAAAAATTCATTTGAAAATAAAAATCAAAAAATCGAAGAAGAGCAGGACCCTGTTGATACAATAAATGAAAAATATAATTTGCAAATAGTGTTGAAAAATCAATATAACTATCTTGATGCTACGGAAAAGCAATTCAATTCGCTAGGAAGACGGCAGAAAAGAATTGAGAAGCCTGATTATGATAAAAAAATAAGCCAGACTGAATCTGTAATCACAGAACTTGAAGCAAAAGAGAGCATTGCAGACTTGAAAATTAAAAAATTTTCACTTGATGATTTCGATTCAATCGGACAAGCATTAGCCGATGAACTCACTAAAATCTCCGGAGAAATAGAAAGTCTTCGCGCTCAAAAAGACAAAGCAAAAAGTGAAAAAGAATATAGTGGGCTTGAGCAAGAGATTGAAGGACTGCAATACAAGTTTGAAGAAACTAAGAGAAAAATTGATTTAATTAATAAGCTAAAAACTACAACCTAGCAATTAAAAGCTAATTTTATGAAAATCATTCTCCATTGGATAATACTTTCTCTGGCAGTGCTCGCGGCGGCGCATTTCGTGCCGGGAATCGCTGTCGCATCATTTGCCGTGGCGCTTATCGTCGGCGCGTGTCTGACTGTCATCGTGCTTGTCGCCAAGCCGATACTCGATATTCTGACATTGCCGATCAATCTGCTCACATTCGGACTTTTTCATATCGTGGTAAATGCCGCCATATTTTATTTTCTCGGAACATTCATCGCCGGCTTCACTGTTGCTACGATAATAGCCGCGCTTTTTGGAGCTGCCATTATTTCAGCTATTAATTGGGTTGGTGATAAAATTTTCTACTAAAAAATCACTATGGAAACAGTAAACGCATTGAAACATTTTGCAGAAGGATATGAAGTATTGGCATATGTGCTTTTGTTTTTCGGCGTCGTGCTTGAAGGCGAACTTGTCTTGATTTTTGCCGGCATACTGACGCAGCTCGGGGTACTCAATCTGCCGCTCGTCATAGCCACAGGATTTTTGGGCGCGATTTTTAAAGCTATTTCTTGGTACAAGCTGGGAATGTTCCTCAAGAAGCGCTTCGCTGAAAACCACTTCTTTATGTATCTGGAAAAAAGAGTGTATCATCTGTTTCCGAAGTTCAAAGAAAATCCTTTCTGGTCGATTTTCATTTCAAAATTTATTTATGGCATCAATCATTTCGTCCTCATCTTGGCTGGATACTCAAAGATAGATTTTAAAACGTATTTCAAAGCGGAATTCTACTCCGCGATGATCTGGATTCCTGAAATATTTTCTCTTGGCTACTTTTTCAGCTATGCGGCGCTTGGAATCACCAAGGAAATCCATAATTTTTCAATCATAATCCTCTTGTTCATTCTGGGTTTCATTTTCTTTGAAAAACTTGTCGCTTTCCTGTATGAAGTCTGGGAAGAGCTTAAAAAGTAAATTCATTACATCATTTTTATGTTCAAACTATTCTCTAAAAAACCGCGCATTGCCGTTCACAGCGGGTCGTTTCATGCTGATGACGTGTTCGCATGCGCCACGCTTTCGCTTCTGCTCGGCGGGCGCTGCAAGATCATCCGGACTCGCGATGAAAAATTGATCAGCGCGGCTGATTTTGCGGTTGATGTCGGCGGCATCTATGATCCTGAAAGAAATCGATACGATCACCATCAAATCGGCGGCGCGGGGATTCGTCAGGACGGCATCCCGTATGCGGCATTCGGCTTGGTGTGGAAAAATTATGGCGAAAAATTATGCGGCTCAAAAAAAATCGCTGACATTATAGAAAAAAAGATCGTTGAATCGATTGACGGACCGGATAATGGCATTTCGATCAGTTCGCCGAAATTCGATGGGATATACGATTATGTGATCCACAATTTCTTCGCTTCGCTTCAGCCGACATGGAAAGAAGATGGCAGTCTTGCCGATCCCGCATTTTTCAAAGCATTGAAAATCGCCATGCTGATTTTAAAACGGGAAATCAAAAGTGCGGCTGATTATATAGAGGAAGAGAATATCATCATAGAAACGTATAAAAATACCGCTGATAAGAGGCTTCTGGTCTTGTCTGAACCGTTCTCTCGATTTGAGATTGTGAAGATTGTCATCGAAAACAATCTGCCGGAAACGCTTTTTGCCGTGTATCCTGATGATAAGAAAGGAAGCGGTTGGAATCTCACCGGAATCAGAAAGACATTGGCTGATTTCAACCTTCGAAAAGATCTGCCGGAAAAATGGGCGGGGCTTTCTGGTAGAGCGCTTGCTGAAGTTTCATCCGTTCCGGATACGATTTTCTGCCACAAGAATAGATTTTTGGCCGCGGCTAAAAGCAAAGAAGGCGCGCTGGCGCTTGCAGAACAGGCATTAAACGGCTAATATCACACAACTATGGCTTTTATAGATGAAATGAAAATATATGCGAAAGCGGGCGACGGCGGAAACGGCGTTGTTCGCTGGCGCCATGAAAAGAGCAAGGAATTCTCCGGTCCTTCGGGCGGCGATGCCGGCAATGGAGGGAATGTGTATGTTCTCGCAACGCGTGATATTTATATACTCGCCAAATACCGCCACCAGAAAAAATTCATCGCTGAGCGCGGCGAAGATGGCGGAAGCGACAGCTTGCATGGCGCAAACGGAGAAGACATGATAATCGAGCTTCCAGTCGGCTCTGTCGTAAAAAATATGGAAAATGGAAAGGAATATGAATTGACTGAAGAGGGACAAAAGGAACTCCTGCTTTCAGGTGGACGAGGCGGCTTGGGCAACGAGCATTTCAAATCATCCACGAATACGACGCCGCAGGAATCGACGCCGGGAAGATCGGGAGAGGAAGGGGAATTTAATGTTGAGCTCCGTCTTTTTGCGGAAGTCGGATTGATCGGCTTGCCGAATGCCGGCAAGTCGAGCTTGCTGAATGCGCTCACGCGCGCGCAGGCAAAAATCGGCGCATATCAGTTCACCACGCTTGATCCGAACTTGGGAGATTTTTACGGGCATATCATTGCTGATATTCCCGGACTCATCGAAGGCGCATCGGAAGGGAAAGGACTGGGAACGAAATTCCTCCGCCATATCACACGCACGAAAATGCTCGCGCATTTGGTTTCGTTTGAAAATGAAGACATGATGAAGACATATGAAGAGATCAGAAACGAGCTTGAAAAATACGACAGCGCGCTTTCTCAAAAAGATGAAATCATCATCCTGACAAAAACAGATGTGACGGATGAGAAAACGGTGGAAGAAAAATTGAAAGAATTCAAAAAATTGGGAAAACCTGTTTTTGCTGTCAGCTTATTTGATGACATATCAGTAAAAGCATTTTCGGATGAACTTTCAAAGATTTTGGAAAAATAAAAAAAGCCACTGGATAACTCCAGTGGCCTGCACGGCTGCGTGTCTCACTAAGGTAGCTGCCCGGTGATTTTTCGCGACGGTGATTTAATTTCCAAACGAAGCTTATCAGGAATATTTTTGGCTGTCAATCGAGCGCGGGATAATTCTTCAAGCTCCATTCGCTGAAACTTAACTGCTCTCCGGTTCCGAGATTATTGAAGAAGTAATCAGTGTATTCGTTTCGGAGTTTTTCCTGAAATTCTATTTCTCCAGAAATTTTGTCATTTACTTCATCTTCTGTGACATCAGAAGATTCGTTGCCAAGAAGTTCTTTAGCTATTCGCGATATCTCTCTTTGTTCAACCTTGCGTGCTGTGGCATATGGGAACATAAGCATTTTTTTATAAGGTTCTTTATCTGGAAAAACTTTATAATATACTATATGAATTGTCAAGCATACAAATCAGCTTATTTTCTATATAATTCAAGCAATGGAAAGGAAATATCATACAACTATCGGTCTTGAAATTCACGCGGAACTCAACACAAAGACAAAAATGTTCTGCAATTCAAAGAATGACCCTGAAGAAAAACAGCCGAATGTGAATGTCTGCCCGGTCTGCATGGCGCATCCGGGTACGCTGCCTGTGATAAACAAGAAAGCAGTCGAGAGCGTCATCAAAGTCGGGCTTGCGCTCGGCGGCACTATCGCTGACTTCACGGAATTCGACCGCAAGAATTATTTTTATCCCGACATACCGAAAGGCTATCAGATCAGCCAGTACAAATATCCGATCGTCTCCGGAGGGGAATTGCGCGGCGTGAAAATCACCCGTGTGCATTTGGAAGAAGATACGGCGACATCAAAGCATGACAGAGGAGATTATAGCCTGGTGGATTTCAATCGCGCAGGCGTGCCGCTTATGGAGCTTGTGACCGAGCCGGTGATTCACACTGCCGAAGATGCGGCGGCATTTGCAAAAGAACTCCAGCTTCTCTTGAGATATCTTGGCGTATCGGAGGCGAATTTGGAAAAAGGCGAGATGCGCGTCGAGGCGAATATTTCCGTCTCGGCGACAGATGAATTTGGCACGAAATGCGAAGTGAAGAATTTGAATTCATTCAAGTCGGTCGAGAAGGCAATCAACTTTGAAGTCGCTCGGCATATTGCGCTCTTGGAGAAAGGTGAAAAAATCCTGCAAGAGACTCGCGGCTGGGATGAGGGAAGCCA
>CAZSEN010000019.1:5647-10138 GCA_964605995.1 uncultured Candidatus Saccharibacteria bacterium | reverse complement strand
GGTTATCTTTCGAATGTTCATGAGCTGCTTGGAATGTTTCTTGATTCAAGCACGCTTGAATTTTATAATGTGGGCCACAATTCAAAAGACACATCGAGGTTCATTGCTCAAGGAAAGCTTCCCCGCCTGTATGGAATCCAGCCTGTTGCGGTGCTCATTGATGGAGGCAGCGGTTCTGCATCGGAGATTTTTGCTTCTGTCTTGCAAGAGAATGGAAAAGCTCTGATTGTGGGACAGCCGAGCGCTGGCGCTGTTAATATTTCCGTGACGCCTTCTTTGTCATTCGGTTCAGCGATGTCGGTAAGCATCTGTAAATTTTTTACTGCAAGCAACCGGCAGCTTGAAAACAATCCTGTCATTCCGGATTTCCCTGTCATATATTCAAGAGAAGGAATTCTTGCAGGATATGATTCTCAGCTTGAGAAAGCAGTTGAAGTTTTATCTTCAGCTGCGCGGTAGTTATTTGAATAAAGCCTTGGCGCATGCGCCAGGGCTTTTTTATCACCACACTTAATTAAGTGTGGTGATTTATTTCATGCAGGAAGCCGGCGCGGGTTTTTGTCTTTGTTTGACGCAAAGACAAAATAGAAAAGTCCGCCATATATCATGGCGAGTGCCATGACGGGAAAATTTTTCACTGTCATTGTCGCGAAAGGAAGTGAAGAGAAGAATTTCACCGCGGCAAGCTCATAATGAAGCAGGCCGTAGGAAATATAAGAAAAAGGCAGAGCGAGTACTGCAGACATGAAGCTCGTGATTCCGGCATAGAAACCGAAAAGCATCGTTGTTGGAATAAGCGGCAGGATGAGAAGATTCGTCGGAAGCGCGACTAGCGACAAGATTCCGGTTTGATATGCGATAAATGGGAGGACAAAAATTTCCGCCGCGAGAGTTGCCGCCACCAGATCGCGCAGATGTATTATTTCCGGGATCCATAAAAGATATGTTGATATTTTCGGAGCAAGATACACCAGGCCGATTGTCGCAAGGAAAGAAAGCTGAAATGAAGAATCAAAAACCAAGATCAATGGATTTTGCATGAGCATGAAAAATCCCGCGAGTACGAGCGCGCGCCCGATATCGTAATTCCTGCCATTCTGCCGGGCAATGATCACCAGAATTGCCATGATTGAAGCTCGGACGACAGTCGCCCCGCCGCCCGCCATCATCGCAAACAAGATTATGGAAATCGCACCCAGATAACCGGCGAAGATTTTTGGCATGAAAGAAAAAAATTTTATGATCATCTCAGCGACAATCGTCACATTATATCCGGAGAGCGCTACAATATGTATTGTGCCGGTATTGATGAAATCTTTCTTCAATTCGGCCCCGAGGGATTGCTTTGAGCCGAGAAGAATTCCAGCCAAGAGAGAATTCTCCGGGGCGGGAATCATCTCATTTATTTTTTCAGTGAAGTTCTTTTTCACTGAAAAAAGTTTTCTCTTGATGGTATTGCCATGGCCGACTGAGAGAAGCCGTATCTCCGGATATTTCATTTCATAATATATTCTGTCTTTCGCGAGATATGAAATGTAGTCGAATGTTTTTCCGTTCGGCGACAGGAAATTTTTCGGCCCCTCCAGTTTTCCTTCAAGGTCTATCTCATCGCCGTAGTGGAAATCGGAATACAGGTCGGTTGTCACTAAAATTTTCCCCGATGAAGAAGTTGCATTTCCTTTTTTGTTATCTATCTTTGGAGATACGACAAGCTTAACATTGCCATCTCCTTCCCGAATATCCTCATCAACGATGCCCTTAATCTTAATCTTCTGCCCGATTCTATCTTCAAAATCAGGGCCGCTTTTTTTCGCGGCGGCATAATTTGCGCGAAGCGTTCCGAGAGAAAAAGAAAAAATCACAAGCGCAACTAAAATTCCTGCATTTGATTTTTTTACGCTGATAAAATGATTGTATAAAAGGAGTGCTGCGGAGATTAGGCAGAAAAGGAGAATGACTGGATATGGCGTCGGGAAAATAGACCGCGCGAATATTCCCAGAGCAAAAGATCCGACAAAAATATAAAGATTATTTTTGAGTAATCGAGGCATTGAAGAACTATTCTAGTTCATATCCCCCATTCCCGCAAGATATTTTCTTCGTCTTCTTTTGAGAGCGCTTTTTTGAATTTTACATTTGATACGCCCTTGATCCTTCTCTCGCACTCCGCCCATGTTTCGTGTTTGGCGAGTTTTCCGCCGATCAAGCTCAAATATGAATATGCTTTTTTTGAAGAGCCGGAAGATTTTTTCTTTGGAGATTTTACATGAGCCAGATCAAGGAGTTTCCCCCCGATCATTTTCTCGTATGCTTCAAGCGTTCCATGGAAAAATTCAACAGGATTCTGATCAGCAAAACTTGTGGCGATGATGTCCGCCCGCTCGTTGCCGACTATTCCCGCATGGCCTTTGATTTTTTCCCAGGTCACTATTCCAGTTTTTTGACGCTTTCTTACTTCGAGCAGAAGCTTCTGCCAGAGGTCGATGTTCGATACGGGTTCTTTGGTTCCAGTAACCCAGCCGTTTTTCTCCCATCCATACACCCACGATGTTATTCCATTTAAAAGATATGCCGAATCCGTGTAGATGATTGTTTCACCGTTTTCTTTTTCTATTGCCAAGAGCGCTTCAATGGCAGCCGTTATCTCCATCCTATTATTGGTCGTACTCGCTTCATACTCGCCGATTTCGATGACTTTATTTTCTTTCTGAAACAAAATAACCGCTCCGAATCCGCCCGGTCCGGGATTGCCGAGGGAGCTGCCATCTGTGAATATGATGATATTTTTTTGTTTCATGATTTATGTGTAACAGTTTGTGCTCTATACTACTATATCAACAATTCGCAGTCTCAGCTCTGGCCTGTTCATAAACATTGATCTTTCAAGCGTGGCGATCAGATTGATTTTATTGCCCGGAGAAAGTGAAACAGCAAAGCTCTCCGGTTTTGAAAAAAATTTGATTGCTCGAATTTTTTCCCCATCTTCCTTCTTGAAGGAAAGATCAAGGTGTTCCTCACCCTTGCCGAATTGCTTTACGGCATCTATTTCTATTCCTTCAAAAAGAAATGTCGGCTTTTGATTGTCGACTCCGAATGGCGCCATTTTTTCAATCAACTCATAATTTTTCATCGTCACGTCATCGAGCGATATTTTTTTATCTATAAAAATTTTTCGTTCACTGCCCGAGCTTTCCTTCTTGGTTTTCTCATAAGCGAGGCTGAGCTCGTCTTCCAGAGAATGGATTTTTTCATGAGAGGCGGAAAATCCTCCCGCAAGTTCATGTCCGCCAAAATCAATAAGCATATCTTCTTCAAGCTCCCGCATTATTTCTACGACGTTCACGCTTCCATCCGAACGGCATGATCCTTTGATAACCTCGCCGCCCTCAAGACCCCACACGAATGCCGGCTTTTTATATTCTTCCGTCAAGCGAGATGCCACAAGCCCTAAAATTCCGATTCTCCAGGAGGGATTGCCGATGACGATAACCGGCCTCTCTTCCCTCTCTTCAATCGTTTGTTTAACTTCCTTCATGATACTGGCGACTAGAGTTTTTCTTTCATCATTTATTTTTGAGAGATGATGCGCAAGATTTCCGGCAGCCACTTCGTCCACAGCGGACAAGAGTTCGAATGCTCTCCGCGGCGAGTCCATCCGGGATGCAGCATTCAGTTTCGGCGTGACCATGAATGTAATGTCGTCTTCTGAAAGATGTCGCGCGTCGATTTTTATCTTACTCAAGAGTTTCTGCAATCCGATTCTTCTATTTTTTTTCAAAACCTTCAATCCATAATGCGCGAGGACTCGATTTTCATCTTTGAGCGGCACCATATCGGAGAGAGTCGCCAGACCTGCCATATCGAGCAGCCATTTTTCCCAGCCGTCCTGAACTTTAAAAAATTCTCCATATTTTTTTATCAGCGCCTGAACAAGCTTGAATGCGACTCCGGAGCCGCAGAGCATGTCATATGGATATGTATCGCCGCCTTGTTTCGGATTAAGCAGCGCATATGCAGGCGGAAGAATCGGTCCGGGTAAGTGATGGTCGGTGACGATGACATCGATTCCCCCAGCTTGCGCTTCGGTAACTTCATCTATATCGGAAGTTCCAAGGTCGACAGTGATGAGAAGTTTGATTCCATTTTTTATAAATTGATGAACAGCCTTGTTGTGCAGGCCGTAGCCTTCTTCGTGCCTGTCTGGAATATACACATCAAAATTTTCATAGCCGATTTTCTTGAAAAAATCATGCAGGATGACGGAGCCAGGTATGCCATCGCAGTCATAGTCGCCGTAAATCATGATTTTTTCTTTGGCCTCTATCGCTTCAAAAATCCTCACGGCGGCTTTCTCCATATTTTTCATCAGGAATGGGTCATGGAGATCTTTTTCATATGAAGGATTCAAGAATTTTTCCGCCTCCTTTTCAGTTTTGATTCCCCTATGTGAAAGCAGAGTTTGTAAAAGTTCCGGATATGAGGAAAGTTCAC
>CAZSEN010000019.1:0-5547 GCA_964605995.1 uncultured Candidatus Saccharibacteria bacterium | reverse complement strand
ACCGATGCGCTGGATAATGAAACGCCTGAAATTCCATTTACCCATGAACTCATCAAGAATATTATCGAAAGCACGGGCTTTACTCTGAAGGAGCTCGTCATAAATGATTTTTTATTAGATGAAGAAATATTCAAGGTTCATCTTGTCATGTCGCATCCTGATAATAAAAAAGAAGATATTGCCGTCAGGGCGAGGATCGGAGATGGGCTTGCGATAGCTTTTTGCTTCAAATGTCCGATATATGCGAATGAATCCGTTTTTCATAATATGAAGCTTCATTTTGAGCGGAAGAATAGAGAGACATCATCTGATAAAACAGGCAAAGACGATAAAATATCAAGAAAGCCCGCCCCGTACGCGGAAATGAAGACTGAAGATCTTGAGGAAATGAAGAAAATGCTTTTGAAAGAAAATAATGAGAATAATTTTGAGAAATTGGCTGAAATTCAAAAAGAATTGAATAAGCGCAATTCGAAAAAAGATTAAAAGCGGCACGATGTAAAAATCTGCCGCTTTTTTAATTTTCAATTCCCCATCAGTCTGTCCTGAGGCGATTCATATATGATAGTATATGAATACTATGGATGATTGTCTTTTCTGTAAAATTATCAAAAAAGAAATTTCCGCCGACTTTATGTATGAAGACGGCGAGATGGTGGCGATCTTGGACATCAATCCGGTCAATATCGGCCATACATTGATTATTCCGAAAGAGCATTACGCGAATATATATGAATTACCTGATGAATTGCTTGCGAAAATTGCTGTTGTAGCCAAGAAACTTTCCATTGCTATAAAAAACGGAGTGGAGGCCGATGGAATAAATATCGAAATGAATAATGAATTGGCTGCCGGACAGCTTGTGCCGCACGCGCACGTTCATGTAGTGCCTCGTTTTAAGGGTGACGGCTTTATTCATTGGCATGGAAAACGAAAGTATTTTGAAGGAGAAGCTTTGGAGGTTTCACATAAAATCAAATCATTTTTACAGTAAAAAATCCCTCACGATCGATCGTGAGGGATTTTGTTCTATGCTCTAAGCGCAAGCGGCCTGACAAAACACATGCCCAGCGACTTATGCTTTTCTTCCGGTTTCATTCTGCCGATTGTCATTCCCAAAGAATTCAAGCCTTCGACAAAAACAAAAGAGGAATCGCTCAAGCATGAAGTCAGCACGGCATGCTCTTTGCAGAGCAGTTCATTGTTCTGCTGCATATATAGCTCTGAATCATAGAGGAATTCTACGGGTGTTTGCCTGAAGAGCTTTGTCATCTGAAGCTCTGCGAGTTTTGTGGCAATATTTCCCGCATATTCTTCGATGAACGCGCCTTTAAATTCACGAATCGCTTCTTTGACGATACGAGGCATCGGCAAAGTTTTAAAAAATAACGAAGCGCATTTGGCGACTAGCGCCGTCTGCTCGATGAAATTCTTATCAATCGAGTTGAGCGCGATGTCTTTGTCGATTATCGCAAAGCCCGGCCGCGGAACATCCTCCGTGAAAAACGGTTTTTTCTTGAACCAATAATCGCTATGAGGTTCGGCGAGGAGGATTTTCCCGCTTCCCCCGATATTTAAATCAGGTTTTGATTTTGCGAGCTTACACACTTCCTTCATTGTCATCGGCTTTCCGTTGTGTGTTTTACTGATTCGGAAAGTCAGGAATCGTCCGGCTTCAGCATGTTGCTCGAGCTCTTTAATCGAACAGGTAATCAGAGACAGCTCCGGATTTCCTATGTTTACTTTCAGGATATCACCGATTACTTCGGGATTTATGCAGTTTTTCTCTCCGAAGATTTCACGCACTTCGGAGAAAGGCAGTGTTGGAGTGCTTTCTGTTTCCATAATGTTTAGTTTTTAAAGAATGTGTTTGTGCTTAGAATATAATATTTAAAATATTTGTCAAATGGTCGCTCGGATGCGAGAAATACAAGAGCTTTGCATAAAAAACCCAGCTCTAGAATGAGCTGGGTTTTTGTTTTTTTGGCTTGGCGATCATGAAATGCCAGAATTTTTGAAGCGGGCGCTTGTTGCTGTAATAGAGCAATGAAAATGTTAAATAGCAGAGGATTGTTCCAAGGGAGACATTGATAATCCTAAAAGCAGAGGAAGCAGAAATAAAACTTGTCATAATGGATGATATTGCAAATACTATCGCCGTGAACAAGCAGATCATCAAGTTTTTAAATTTTGGATTTTGACTTGAAAGATGATCCCAAATATTTTTCATTATCCAAATTCGCTGCTGCAGATATAGTATTATGGCGACACTGAAGTATATTCCGAAAAATACAGCGCTTACAGACAGGGGCCAGTCAAGCAGATATGCAATTCCGCTGACAAGGCTGCTCATAATAAGCCCGAGAAGCAAAAATCTCGAGATAATCGTGATGATTCTGGTCATGTGTTGATTTTTTTAAGAACAAGTTTCATTAAACTTTATCGGCAATCGACCTTGTTGTCAATTTTAATTTTTTAAATTAGGCATAGTATACTTACGGAATGAAGATACTTTGCTGGAACACAAATGGTTTGCGGGCTACGCATAAAAACGGATATTTTCTTCCCTTGTTTAAGGACCAGAAGCCGGATGTTGTGTGTCTGCAAGAAACAAAAGCAGAACCGGAACAGCTTCCTGAAGAAGTCAGGAATATAAAAGGATATTTCTCTTATTTTTCTCATTCCAGGGTCAAAAAAGGATATAGCGGCGTGGCGATTTACTCAAAGATTGAACCTGAAAAAGTTGAATACGGAATCGGCATCAAGAAATTCGACGATGAAGGAAGAATTATCATTGCGCATTATAAAGATTTTGCGCTTTTGAATGTTTATTTTCCTAATGGCGGCGGCGGGCCGGAGCGGCTCGCCTATAAGCTTGAATTTTATGATGAATTTTTGAAATTCATCGAGGGTTTGAGGAAAAAAGGCAAGAAAGTTATTTTCTGCGGGGATGTGAATACTGCCCATGAGGCGATTGACCTTGCCCGCCCGAAAGAAAATGAAGAGAATACCGGATTTTTGCCG
Source organism: uncultured Candidatus Saccharibacteria bacterium (assembly GCA_964605995.1). GTDB lineage: Bacteria > Patescibacteriota > Minisyncoccia > Phycocordibacterales > UBA9973 > JALOQM01. The sequence goes on along the minus strand of CAZSEN010000019.1, from coordinate 2,523 downwards.
GAAGAGCGCGCGTGGCTTGATGAGGTGGTCAATGCCGGCTATGTTGATGTTTTTCGTCAGCTTTATCCCGACAAAAAAGGCGCATATACATATTGGGATATGAAAACCGCCGCCCGCGACAGGAATGTTGGCTGGAGAATTGACTATTTTTTTGTCAGTCCAGATTTACTCAGCAAAATCAAAGATATGAAAATTTTAACTGATATTTATGGCTCCGATCACTGCCCCATTGAGCTTGATTTGAAGAATTGATCATCAATCAAAAACTCCGCAGAAAATATGCGCGCTTTTAAAATACGAATCTGAGCAGCCTTTTATTTCACAAAATGCTTCTTTCGGATTTCGGCGAGCTCGGCTTCTTCTTTTTCTTCCTTTCTCTCCCTCCCCTTCTCGCCAAGCATTTTCAATTCCTTATCGGACAGCTTCTCCAGTTCTAAAGCTCTTCCTGAAAGATAGTCGGGGCTATTTTTTTCATCATCAATGAGACATTCTTCAAGCAGCGCGTGCAAAATCCAGCCCATGCGCGGGCTCGGCTTGATGCCAAGTTCCATAAGCTTGGCCCCGTCAATCTTCAGCATGCTGACCGACGTTGGCGCTCGAAGCGCTTCTTCGATCATGGCGTGATACTTGCGCAGACGGTATGGCGCTTCCTTTTTCTTCATGCCGACACGGTCGCATTCACGCACCTCCATGAGATCCCAAATATTCTCTCGTCCGACATTGACGATTGTTCGACGTACTGCCGACAGCGTGATTTGCTCCGTGTCAGAGAAGAACATATGGTAGCGAACCAGTTTTTCGACCTTTTCAGATATATCTTTTGAGAATTTGAGTCGCTCCATAATTTTGCGTATCATGCGTGCTCCAATGACTTCGTGGCCGTAAAAAGTATATTTCCCTTTTCCGCCAGCTTTCGAACCATCCCAGCGACGCGTACGAGGCTTGCCGATATCATGAAAAAGCGCTGAAAGACGGATGTCTAAAGGGAGTTTTTTCTCTGCAGCATGATCAAGCGCGTGAAGAATGTGATTGAAAACATCATAAATATGCTCGCCTTTTTGATCAATTCCTACACCTTCTTCAAGTTCTGGAATGATATATCTAAGTAAGCCAAGTTTGTGGATAATCTGAATTCCCTTCATCGGTTCTGCCGATAAAACTATTTTTGAGAACTCGTCCCGGATTCTTTCTTGAGAAATTTTCTTAAGTAGTGAGCTTTCTTCCAGAATTGCCTTTTCTGTTTCTTTCTCGATTGTGAAACCAAGCTGGACAGCAAAGCGAACCGCTCGGAGCATGCGCAGAGCATCTTCTGAAAATCGTTCTTCGGGATTACCGACTGCGCGGATTATTTTGTCCTTTAAATCTTCTTGTCCTTTATAAAGATCAATAATTTGTCCTTTAGAAATGCTATAAGCTAAAGCATTTACTGTAAAATCCCTTCTTTTTAAGTCATCTTCCAATTTTTGACTGAAAGAAATTGAATCTGGATGGCGGCTGTCGCTGTACTTCCCTTCAAGACGGTATGGAGTTATTTCGATTATTTTTAATGTTTCATCTGAAACTGTTTCTTGTGAAACAGCGACAGTTCCGAAATTATTTTCATAAATCGTCTTTTCAAAGAGTCCGATAATTTGATCAGGATTTGCATTTGTCGTAATATCCCAATCTTTTGGCTTCTTTTTACTTATTAAATCTCGAACACAACCACCGACAAGGTATGCTTCAAAACCAGCTTTTTCAAGTGTTTCTGTTACTTGTGAAACTTCTTTTGGAATAGAGAAATCCTGTTTCATGAATAACAATATTATATACGAATCCTTACTATTTTCGTAATTTTGTGTATAATAATGCAGTAAGAAATATATTTTTGAGCGCCTATGGTGAAATGGATATCACAACGGTCTTCGGAACCGTTATTGTGGGTTCGAATCCTGCTAGGCGCACAGTGCCAGAAAAAGCTCATTTATGAGCTTTTGTCAGGATTCGAAAGCCATAGCGATGTTTTGCAAGCTTGCAAAACCGCGAGGCGGGGCTGCGACCGAGTCGAGCGACGGCGAGTCGAGAGTTGTAGCCGAATCATTCTAAATGTGAAGAGTTAGATAATTTATTCTTAAAATACTTCAAAGAGAAAAAGATTTATGTTAAACTGAAACAGTTTCTTTTTTAAGAATAAAAATGCGGGTATGGTTTAGTGGTAGAACACGTCCTTGCCAAGGATGAGACGGGAGTTCGATTCTCCCTACCCGCACACAAACAAAAGCATCCATTTTTTGGATGTTTTTGTTTGTGAAGGGCTATTAGAGAATCGAAAGCCGGAGTGCGGCGGCGCGAGGCGGGGTCGCAGGCTTTTTCAGCAGAAAAATACCTGTGACCGATTCTCCCTACCCACACAACTCGAAAATCTTCTTTTTCTTAAAATTGAGCTATATTTTACTGTAATTTCATTGTCTTTTATTAAGATTTATCAGTAAAAACTGGGGATAACTATGTTAATAATTTTTTTAAAGACATGTAAGACAGGTT